>DFES01000105.1:13599-32008 GCA_002369175.1 Selenomonadaceae bacterium UBA3796
TGGAGGACATCAACCTGCACTTTACGGGAGATTTCCATGCCATCACTACGGCGCATAACCTCCTGGCGGCAGTCATCGACAATCATATCCAACAGGGGAATGCGCTGGATATCGATGTGCGGCGGGTGGTCTGGAGGCGTGTGCTGGATCTCAATGACCGGGCGCTGCGCCATGTGGTTGTCGGCCTTGGGGGCACGGCGCATGGAGTCCCAAGGGAAACGGGCTTTGACATCACCGTGGCCTCGGAGATGATGGCGATTCTCTGCCTGGTCAAAGATCTGGAAGACATGAAGAAGCGACTGGGGGAAATTGTCGTTGCTTATACCCGCGGCGGACGTGCAGTTCGCGCAAAGGAGCTCAATGTCACCGGTGCGCTCACGCTGCTCTTCAAGGATGCCATCAAGCCGAACCTGGTGCAGACGCTGGAAGGAACCCCGGCCTTCATCCATGGGGGGCCCTTTGCCAATATTGCCCATGGCTGCAACAGCATCATGGCGACGAAGTTTGCCTTGAAGTTCTCGGATTATGTGGTGACGGAGGCTGGGTTCGGCGCGGATCTCGGGGCGGAGAAGTTCCTCAATATCAAGTGCCGTTTCGCCGGACTTCATCCCGATGCCGTGGTCATTGTGGCAACCGTCCGCGCTCTCAAAATGCATGGGGGCATGGCGAAAGCCGACTTGTCCAAGGTGGACATGGAGGCTCTGGAGAGAGGCTTTGCCAATCTTACGAAGCATATCGAGAATGTGAAGAAATTCGGCCTCCCCGCTGTGGTGGCAATCAATGCCTTCCCGACGGATACAGCGGAGGAGCTGGAGTTCGTCAAGGGGAAATGCCGGGAAATGGGAGCGGAAGCCGCCCTTTCCCAGGTATGGGCCAAGGGCGGCGAAGGCGGCTTGGAGCTTGCGGAAAAGGTGGAAGCCGCCATCCGGAAACCTTCGGATTTCCATTTCCTTTATGATGAAAATGACACGGTGATGAACAAAATCGAGGCTGTGGCTCGGGAAATCTACGGAGCAGATGGCGTGGACTATACGGAGACGGCTGAAAAGCAGATCCGTGAAATCGAGGAATTGGGTTTTGACAAGATGCCTGTATGCATGGCAAAAACCCAGTATTCCCTTTCCGATGATCTCACGAAACTTGGACGTCCCAGAGACTTCCGCATTACGGTGAGGGAACTTCGCGTTTCCGCCGGAGCAGGCTTCCTGGTAGCTCTTACCGGCAGCATTCTCACCATGCCGGGACTTCCGAAAAAGCCGGCGGCGGAGAACATGGATATCGACAGGAATGGAAGAATCACAGGATTGTTTTGATGGGAGTCACGGTGTCATAAGGCGAGGAGGATGAGCGAAGTGAAACGAGTTTCTGTGGAACTGATTCCAAGGGAGCCAAAACAGTTGCGGGAGGAATTGGAGTTTCTGCAATCATATAAGGACAGGATTGACATCATCAACATACCGGATCTGCTTCGTTTTGAGACCCGAAGCTGGGAAGGCGCGGCCATTGCCCAGGAGTATTTCCCTGTGTCCATGCCTCATATCCGCGCCATGGATGTGGATTTGGAAAAGCCCCTTTCCATGCAGGGCTTCCTGCGGGAGAAGCATATCCGGGAGGTGCTGGTCATCGAGGGAGATCCTCCCCAGGATATGGGGCACGAGACCTTTCCAACGACCAGTACCGATGTGATCCGCAAGTTCCGTGCGGAGATGCCGGAGGTGAGAGTTTTTGCGGGCATCGATCAGTACCGCGGCTCCATGCGCCATGAAAGGAGACGGGTGCAGCGGAAGATGCTTGCGGGAGCGGCGGGCTTCTTCACACAGCCCTTCTTCGATATGCGCTATCTGGAAATCTATCAGGATATGCTGCAGGGAGTGGAAGTCTACTGGGGCGTTTCCCCCGTCTTATCCCTCCGCTCCCAGAGCTATTGGGAGAGAAAGAACAATGTGGTCTTTCCGATGAATTTCGAGCCGACCCTCGCGTGGAGCATTGCCTTCTCGAAACGAGTCATGGAATTTGCGGACAAGCAGGGCAGCAGCCTTTACCTCATGCCGATTCGGACGAATCTGGAGGAATACATCAAAGGGGTCTTTGAAGCTCTATGAAAAATTTGTGGAAGGAAATGCACACATGGATGGCGAATTATATGAAGTCCTTCTATACGGAGGATGCGGAGGTACAGAACGGCATCCACCTGAAGGAACTGCATACGGGGTATGTCACAGCCCATTGCCGTGAACTGGCAGTCCATCTGGGGCTTGGGGAGCATGAGAGGCGACTGGCGGAGATCGTGGGGCTCTTCCATGATGTGGGCAGATTCCGCCAATACTCTCTCTACAGGACCTTCAATGACGCACAGTCGGAGGATCATGCGGATCTCGGCCTCAAGGTTCTCTCGGAGCTCCCCTTCATGAAAGAGCTGTCGGAGGAGGACGAAGCGCTTGTGCGCTTTGCCATCGGAAACCACAACAAGCGCGTGATCGCTCCCACGGAGGATCGGCGAAAACTTCGGATGGCGAAGATCATCCGGGATGCCGACAAGCTGGATATCTACCGTGTCCTGAGACCGTACCTGACGGGTACGGATATGGAAGGTGCGCCGAATTTCATCAAGGTGCAGGCGGGGCAGGAAGTGAGTCCCGATTTCATTGAGATTTTTGTCGCAGGGGGGCAGGCGGACTACCACCAGATCAGAACCCATGGCGATCGCAAACTGGTACGGCTTCTGTGGGTGTATGACATCAATTTCAGTTGGACGTTGCAGCGCATCGTGGAGGCCGGTTATGTGGATGATATCATAGCTTCCCTGGAACCCAGGAATGAGCGCATGGAGCTTGGCATAGAGCGTCTGCGGAGCTATATTGCCGAGAAATGCAGGACAGAGGATAGGATGGATATTTGAGAGGATAAGGAGCACGAAATATGGCGGAGATGAATCTGGCACCCAATTTCATACAGAATGCAATCGAAGAAGATTTGCGGAACGGTAAGTACACGGAGGGCATCCATACCCGATTCCCGCCGGAACCGAACGGTTATCTTCACGTAGGCCATGCGAAATCCATTTGCTTGAATTTCGGTCTGGCGGAGAAAAACAAGGGAATCTGCAATCTTCGCTTTGACGATACAAATCCCACGAAGGAGGATACCGAGTATGTGGACTCCATTCAGGAAGATATCAAGTGGCTGGGGTTCAACTGGGGAGATCGCAAGTTCTACGCATCGGATTATTTCGACAAGCTCTACCATTACGCTGAGGAACTCATATGCAAGGGGCTGGCGTATGTGGATGATCTGTCGGCAGAGGAGATCCGGGCATACCGCGGCACTCTGACGGAGCCGGGCAAGGAGAGTCCCTGCCGGAACAGATCCGTGGAGGAAAATCTCGATCTTTTCCGCCGAATGAAGGCTGGAGAGTTCCCGGACGGTGCAAAGGTGCTTCGGGCGAAAATCGACATGGCATCCCCCAACATGGTCATGCGGGATACGGTCATTTACCGCATTGCCCATGCGGAACATCACCGCACCGGGACAGAATGGTGCATCTATCCCATGTATGATTTCGCCCATCCGCTCTCCGATGCCATTGAGGGGATTACGCATTCCGTCTGCACTCTGGAGTTCGAGGAACATCGCCCCTTCTACGACTGGCTGCTGGAGGCGCTGGGATTTGATGCGAACACCAGGCCCAGGCAGATCGAGTTTGCCCGGTTGAACCTCACGAATACCGTCACGAGCAAGCGAAAGCTTCGCCAGCTTGTGGAGGAGGGATATGTGCGGGGGTGGGATGATCCGCGCATGCCGACCATTTGCGGGCTTCGCCGCCGCGGCTACACGCCGGCATCCCTTCGGAAATTCTGTGAGGAAATCGGCGTAGCCAAGGGCAACAGCCTTGTGGATGTTGCCATGCTGGAGCATTGCATCAGGGATGACCTCAATGAGAATGCCGACCGTGTCATGGCAGTGCTGCATCCACTGAAGGTGGTGCTGACGAACTATCCGGAGGGCAGGCGGGAGTATCTTTTGGCAGATAACAATCCCCTGCGGGGCGGCAGCCGCTTCCTTCCTTTTTCCAGGGAAATCTTCATCGAGCAGGAGGATTTCATGGAGGAAGCGCCGAAAAAATTCTTCCGCCTGAAACCCGGAGGAGAGGTTCGCCTCAAGCATGCCTACATCATAAAATGCGAGGAAGTCATCAAGGATGCCTCCGGAAATGTCATCGAACTTCGCTGCAGCTGCGATTTGGATTCCAAGAGCGGCGGCCCCACGGCGGGAAGGAAAATCAAGGGAACCATCCATTGGGTGGAAGCGAATACTGCCATCAAGGCGGAAGTCCGCCTCTACGATTACCTTTTGGAGACCGATGACAATGGCAACGTGCCGGAAGCGTTCGTCGAGTCCCTCAATCAGAATTCCATGGAAATTTTAGAGGATGCGCTGATTGAACCAAGCGTGAAACTGACGGCGGAGGGAACACATTATCAGTTCCTTCGGACGGGGTATTTTGTAGTGGATCCCGATACGACGCCGGAGCATCTTGTGTTCAACCGCGTGGTGGGACTTAGGGATTCCTGGGCAAAGGCCGCACAGAAAGGTTGAGGTGACAGTTCATGTCAAAGATGACAAAAAAACCGAAAGCGGAAAAAATTCCCCGGGGACTCACGGACAAGGATATGTTCCGGGATTATGTGGAGGAAGAGACCCTGGAGGCCAGGTTTGTGGCTGCAGAAAAGAAGGAGGAGAAGCGCCGCAGGGAGAAGGATGAGATCGAGCCGCCGGCGAATCTCGCGCGGGCAGGCCTCACGTCGGACATCATGGATCGTTTGGGCAGGGAACTCTTGCAGCTCAAGATGGAACTCTTTCGTGAGGGCATCAAGGAATACACCATGCAGATACGGCGGGAGGGACAGAATATCATCCTGACGCCGGTGGAGCGGCCTCATACATAGGGCGCAGCAAAAAAGTAAATATTTACGGAGCCGCATATCCAGCGTCCGAAGCTCCGATGCTTTCGGGAAATTTTATCAAACGCGCATATGTGTTTCTGAAATAAGCAGAAGGAAGTGGAAATGCCTTGAATAGTACGGCAGTAGCGGTCATCGTTTTTGTAGCCGCTTATGCACTTATCATCTCGGAGAAAGTGCATCGAACCATCGTCGGCATCCTTGGGGCAATGCTCATGATTTTGTTCGGTATTCTCGATCAGGAAACCGCCATTCGTCACATTGATTTCAATACTTTGGGGCTGCTTATGGGCATGATGGTCATCGTGAGCATCACCAGCGAGACCGGGCTCTTCAATTTTTTGGCCATTTGGGCGGCAAAGAAGGTCAAGGCGAAGCCTGTGGCACTTCTTTTGGCGCTCTCCACCATTACGGCAGTGTGTTCGGCGCTTCTGGATAATGTGACGACGGTGCTCCTGACGGTGCCGATCACCTTCAGCATCACGTCACAGCTCAAGGTGGATGTCAAACCGTTCCTGATCTCCCAGATACTGGCCTCCAACATTGGCGGCACGGCGACGTTGATCGGCGACCCCCCCAATATCATGATCGGCAGCGCCGTAGGCCTTAGTTTCGTGGATTTCATCTACAATATGACGGGGGTTTCCATCATCATATTCATTATTGTGGAAGCCCTGATGATTCTCATTTACGGCAAGGAACTGGTTACACAGCCGGCACTTCGGGACAAGGTGATGCACTTTGATGAAAAGAGCCAGATCAAGGATCCCGTGCTTCTCAAAAAATGTCTGTTTGCAGTTGCTGTGACCATCACGATGTTTGTCCTGCACAGCAGGCTTCACCTGGAGACGGCGACGGCTGCCCTGACAGGTGCCGGGCTTCTTCTGCTCATCTCCTACGCCCGCAATGAGGTCATGATTGCCAAGGCTCTTTCAAGGGTTGAGTGGCTGGCGATTTTCTTCTTCGCCGGACTCTTCGTTCTGGTCGGTGCATTGGTGGAAACCGGCGTCATTGAGATGCTGGCGGCAGAGGCAATCAAGATCACGAAGGGGAACGAGGGGGCAACGACCATGCTCATTCTATGGATGAGCGCCTTTGCCTCAGCTTTCATTGACAACATTCCCTTCGTGGCAACACTGATTCCCCTGATACAGGACATGGGGCGGATGGGCATTGCGGATCTGGCGCCTATGTGGTGGGCGCTTGCCCTCGGTGCATGCCTCGGCGGCAACGGCACCCTCATCGGTGCCAGCGCCAATGTGGTGGTAGCTTCCATGGCGGCTCAGAGAGGGAAGCCCATTTCCTTCCTTGCGTTCATGAAAATCGCCCTGCCCATCATGACCTTGACCATAGCCATCAGCAGCGTTTATGTCTGGATTCGGTATTTGTAATAATCAACAAAACAGAAAAGATGGCCCTGCCCCGAATAATTTTGAGGCAGGGCTTTTTTCGTAAAAAGGAAAATAGATTGTTTTGTCGAATCCTTAAGTATGAGAGGTCGTGCAATTGTCTGAAGAAAGAATGGGAATCTATCATGAAACAAGTCATATGCAACATACAGTCCCTGAGTGAATTGGAAGGCTGCATGGAAAGATTCCGGAGGGTTTGTCCGGCGGAGTATTCATCGATTTTGGTATCCATATTCACCCATTGGACGGACAGGGAAGTGCTCAGGAAACTGACGGAGAAGATTTCCCGCCGCCTGCCGCGGGCATGCATCGTGGGCTCCACCTCCTCCGGCGGCATCATGGAAGGCAAGCTTGAGATGCACAACACGGTTCTGAGCTTCATGGTCTTCGAGGATACGAAGCTTTTGGTGCGAAGCTTTTCGGATCGGACGGATTCCGTGGAAGACGGGGCGAGTTTTCTGGAAGAGTGCCGGAACATGGAGCATCTGGTGGGAATCGAGTTCCTGGCTACCCTGCGGAGTTTCAATGCCCAAGGATTTTTTGGGCAGCTGGCGGAGCTTTCCCCGGAGGTGGCGGTTTTTGGCGGAGGCGCAGATACTTACGCGCCGAGGGAAGATATCTATGTATTCACCGACGATGCGATTCTTGATGCGGGCATGGTGGCAGTCTGCTTCCTGAGCCCCTCCCTCTCCATACGCGTGGAAGCGGGCATTGGCTGGAAGCCCCTGGGAACGCCCATGAAGATCACGGCAACCCATGGAAACCTCATCATACGCGAGTTGGACAACAAGCCTGCCGTATCCATTTACGAGAAGTACCTGAAGATCTACCCCAATGAACGCTTCCATCAGAATGTCCTGACCTTCCCGCTGATGCTGGAACGGGACGGGGTAAGTCTTGCGCGGCTGCCGGATGCCTATATGGAGGACGGGTCGCTGGTCTTCAACGCAAGCTGCAACGAGGGGGAATATGTGCGCCTTGCCTACGGCGATACCAGCGAAATTCTGGAGCATACCCGGCGCATGCAGGACAATCTCATGAGCGATACGCCGGAAGCCATTCTTATTTTCAGCTGCGTTACCCGTCGTATTTTCCTGCAGGGATCTGTGAAGTATGAGCTTCACCGGTATCAGGACATAGCGCCGGTGGCAGGGCTCTATACGCACGGGGAGATCAACCGCCAGGGCGGCCGCATACAGATGCTGAACATGACACTGGTATCCGTGGGCTTCCGGGAGAGCCCCATGAGGGGTGAGGTAAAGAAGCTCAGTCAGTCCGATGACATAGAGATGGAGATGAATGATAACATGTCCCTGGCGCAAAGGCTGGCATGTTTCATCACCGTGACGGCTGAGGAACTTGAGATTGCCAACCGCAAGCTGGTGGTGCTGGCCTGCCAGGACCGGCTGACGGAACTCTTCAACCGAGGGGAAATTGAGAGCAGGCTCAAGCAGAGTGTGAAGGATATGCGGATCATAGGAAAGCCTGTCTCTGTCATCATGCTGGACCTGGACAATTTCAAGTCCATCAATGACACTTTCGGACACGAGGCCGGGGACAATGTGCTCAAGACCATGGCAAAGGTTCTCATGGAATCCATTCGCCAAAGCGATGCCGCCGGGCGTTGGGGAGGCGAGGAATTCCTGGTGGTACTGCCGGGCGTGAAGCTAGAAGAGGCATGTCATGTGGCAGAGCGCATACGCCGGACGATTTCCCAAAAGGAACTGCTGCCGGATCGTCCGGTGACGGCGAGCCTCGGGGTGGCGGAGATCCTTCCCGGGGAGGACTGTCTTGCTTTCTATCACCGTCTGGACGAGAATCTCTACACGGCAAAGAAAAGCGGAAAGAACCGCGTGGTATCATGAAGATGAAATGAGGGATAACTTCTTTCCGGGTTCCAGTCCCAGCCGGAGGATTTCCCCGGCCGGAAGCTCAAGACATCCCCATGCGCCGGTGGCTGCGGAGATGCCGATCCAGGGGCGGAGTTCCTTTACGGTCTTTAGGATGCGGTATTGACGGTCGATGTATACGGCATCAATGGAAAAGCGCATGAAGAGCATGTGGATGCTGCTGCAGGGCAGGATGAGCAGCCCGCTCCCCGGGGGAAGCGCTGCTCTGCCCATGAGCCCGAGAAAGCGGGAGAAGAAGGTATCCGCTACTTTGACCTCCAGGATTTCCCCGGAGCCCTCCGGCATGAGATGGAGCTGTTTCATAGGGGAAACCCCTCCTTTGAAGATATGTGACGGTGATTTGTGTGGAATGGCTGGTTCTCCTCGTACTGGCAATCCTTTTGGCGAAGTGGGGCTCTGCATGGATAGAGTCCCTCTACTGGCAGCAGAGGGCGATTTTGTCCTATCCGGAACGGGTGGGGAAGGAGCCCGGGCGGCGGCAGGCTTTTCTCGCGGGAGGTTTTTTCCCCGCAGCCCTTTTCCTGTCCCTTGCGGGGGTTCCTTTGGAGACGCTGGCGGCAAAACTGCTTTTGGTGTGGTTTCTGCTTCTGACCATCTGCACGGATTGGGAGCAGGAGGTGGTTTTCGACCGCATGCTGCTGCCGATGCTCTTCCTGGCACTTCCCTTTTTCTTCCTGGAGGAATGGTCCTTGGGGAATCGTCTTTTTGCCGCGGCGGCAGGCGGCGGGGTTCTTTTTCTTCTGGCGCTGTTCACGGGGGGCATAGGAGGCGGAGATGTGAAGCTCGTTTTCGTCCTTGGTCTCTGGCTCGGCACGGAAAAGCTCCTTTGGGTTCTCTGTGGAGGCGCGATTCTCGGAGGTCTGGCGGCGGGCATCCTGCTTTTGGCGAGGATACGGAAGCGGGGGGATTTTTTCGCCTACAGTCCTTACTTTTCGCTGACGGCCATATTCCTATTGTTATGTGATGTATGAATCGGCACACCCTTTCAAGTTTCAAGGGTGTGCCGATTTTCAGAGTTCATAATGATAATGGTCGCGGCCGTTGTTTTTCACATGGTAGAGAGCGTCGTCCGCAGTCTTGAAGACTGTTTCGTAATCAGCGCCGTTCCGGGGCACAATGGCAATGCCGATGCTGGCGGTGATTCCGGCATTTTTCCCGTCAATGTCCAGTTCACGGGCCATTTCGTTGATGAGGGCTGCTTTTTCCAGGATGATTTCCATGCTCGGCAGGCGGTCGATGATGATAACGAATTCATCACCGCCAAACCTTCCGACGCAGTCCGTAGGACGGAAGATCTTCTTCAGCTGCTTCGAGAACTCAATGAGGACGCGGTCGCCGTACTGATGGCCGTGGACATCGTTTACTTCCTTGAAGTGATCCAGGTCGATGACGTAGAAGGCGATGAGCCCAAATCGCTCCTTTGCGCTCTCAAACTCCCGGATCTTTCTTTGGAAGAAGGCCTCGATGGCGGTCTTGTTGTAGAGTTTTGTCAGCACGTCGCGTTCCAGCTCTTTTTGGTACGCCGCCTGGACGGCGCGGATGTTGTTGAAGGCTTCCGCCATATCTTCCAGTTCATCGTCGGAGGAAACGGAAATCGTGTGCCAGGTTCCCTTGGAGATGTTCATGGCGGCTTGGGCAAGTTTCAGAATGGGGCGGGTAGCCCTGTCGGAGAGCAGATAGGCGCTGAAGCTCACGAAGAGCAGGACGATGAAGCCCAGAAGGGCGGTTTTTGCGATTTCATCAGCGGCCTGTTCCCTGATGTAGTGAAGCGGCAGCGTGGTGGCGATGGCCCAGCCTGTCATCTGATTTCGGGAGAAACTGACCAAATGATCTTCACCCTCCAGGCGGAGATGCGTCACGCCGTAGACTCCCATCATGGAGCGGGTGATTGCCTTGTACTGGTTGGCGTGGGGATGATCGGTTTCCGACAGTATGATATGGGAGGAATGGGCGATGATACCGTTCGTTCGGTCACTGATGAAAATGTTTGTCCTGTAATCGGCGTATTTTCTCACAAACGTCTGCAGGGAAGACACGCTGAAATTCCTCTGGAGCATGCCGATGGGGCGGCCTTCCTCATCAAGGATGGGAACCACCAGCACCGTGATGAGCTTTCCCGTGGACATGCTCACGATGACATCCGAGATGTAGTCACGTCCCTGCATGGCCTCCTGGAAATGCTTGCGCTTGGTCAGGTTCACGAGGGGAGCGCCGTCCGTCCGCAGGAGCTGTTGGCCGTCGGCTCCTGTAATGGCCATGAGGTTGTCATCCTGGAAGATGGCGTTGGTTTTCGTCAGGATGCGGAGCACCTCCGGCTCCAGGGACTTGTCTTGAGAGGCTGCATACTGCCGCAGGACGGGGGTGTTGGTCAGCGCGTGAAGGCCGCAGAAATTCTTCTCGAAGAACTCTGTCAAATGCTCATCCACAATAGCGTTTCTGAGCCAATTATCCGTCATGGCAGTTTGCTCCAGATCCTCCATCCTCTGCATACCGCCGACCGTAATGACAAACAGGAGCGGGAGAGCCCCCATGATCATGAGAAGAGCAAAGAGCTTGTATCGGATGCTTCTGGTGTTCATCGTAATTGCCTCTTCATTCAAAATGGTATACTTGTCGTACATGATTATCTATCATTATTATAACGCAATTGCACAAATTTTTCCATGGGCAAAATTTTCTGTCTGGAAGCGCTCCGTACGTTTCAATGAAGGTCACTTCAAGTTGACAGTGGGGAGATTTTGAGTATAATATAAAGCATATAGGGATATTAAAATATATAAGTGCAATACATGGTGGAAGTTTGATCGCGGTGTGCGTGTGTCGGATTTTTACAGGTCAAAAATGAGTATTTCTCCGGGGAAATACTCGTTCTGTTTTTGGAAGCTGTTTTGCATATTTATGGGCAGGACGCATCTGCACGGGGAATCGGCCATTGGGACCAGGTGCGGGGATGTCCTGTGGGAATGAGGGAAGTATCATGTTTTCGAAGTTGCTGGATGTGTTGAATGACCTGCAGCCCCGACAGCTTGTTCTGTTGGCGGGCGGCATTGCGGTTCTGATGTTTGGCATTATTTATTTCACCTTGTCCACCATCTCCCAGTCAGCGCAGGAGAGCGTGGAAGAAAAGCCCGTGGTGCACGTCTCGGAGGTGGATGAGAGGAATGTGGTGGTTGCGAAGGTGGATATCCCCCGCAAGGCGCTCATACAGGAAAGCATGCTGCAAATGAAGAAGGTGCCCATAGATGCAGTGCCCAAGGGAGCTGTCTTTGATGTCGGTTACGCCGTCGGGCAGCCCGCCATTTCGGAAATCTATGCGGGAGATGTCATCACGGAGTCCAAGATCTACACCGACAGGAGCAAGGCAGGCTTTGTTGGCTCCATTCCGGAGGATTGCCGCGCAGTGTCCGTAGGCGTGGACGATATCACAGGGGTTGCCGGCTTTGCGAAGCCCGGCGATTATGTGGATGTGATCCTGCGGGAGAAAAACGATCAGGGTGCCACCAGCCGCTTGCTCCTGCAGAATGTCCTGCTCCTTGGCATCAACCAGGACATGGGCGGGCAGACTTCGGAGTCCTCGGCGAAAGCTGCGGACAAGCCTGCCATTGCAACGGTGGCGCTCTCTCCCGATGATGTACTGGAACTGGTCTCGGCATCTGCGCTGGGGGATATCTATCTGGCGCTTCGCCCCTTCCGCCCAAATGAAAAAAGTCTTCCCCATCTGAGCTATACCATGAGGGCACTGCATCCTGCCCATACGGTTCAGACACAGCCGACGGTTCCTGCGTCGGTCCCGGTGGCACCTGCTGCATCGCCGCCCCCTGCATATCCTGCGGAGGAGTCTTCTTCCTCGGGCATTGAGATGATCGTCGGGGATAAAATTATAACGAAATGAGGCAGTGGAATATGGTGAACCATCATCTTTTTCGGGATATTCGGTGCGCGGCAGCCGGCGTCTGCTTCTTGGCGGGAGTTTATGCGCCTGCGGTTCATGCAGCTCCTGCGCTCTTGAATGTGGATCTCAATACTTCCCGTTATATGTCCATGCCGAGTCCCATTGAGAGGATTGCGGTGGGCAATCCGGAGATTGCAACGGTGGTGCTCCTGCCCTCTTCCGATACGGAGTTTTTGATTGTTTCCCACAAGCCGGGAACCACCTCCCTGTTCATCTGGTCAGAGGAAGGGGAGCGGTTTGAGTACATCATCGGCGTGTCCGCAGAGGATACGGGACGGGCGCAGATCATTCAGAATGCCATCGGACTTCCCTTCGTTCACGTGAAAATGGTGGAGGGCAAGGTGCTGCTGTCCGGGATGGTAAAGAATCAGTATGAACGCAATTATGCGGTACGAACAGCCCAGCTCTATGTAAACAGCGGAAGTGGGAGCAATATCAGTGTGGGCAGCAATGTCAACATGAAGATCAATGCCCAGAATGCAATGAACAGTTCCGGGGGCACTGTAGGCGGGGAGGAAAACAAGGAGGCAGGAAATGTCATCGACCTGCTCCATATGATGCACCCGACCCAGATTCGGCTGGAGGCTCAGGTCATCTCCATCAATCCGGAGGATCGGATGGAACTTGGCATCCGCTACAGCGGCAGCGCGGACACGGATACCACCTCGGGGGGGACCGCAGCACTGAGTGCGCCGGGCATCTTCTTCGGCGGAGAATCTTATTCCACGACAGGGGCAACGCCTTGGCGCAACAGCATCAACGTTGCGCTGTCGGCACTCGTGACCCAGAGCCGTGCGAAGATCCTCTCCCGTCCCAGCATCACCACCATGAGCGGTGAGGAAGCTGTTATCCAGGTGGGCGGGGAGATACCCTATACCGCCAGGGACAGCAACGGGAATTCCCATACGGAATTCAAGAACTACGGTATCATTCTTCAATTCAAGCCCGTGGTGGATGCAGAGAACCGCATTGTTTCTTCCATACACACGGAGATTAGCAAACCCAATGGGGAGTCGGTGAACGGTCAGCCGGTTCTCGAGCGTCGCAGGGCAGATTCCGTGGTGACGGTGAGCTCCGGTTCCACCATGGTCATCGGCGGTCTCATGGACTCATCCGAGGCCAAATCCATTTCGAAGATTCCCCTTTTGGGAGATATTCCCATTCTGGGAGAATTCTTTAAATACACCTCCAAGACAAAGGACAAACAGGAACTCGTCGTTCTGATTACGCCCTATATTGTGGATGAGGAGGATGTATCTCATACGCGCATGTCGGAGGATTTGCAGAAGCTTTACGAAAAGGGACAGCAGGAAAAGACTGCCCAGAAGGATGTGGATCTCAACGAGCCTGTGCCGGAGCCCGGCAATCCTTCCCCTAAAACCGGAAAAGACGAGGACACGATCCTGAAATGGCAGTTGGATCGCAGCGTCCTTCCCATACCGGATAAGACAAAGGAGTGAATCGTGGATGGAGGGGCATCAGAGTGTCATTATCGCCGTTTTCAGTACCTCTTCCGGCATTGGAAAGACCCTGACCGCCATCAACCTGGCGGCGGGATTTGCGAAGGAAGGTTATGAAACCTGTCTGGTGGATTTGGATCTGCAGTTCGGTGATGTCATGAGTTATTTGAAACTCACCAGTGAATATACGCTGGCAGAGGCACAGATTGCCTTGACCACGGAGCCGGATCATTATGACATGGAGGATTACCTTGTGAAATACAGCCACGAGGGAGTTTCCTTTTCCGTATTGCCGCCGCCGCGGCAGATTGACGATGCTTATCTCGTTGATGTGGCAGTGGTGGAGGATATCATCCGGCGCCTTTCCCACTTCAATTTTATCGTGCTGGATCTCACGGCGGTGTTCAGCACATTGAATCTCGCCATGCTGGATATGTGCACGATCATCAACTATATCGGTGTCATGGACTTCTTGCCTGCAGTGAAGAACTACAAGGTTGGCTATGATACCCTGCTCCGCTTCGAGTACGAGGAGAGCAAGATCTGCCTGATCGAGAACCGCTCGGATTCGGAGAAGTTCATCTATTCGGGGGATGTGGAGAGACTGGTGGGGGAGAAGTTCTATCATCGGCTTCCCAATGATTTCCCCGCAGTGAACAAGTCCATTCAAACGGGACAGCCATTGATGTTTGCGGCTCCTCTGTCTCCGTTGACCCAGAGCTATTGGCAGTTGGTGGGGCGCTATACGAATCGGCGCACTCCCACGAAGAGGTCGATACAGGAGGAAAAATCCCCCGGGGCGTTCTCCTGGCTCCTGGGGGCAGGAGGATGGCATGCGACGTAAAGCAGCCGTCATACTGGAGAACGTTAGAATTTCCCGCAGGGAAAGCTCTTGCGCTCTCTGCATATACCGCGGACGATTTGTAGCGAGATGAAAATTTCATTGCTCGCGAGTATAGAAAGCAGGTGTATGACATTGAAATATCGCGTGATTCTCGTTGAGCATGATGCGCATATGCTGTCAGAATTGGCGGGAGCTTTGCGGGCGTCCTCTGTCTTCGATCTTGCGGCGGCCTATCAGGAGACAGAGCCGGCTCTGGGTCGGAGCAGCGTGTTCCGCCCCAACCTCTTCCTGGTCGATGTGGATCATCCGGAGTCCTTGGAATACCTTTCCAGGTTTTCCGAACTCTTTCCAAAGGCTTCCGTGTTGGGGCTCATGGAGCAGTGGGATGCGGATCTTGCGGATCGCGCTTTGGAGGCGGGCGTTATGGGCTGCATACTGAAGCCCTTTCATGCCGAGGATGTCGTAAGCGCCATGGAATTGTACAAGCGGCGGGGTCAGCCAAAGCCTGCCCGCACCTTTGCTTTTTTCAGTCCCAAGGGCCGTTCCGGGCGGACGACCCTTGCTTCCGTCCTTGCCATGGAACTGGCAAGGATGAGCGGGGAGGCGGTCTGCCTTATTGATGCGGATCTGCAGTTCGGCGACCTTCCCATGTTTTTTGACGTGAGACCGCCCCATAGCGTTGTGGAGGCGACACATGATGTCAAACTCCTGACGCCGTCGACGCTGGAGCCGTATTTCGAGCGTGTCGGCAACGGGGTGTGGCTCCTGAGCAGCCCGGTTCGCCCGGAACATGCGGAACTGGTGGAGGTGGAAAGCCTCGTTGACGTGGTGCATATGGCCGGGACGCTGTTCCGCTATGTACTGGTGGATCTTCCGGCGGGATTCAATCCCGTCTCCATTGCCGTAAGCGACTTTGCGGATACGGACTTCCTCATGACGATGCTCAACAGTGGGCAGGAGATCCGCCATATGAGCCGATCCATGCCGATGTTCCAGGTGCAGAAGCGGTACGGCAAGCGTGTCTACTCCCTGTTTACCCGTGTGAATCCCTGTACGGAGGAACAGCGGAAGAAAATCGAGGCCTCATACGGTCATGTCGTGGACGATATTCTGCCCAATGAGTATCGCGTGACTGCGACGACCAGCAGCGGGCGGCTGGCGAAGGAGCTTCCTGTGGAGCTTCCCCTCATCCAGTACATCAGCCGCATTGCCGAGGATATCGTCAACGGGAAGAGGTGATGTGAATGCTCTTCCTTGCGGCTGTCCTTGCGGCGGCCATGGGATTCCTTCTGCTCCTGCTCTTCTTCTTCTATGTGAGGCATGTAAGGCGCAGGGATATGTTCTATCGCCTGAGGAAGCAGCACGTTCTGGAAGGACGGAGAACTGCAGAACGGAAGAATATTTTTGAATGGATGCGGGAGACTCTGACAGAGACTGCGGCGCCGATTGTGGAGCGGCGCCCCGCGCAGGCATTGGATGCCAAGATGCGCCAGGCGGGTATTCCCCTTCTGGGGGGAGAGTTCCTGGTGGCAGTTTTCGTGGTGGCAGCTTTTGTGGCAGTCTTTCTCTGGATGCTCACCATGGAAGTTTTTGCAGCGGTTCTTGCAGCGTTCTTCGTTCTGGCGCTGTTCTGGATCTTTGTCACCCTGCGCATTTACCGTCGCCGTGCGGCCTTTACGGAGCAGTTGGGGGACTGCCTCACCACAGTGGCGAATGCCCTTCGGGCAGGCTACAGCTTCCAACAGGCTATGGATGTCATAGCGAGGGAGATGGAGCCGCCCATCAGCGAGGAATTTTCCCAGGTGACAAGGGAGGTTTCCATGAGCGTGCCGTTGGAAATCGCGCTGGAATCCATGAGTGAGCGTGTCGGCAGTTCGGATTTCGACCTGGTGGTGACAGCAGTGCTGATCCAGAGGGAAGTGGGGGGCAATCTGGCGCAGATCCTGGACAACATCAGCGATACCATCAATGAGCGCATCCGCATGAAGCGGGAGATCCATACCCTCACGGCGCAGGGCAGGATGTCGGCATGGATTCTTTTGCTGCTGCCCAGTGCCATAGGTCTTTTCATGTATATCGTCAACCCCTCGCAGGTAATGCTGCTCTTTGAGGAACCATTGGGGCGCATGGCCCTTGGGATATCCTTTGGGCTGGAGATTGTGGGCTACATCGTCATCCAGCGCATTGTGAACATCGAAATGTGAAAGGAGGTGAAGCGTAATGTTGCAGAGAATTCGCAAGTGGTCCCAGAAAGGCCAGGGTCTTGTGGAGTACGCCTTGATTTTGGCATTTGTCGTAGCTATTGCCGCAGTTGCATTGTCCAAGGATAGCGGGCTTGGAAAGAAAATCCAGGATGTGTTTACGAACACAGGTAACAAGATTGAGTCGACCAGCAATTCCCTTCAGGGGGGATAGAGTGGAGATGCGCAGGGTAGCCAACAGGGTGGTGGAGGTTGAACCTAACCGAGGCTAGGGCGACAGTATGAGGATTGTTTTCATGCAATCAGAGGAGAAAGAGCTTCCTGAATTCCCAGGAGGCTCTTTCTGCAAAGGGAGGTGTGGTGTGTGAAGCGGCAAAAAGGCCAGGGAATGGTGGAGTTTGCCCTTGTATTGCCCCTGTTTTTCGCTTTGTTTTTTGGACTCTTTTACAGCGGGCTCATGTTCATAGATTATTTGCAGTACAACAATGCCGTCCGCGACCTGGCGAGGGATATTTCCCTCCGTGAAGGGGAGGAACGGGCAGAAATTGTGACCAATATAAATCGCAACTACGACGATCCTGAGGAAGTCGAGCCTGCCATCATAAGAAAATATGCCAAGCCGCTGACCTCGCTTTTTCAGGCAAGATTTTCCGTTTGGAACACGGATACGGGTGAGTTGATGACCGGTGAAGAAAGCAAGACGGCAAGCGGCGCTGCTGTCCAGTCAGAGCTCCGGGTGGACAGCTCCCTCCCGGAACTCTTGCCGGGCGGGCTTCTCAAAGACTCCCTTAAGATTCGTTATACGATACCGCTGGAGAACAAGCAGAATGGAGACGACGAAGACAAGGAAGGCAGTCATGGTTAGCTTTGCATCGTCTCCGGGGAGAAAGGGTGAATGAGATGTCGCTATTGAAGCGGTTGGGGAAGACAAAGGAACAGGCCATACGGGATGTGGGGGCAAAGCCCTCGGAGAGTGGCTCCTTTTCTCTTCCGGAGAGGCCGTCTGTCCGGGAGAAGCTTCCGGAGCGGTTCACGGAAGTCCCGCAGCGGCAGGAAATCCAGGTGGCGTATTCTGCCCACGGCAGGGGGACGGATGCTTCCGACCGTCCGCAGACGGCATCCGCCTTTGCGGGACGGCGTTCCACCGTGGTCAAGGAAGACAAGATGCAGGAGCTCAGACTCGTCATTCATCAGCGCATCGTGGATGAGATGACGCCGGAGGAGCAGATGCTCCTGGCGAAGGGGGAGTCTGCGCGGGAGCAGATCAAGAATCTCATATCCTCCTACAGTGACAGGGAACTCGCGAACAGTACCTACTCCCTCACGAGAGCGGAGCGGCTGACCCTTGTGGATGATATCTGCGACGAGCTCCTGGGACTGGGACCCCTGGAGCCGCTCCTCAAGGATGAGACCATCACGGAGATCATGGTGAACGGCGCGAAAGATGTTTTCGTGGAACGGGGGGGCAAGCTTCTGCTCTCCGATACCCATTTCTATGATGATACGTATCTCATGAACATCATCGAGCGGATTCTCGCTCCCCTGGGGCGCCGTGTGGACGAATCCTCCCCCCTGGTGGATGCCCGCCTTGCCGACGGCTCCCGCGTCAACATCATTATTCCTCCCCTGTCCCTGGTGGGGCCTGCTGTCACCATACGAAAGTTTTCCAAGA
>DFES01000072.1 GCA_002369175.1 Selenomonadaceae bacterium UBA3796
CAATTGTTCAAATTTCGCCATAGGCAAAACAATATGCGCTACTTGATGATTTTCCCCCAAATTGGTACAATCGTATAAGATAAATTGAAATTTTCTTTTGAGATGGGTGTGTTGTATCTTGATTACAGTAAATGGAAATGCGAAGATAAACCTTACCTTGGACATTCTCGGTAAACGTGAGGATGGCTACCATGAGGTGGAAATGGTCATGCAGTCCATTGGGTTGCACGATACGCTGGAAATGGAAAAAACAGGGGAAGGGATTTTCCTGGAAGTGGACAGACCCGGGCTGGAGGCGGATGAGCGGAACCTGGCATGGCGGGCAGCGGCGCTTATGCTGGAAAGGTTCCATTTGGCAGGCGGTGTTCGCATCCGATTGAAGAAGCGTATCCCGATTGCGGCGGGATTGGCGGGAGGCAGTACGGATGCGGCCGCCGCTTTTCGGGGAATGAACGAGCTCTACGGCCTTGGGCTTTCCGGGGAAGAACTGTGCCGGTTGGGCGCGGAAATCGGCTCGGATATTCCCTTCTGCATTCTGGGCGGAACGATGCTTTCCACGGGACGGGGAGAGGTGTTGGAGCGGCTGCCTGATTTTCCACGGATGTCTGTGGTGCTCGCAAAGCCGAACATATCCGTATCCACAGCCTGGGCGTATAAAAACTACGATGCCCGAGGGGCGGAACGCCATCCCGACAACGGGGCGGTGCAAAGAGCTCTTGCAGCAGGAGACGGAGGGACTGTGGCAAAATTATTGTGCAATGTTCTCGAAAGTGTTACTATGAAGGAACATAGGATCATTTCCGATTATAAACAAATGATGATGGAGCAGGGAGCACTGGCGAGCATGATGTCGGGAAGCGGGCCGACGGTGTTCGGCCTGGCAGAGTCAGAGGAGAAGGCGGAGGAGCTTGCTGCTTTTCTGCGCCGGGCAACGGATGCGGAAGTGTTTGTCACACAGACCGTCGGAAAAACAGAAGTGATGTGAGAATAGAGGAATATTTATGGCAAACAGGTTGGAACCCATTCGGCTGGACAGTTATCAGCCTTTGCGGGAGGTCGTCTGCGAATCCCTCAGGGAAGCCATTCGCACAGGTGTGTTGAAATCGGGAGAGCGCCTGATGGAAATACAGATTGCCGAGGAATTGGGCGTGAGCCGCACTCCCGTCCGGGAGGCAATACGAAAGCTGGATCAGGAAGGTTTTGTCGTAATGATGCCCCGGCGGGGAGCTTATGTGGCGAACATGTCCATCCGTGACGTGAACGAAATTTTTGAGATCCGCACGGCTCTGGAATCCCTGTCCAACGGACTGGCGGCGGAACGCATTACAGCAGAGGAGCTGGAGTCCCTGCAGCGCCTGCTGGTGCAAATCGGCAAATACATCAAAGAAGGAAATATGGATAAGATTGTCGAAACAGACATAGAATTCCATGACATTCTATATCGGGCAGCCCGAAATGCGCGGCTGGAAGGAATCATCTCCAATTTGAGGGAGCAGCTCACACGGTTCCGCAAGCTGTCCATGTCCTATCCCGGACGTCTGGAGGAGACACTGGAGGAACATCGGGCCATGGTGGATGCAATCGCCCAGGGGGATACGGAAGCTGCCCAGCTCGCTGCAGAGCGCCATATGGAGAAAGCGGAGCAGACCCTTATGGATGCCATGGAAGCGAGGAAGAACGACCCGGAGAAAAGCAGAAGGAAACCGGAAAGAAAGTAACGTATTTCAACATATCTCTAAATCAAAGGAGGACATTCGTATGGCGGATTTGGTTACAGTTATTCTGGCTGCCGGAAAGGGAACGCGGATGAAGTCGTCCCTGCCCAAGGTGCTGCACCGCGTAGGTGGAAAGTGCATGCTTCAGCATGTGCTGGACGCGGCAAAGGCTGCAGGAGCAAAACGGAATATTGTTGTGACAGGTTTTGGCGGAGAAGCCGTGCAGGAAGCCATCGGCGCTCAGGCAGAATTTGCTGTACAGGAGGAACAGCTTGGGACGGGTCATGCTGTCCTGCAGACAAAGCCCCTTTTGGAAAAGGAAACCGGAACCGTGATGGTTCTCTGCGGAGACACGCCCCTTCTCACGGGGGACTTGCTCAAAAATCTTTACGATGCCCATAGCAAGGCAGAGGCTAAGGCAACGGTGCTCACGGCTATCATGCCGGATCCCACGGGCTATGGACGCGTGATCCATATGCCGGACGGCACAGTGGAGAAAATCGTGGAGCACAAGGACGCCACGGAGGAGGAACGGCAGGTCAGGGAGATCAACTCCGGCATTTATTGCTTTGACGCGAGGGAACTATTTGCCGCTCTTGGAGAAGTAAAGAATGATAATGCCCAAGGGGAGTATTACCTGCCGGATGTCTTGGAAATTCTCCGCAAGCAGGGCAAGAAGATCTGGGCGGTGGCAACGGAGGAATATGAATCCATTTTTGGCATCAATTCGCGCAGCCAGCTTGCGCAAGCGGAGAAAATCCTGCGCAGTCGCAAAAACGAGGCTCTCATGGCCGAGGGCGTCACTCTCATGGATCCTTCCAGCACCTTTATTGATGCGGATGTGAAGATCGGCCGTGACACCGTCATTTATCCCTTCACATGGATCGAAGGCAATACCGTGATAGGAGAGAATTGCGAGCTCGGCCCGAATGTCCGCCTGCAGAATGTTACCATGGGAAGCGGCGTGACGGGACAGTTTGCCTATGTCCATGATGCTGTGATAGACGATGGCGTCATTCTGGGACAGTTCGTCCATATCCGCCCCGATACGCATCTCATGGAGAAGGTCAAAATCGGCAATTTTGTGGAGGTCAAAAACTCCAATGTGGGCAAGGGGACAAAGCTTCCACATCTCTCCTACATCGGCGACTGCGACATGGGAGAGGATGTCAACATGGGGTGCGGCACCATAACGGTCAACTACGACGGCAAGAAGAAATTCCGCACGAAGGTGGGGAATCATGCCTTTATCGGCTGCAACTCCAACCTCGTGGCGCCTGTCACGGTGGAGGACAATGCTTATGTGGGAGCAGGCTCCACCATTACCAAGACGGTTCCTGCCGACAATCTGGCGATTGCCCGTTCCCGCCAGACAAATATTGCAAATTGGGCAGACAAGAGGAAATGAGACGTTCAGAAACGTGGACGGTTGAGATCCAACGGAAAGGGCATGGCGCTTTTTGCGCCGTGCCCTTTCCGTTGGTTTTTCGCATTGTCATGGACTTTTTTTTATGATATGATAGGGTAGCTATGGAATGTGGAAGATATCAACGATAATAGGAGCGTGAGGCTGTGTCGGCCATTACATACGAACTTGTTCACAAAGATGAGAGGTCAGGGGCAAGAGCGGGAATCCTGCATACTCCCCATGGGAGCTTCCCCACCCCCATCTTCATGCCCGTGGGCACCCAGGCCACGGTGAAAGGCGTATCCCCGGATGAACTCAAGAATCTGGGAGCAGGCATCATCCTTTCCAACACATACCATCTGTTCCTGCGTCCCGGAGCAGAACTGGTGAAGGAGGCGGGGGGACTCCACAAGTTCATGCATTGGGACAGGGCAATCCTTACGGACAGCGGAGGTTTTCAGGTTTTCAGTCTCGGAGAACTGCGCAAGATCACGGAGGATGGCGTGACCTTCCGTTCTCATATCGACGGTTCCAGGAAATTCCTGTCACCGGAGGTTTCCATGGACGTGCAGATGGAGCTGGGGTCGGATATTGTCATGGCCTTCGACGAATGCATTCCCTATCCGGCAGATTACGAATATGCAAAGGATTCAACGGCGCGTACCGCACGATGGGCGGAGAGGTGCAGACTCCGCATGACGGCAGAGCACCAGGGGCTGTTCGGCATTGTCCAGGGAGGAATGCATAAGGATTTGCGCCGGAAGAGTGCGGAGGAACTGTCTGCAATGGACTTTCCCGGCTATGCGGTAGGCGGGCTCAGCGTCGGAGAGCCGCCGGAGCTTATGTATGAAATGCTGGAGTGCTCCACAAGCCTTCTGCCGGAGGACAAGCCCCGCTATCTCATGGGCGTCGGGACGCCGGATTATTTTGTGGAAGGCGTCATGCGTGGCATTGATATGTTTGACTGTGTTTATCCCACAAGGGTAGCGCGGAACGGCATGGCAATGACATGGCAGGGGAGGCTTGTCATGAAAAATGCGCAGTTTGCCCATGATCATTCCGTGATGGAGGAGGGCTGCGGCTGTTATGCCTGCCGCAATGGCTACACGCGGGCGTACATCCGCCATCTTGTCCGCTGCAATGAGATTTTTGGCCTGCGCCTATTGTCGCTGCATAATCTGTGGTTCCTGCAGGCGTTTATGAGGGAACTGCGCCAATCCATACTGGAGGACAGGTTCCAGGAGTTCCGAAGTGAGTTTCTCATGAATTACCATACAGGCAAGTCATCATCCGGATATTCGGGGAGGGAAACAGAATGAGTCCTGAAGCTATGAATGTGATCATGACCTGGGGACCGGCAATCCTCATGGTCGCGTTGTTGTACTTCCTGCTCCTGCGTCCTCAGAAGCAGGAGCAGAAGCGTCGCCAGGCGATGCTGGAAAGCCTGGAAAAAGGGGACAGGGTCGTTACCATCGGCGGTATTTACGGTACCCTTACGGAGATCCATGAGCGCGTTGTAAAACTCAGGGTTGCCGACCATGTGGAAATCGAGATGGCTCGGTCAGCCATCAATGCCAATATCACTCAGGAAGAACAGGCACAGAAGGCGTGACGAAGATGGGACACGAAGACGTTCTTGAGAAAAAAAAGAAGTTGAGAAAAAAGGTGAGGGGACTGCGTGAAAATATATCAGCCGTCGAGCGGCTGATCTTCAGCTCTCGTATAACGGCAGAGCTTTCACGTCAGTTTTTCTTCCAGGATTCCAGCCTCATCATGGCGTATGCTTCCATGCTGGAAGAAGTTCAGCTCTATGATCTGCTGCGGTTTTCACTGGATACGGGGAAGCGGATATGCATTCCTTACATTGGTGAAGACGGCAGCATGGAAGCGGTGGAACTCCATGGCATGGAAGAGTTGGTGGAGGGCAGGCACGGCATTTTGACGGTTCAGGATGCTGAGAAGCATTTCGTGGACGCTGCCTCCATCGGCTGCATTATTGTTCCGGGCGTTGCTTTTTCAACAAAGGGAACGCGCCTCGGCATGGGAAAGGGCTATTATGACCGCTTTTTGACCCAGCGCTCTCCCTATGCCTACCGGGTTGCGCTGGCATTTGACTGCCAGATTGAGGAGGATATTCCTGCAGAGCCCCATGATGTCGCTGTGGACTACATCATCACGGAGAAGAGAACGATTTGCTGCAGCAAGAACAGGTGAAGAAAATGGAAGTAAAGATTGGTTTGGCCAAAACGACGAAATATGCGATGAGCCATTGCGGGGACAGCTGCGATATCGCGGAGCGTCCCCATGGCGGCATTTCTGCCATCATTGCCGACGGGCAGGGCAATGGACTTGCGGCTCACCATACCAGCAGCTGGGTGGTGAACAAGGCGGTTTCCCTCATATCAGACGGTGCCAGGGATGGAGCCGTTGCCCGGGCAGTGCATGATTATCTCTACGCCATGAAGGATCGGAAGGTGTCCTGCACGCTCACCATGGTGAGTGCGGATTTCGAGACGGAGACCATGGTCATCAGCCGCAATTCCAATTGTCCGGTCATTGTGAAGACAGAGGACTATGAGACGGTGTACAATGAGGATGTCAATCCCATTGGCGTACATCGTCACATGAAGCCCCTCATCTACGAGCTGCCCTTTTCTCCAGGCATGCTTGTTGTTTCCTATACGGATGGCATCAGCCATGCGGGAAAGAAACGGTTGGGGAGGGAAGCGGACTTCGAGAAGATCCTGGCGATTGTTCGGGAGAACAAGGCGGAGGATGCCGCCTTCATTGCAAGGAGCATAATGGAGTACGCGCTGTCCCTGGATAACGAACAGGCATCGGATGATATGACCGTGGTGGTTATGGGGTTGGCGGAAAAGACGGAGCCGACCCCGAAGGTGGAGCAGATAGAAGTCACATATCCTGTTTGAAAGATTTTCATGAACGATTCACATGCAGGGAACAATGGAGGCATTCAGATGAGAATTGCAATAGTTGGTGTATGTGCATCAGGGAAAACAACACTGGTTTCCGGGCTCAAGGCGGCAGGCTATGATGCGTACAATGTGGCACAGGAGCATTCCTGTGTCCATGATTTTTGGAGCAAGCGTCATCCGGATCTTCTTGTCATGATCGATGCAACACTTCCGGCGATCCTGAAACGTCGAAAGGTGTATTGGGGAGAGGATCGGCTGGTGACACAGCACGGACGCTTGGAGGATGCCAGAAGACATGCGGATCTCTTCATACAGACGGATCACCTGGATGCCGGCCAGGTACTTCAACAGGTGATCGACTTTATAGACCATAAGGAAAGGGAAAGGAAGGAAAGGCTTGAGAAGAAATAGCATTATCAAACTCCTGGCATGCATTGTCGTGACCATCGGCATATTCGTTGCCTTTGTGCAGCCCTTGGCAAATTCCATTCGTCAGGGTCTGGATCTCCAGGGGGGAACCCATGTGGTGCTTCAGGCGGAGGATACGCCGGAGGCGCAGGTGGATGACGATGCCATGCAGCGGGTTGTCAAGATCATGGAAAAGCGCGTCAATGAACTGGGGCTTACGGAGCCGATCATCCAACGGGAAGGCGTGCGGCGCATCATCATCGAACTTCCCGGCATCAAGGATCCGGACAAGGCCATCCAGACCATTGGCAAGACGGCTATGCTGGAATTCAAGGATGAAGAGGGGAATACCGTCCTCACGGGCACGGATCTCAAGGATGCCCAGGCTGCGACGAACCAGCAGAACGGGCAGAATGTGGTCAATCTGGAATTCTCCGATGAAGGGGCAAAGAAATTCGCCGATTTGACGGTGAAGAATGTGGGACGCACCATTGCGATTCTTTTGGATGGCGAAGTGCTGACTGCACCGAATGTCCGCGAACCCATCCTGGGCGGCCGGGCAGAAATCACCGGGCAGAAAACCCTGGAAGAGGCACAGCAGCTGGCAGTTCTCCTGCGCAGCGGTGCGCTTCCCGTCAAGGTCAATATCATCGAGACGCGCACGGTGGGGCCGTCCCTTGGACAGGACTCCAAGGATAAGAGCGAGTTCGCCTTTGCCGTCGGCATTGGTGCAGTGCTTCTCTTCATGCTGATTTTTTATCGTGTACCGGGATTCATTGCGGATGTTGCTCTCATGGCTTATACCATCATGCTGCTCTTCCTGCTCAAGATGTTGGATGCCACGCTGACGCTGCCGGGTGTTGCGGGAATCATTCTTTCCATTGGTATGGCGGTGGATGCCAACGTCCTGATTTTCGAGCATTTCAAGGAGGAGTTCCGCTTGGGCAAGACCTTGCGCCTTGCCATGGATGCCGGCTTTGACCGTGCCTTTACGACGATTTTCGATTCCAATATCACAACGATCATCGCAGCAGCCGTGCTGTTTTTCCTGGGGTCCGGAACGATTCGGGGCTTTGCGATCACCCTGGGACTTGGTGTTGTGCTCAGTATGTTCACGGCAATCACCCTGACCCAGTACATGCTCAAGAACCTCATTGCGGCCAAGCTGCTTGAGAATCCGGGAGCCTACGGCTTGAAGGATATCATCTTCAAAGGGAAGGAAGTGGAGAAGAATGCCTAAATTCGATATTGCCCATCGGGGAAAAATCTGGTTTGCCATTTCTCTCCTGATTATCATTCCCGGTATTTTCTGTATGTTTACGCGAGGCTTCAATTTCGGCATCGATTTCACCGGCGGCACCATCATGGATTTGAAATTTGACCAGCCTGTGACGGTGGCTCAGGTACGCGAAGGCCTGCGGCCTTTCGGTATGGACGGCAGCACCATTCAGCTTTCCGGAGACGGTTCCGATGTGGAGTCCTCTCAGGCGGTCATGATCCGCACGTCGGATATGGAGGAAAATGAACGCAAGGAGGTCATGGCGGGCCTCAAGAACTCCGTGGGGGATTATCAGGTCATGCGGGAGGAGAAGGTGGGAGCCGTCATTGGCGGGGAACTGATCCTGAACGCTGTGGAGGCTCTGGTGGTCTCATGGGTGCTCATCATTCTCTATGTTGCCTATCGCTTCGAGTGGCGTTTCGGCGTTTCGGCGGTTCTGGCGTTGATACACGATATCCTCATCGTTTTGGCGGTGTTTTCCGTTACACAGAGGCAGATTGATTCTTCCTTTGTGGCGGCGCTTCTGACCATTGTCGGCTATTCCATCAACGATACCATTGTTATTTTCGATCGCATTCGCGAGAATCTCAAACTTCATTTTCGCAAGGGCGGAGATATCTACGAGCTTGTGAACCGAAGCGTCTACCAGACCCTTCGCCGTTCCCTCTACACGGTGTTTACCGTTATGTTCACGACCTTTGCCCTGTTCTTCTTCGGCGGCGAAACCACCAAGGATTTTGCGTTTGCTTTGCTTGTGGGGTTTGCCAGCGGCTGTTATTCCTCTATTTTCATTGCGAGCCCACTTTGGATTGAGTTCCGCAATCGGAGCGACAAGAGGAGCATGCCGAAAGCAGAATTGGCAACGAAATGAAGGAAATTGGATGCCGGCATGTGCCGACATCCAATTTTCGTATGAGGTGTTGTAAGATACTGTCCTTTGCCGCCGGCTATACTTGTTGACACTTTTTTTTGTCTGTTATACTATATAGTATGATACACATGGGAGAAACGTCTTATAACGCAATTGTTCAAGTTTTGCCGCAGGCAAAACCTTCCAATTGTAAATTTTACTGTTCGCCAGTATAGAGGGTTGGAGAGAAATGTCGGAACGCAATCATCATATATTGTATATACTTCTTTTCGGTGTCTTGTTCTACATGGGGAACTGGAACATTCCGGTGAGCGACCCCGTGGAGGTCAATTATGCCCAAACGGCGGTGGAGATGCTGCAGTCCGGCGATTTTGTTTCGCCGCGCATCTATGGGCATTATTGGTATGACAAGCCTGTTTTCTTTTACTGGGAGCTCATTGCGGCCTATTCCGTCTTTGGGGTCACGGACTTTGCGGCGCGCTTCTTTCCACCGTTGTTTGCTGTGGCGGGCCTTTTCCTTGTCTGGTTCTTTGCCGGAAGACTGTATGGGGAGCGCACGGGGTTCTGGTCTGCCGTGGTTCTGGGGACTTCACTTATTTACTGGTGCCTTGCGAAGCTCATTATCACGGATATGGCGCTGTTTTTCTTTATGAGTGGCACTCTGGCATTTTTTTATCTGGCCTACCGGAGCCGGGAGAAATACCTTTACTATGCTTCCTATGTCTTTGCGGGACTGGCGGTGCTGACAAAAGGCCCCATAGGACTGCTTTTGCCCGGCTTCATCATCCTGCTCTTCCTCTTGTGGCAGAGGAATTTTCAGGAATTCAGGAGGATGAAGCTTTTTTCCGGCATGCTGGTGTTTTTTCTCGTATGCAGTCCATGGTATTATCAGATGTACCTGCTGCATGGACAGGACTTCCTGGATACCTTCCTGGGAGTTCACAATTACCTGCGCGCCACGGTTTCCGAGCACCCGAAATGGGATGTCTGGTATTACTATACCGGCATTTTTTTCCTTGGGACGATTCCCTGGAGCTTCGCTCTTCCCATGGCTCTTTGGAGACGTTTCCAGACGCGGGATTTCTCCCTGGAACCCGATACGCGCTTCCTGCTCCTGTGGGCAGTTGTTATTCAGGTCTTTTTTCAATGCATGGCAACAAAGTATCCTACCTATACGTTTCCCGCTTTTTTCCCCATTGCGATCCTGACGGCGCACATGCTGGAAGGAAGGAAGATCCTGAAACGCGCTGCTGTGGCGGGGATAGCTCTCTGTGTTCTCGTGACGGGTCTCCTTGCCGGATATTATGCTTCCAAGGACGGTCACTTTGCCGGAAAGCCCGTGGCGGAATATCTGAACCAGAGGATGGGGGAGAAGGATGTTCTCCTTTGCCTGGGTGATTACCGCGCTTCCATTGTCTATTATACCCAGCATACCATGTATTCCTTGGATTCTGTCGAGGGCATTGAGAGCCGCAGGGCGAAGGCTATGGACTGGAGCAGCAAGAATGTCATGCCTTTCCTCGCCTTCGGTGATGTGCCGAGGGATCGGGATGTCTATCTCGTGCTGGAAGAGAACCGTCGGGATGAGTTGGAACATCATTTTCCGGAGGGGAACTGGCAGTTTCTCATGAAATCTACGGAAAAAGATGCCGTGTTGTATCTGTACTACCGAAAGGCACAGGAATGAGGAGATATACGATGGGAGTAATCGGTGCATTGTTCGTATTTTGCCTGCTGATGTTTTTTGCAGCCAATCATTTGATTCCCATTACAGACCCCGTGGAATCGAATTATGTTCTCACTGCAAAGGAAATGATTGCTTCCGGTGATTATTTCTCTCCGCGCATCTATGGAAATTACTGGTATGACAAGCCCATTCTCTTTTATTGGGAGCTCATAGCTGCTTTCCAGCTCATGGGCATCCATGAGTTTGCAGCGCGTTTTTTTCCGGCAGTCATGGCTTCGGTCGGCGTTTTCCTGACTTATTTCTTTGGCAGAAAACTGCATGGACAGAAAATTGGCTTCATGGCCGCGATTATTCTGGGCACTTCTCTGGAGTACTGGTATATCGCTCATGCGGTGATTACCGATATGACATTGTTCGTGGCAGTGTCCGTTGCATTGATGTGTTTTTATCTCGGTTACAGTGAGGGGAAGCCGAACTATTATTATGGTTCCTACATCGCAGCGGCGGTTGCCGTACTCACAAAGGGACCGATCGGCATCTGCCTTCCGGGGCTGATTGTGTTTCTGTTTCTGCTCTGGCAGAGGGATTTGCGCCATTTTCTGAAACTGCGGCTATTCTCCGGGCTTCTACTGTTCCTTGCGATTGCCTCCCTCTGGTATTATCCCATGTATCAGAAGCATGGGTGGGATTTCATCAACACTTTTTTTGGGGTTCATAATGTGCTCCGCGCCTCGGTGTCTGAGCATCCGGAAGTGAATGTCTGGTACTATTATCTCGCAATCTTTCTGGTGGGTTTTCTTCCCTGGGTCTTCATGGCGCTTCCCGCTTCGCTCCGCTCCTGCTGGAGAGAGAGGAAACTCCCCGTTTTCGATGTTGAAAAGAAGTTTCTCCTGGTATGGGCGGTAACGATTCCCGTGCTCTTCCAATGTTTTGCGACGAAATACATCACCTATACCCTCCCTTATATGATGCCTGTGGCAATCCTTTTCGCTTTGTATTTTGCGGAACATGAAAAAGCTTTTCGGCGTCTCGCCGTTTTTGCAGTGGTGGTGCTGAATATTTGCATGTTCCTTGTGGCAATTCCTCTTTGCCGTGAGAACTCGGAGAAGGACACTGCGGAATTCCTTCCCTCCATCGTTGATGAGAACACCCTCATCGTTTCCTATGGCAGCCGCTATCCGACATCGTTGGTTTTTTACTCCGGCTATACGATTCCCCGGACGGATCTCAGGACACTGGTCAATGAGATGAAGCCGAAGGAGATGGAGTGGACCTCCACCAATGTCATGCCCCTTCTTCCCATGGATGAACTGCCCGATGACAAGAAGATCCTGGCAGCCGTTTACAAGAAAAAGGCGCCGAATTTCTTTGAACTGGCAGAGGGGGAGTGGACCCTTGTGAAGGAGACGGGAAAATTCTACATCTATCAACGAAATCCGCTCAAGGATGGAAATCCTCCTGCGACGGAAGGAGATGCATCGTATTGAAGAAAGTGTCGATCGTCGTTCCTGTGTACAATGAAGAGGACAATATTGAGCATTTTGCCGAGAGCGTCCGGATGGCTATGGAGCCATTGGATTATGCGTACGAGATATTGTTTGTGGATGATGGCTCAAGGGATGGCAGCAGGGGCATTCTGCTCAAGCTGGAGCTGGAAGATCCCCATATCCATGGAATCTTCCTCGCCCGCAACTCTGGTCATCAGCTGGCATTGACCTGCGGGTTGGACTATGCGGACGGGGACGCTGTCATTACCATGGATGGGGATATGCAGCATCCGCCGGAACTCATCCCCCTCCTCCTGGAAAAATGGGAGGAGGGAAATGACGTTGTGCAGACGATCCGTCAGACGACGGAGGGGGTATCCATCTTCAAGCGGCTGACGTCGAAGTATTATTACAAAGTTCTCAATACACTCTCGGATGTACCCATACAGCCGGGGGGCTCGGATTTCCGCCTCATGGATCGCCGCGTGGTCATCGCTTTCCGCCGGTACAGGGAACATGCCCGGTTTATTCGGGGCATGGTTGGTGCGATGGGCTTTCGGCAGGTTCAGGTGGAATTTGTGGCGCCTCCCCGTTTTGCCGGCGTTTCCAAGTTCTCTCTGAGAAAAATGGCGCGTTTTGCCATGGACGGCATCTTGTCCTACTCTTCCGTTCCCCTGCGATGGGCTTTTTATGCGGGGCTTTTCAGCGGGCTTTGCAGTATTCTTCTGCTCATCCACGTGTTTTATGCGACATGGATGGGCAGTGCGGTGGCAGGTTGGGCGACGATTACTGTATGCATCCTTTTTTTCGGCGGGATCCAGATGGTGTTCCTCGGGATCATTGGTGAATACATTGGCCGGATTTTTGAGGAAGTAAAGGGCAGGCCTCTTTACCTTGTTGCGAAGGAACCGGAAAACAGGAAGGGGATGGAGAGCAGGATGGACTCCCGGGCATGAAATGAAGGATGCCAGGAGGATTTTGGCGCAATACATCGAATATAAATGACAGGACGGGTAGTATGCATAAGAAATGGAATGTGTATACGGGAGACTCAGACAGGATTTTGGCGTTTTCCGAGGAACTCTCTGTTTCGGAGAAGTTGGCAGGTCTTCTGTGGCACCGGGGCATCAGGACGAAGGCGGAAGCGGAAGCATTTCTCTTTCCGGAGGAAAAGCAGGAATTTCATGACCCCTTTCTCATGAAGGATATGGATAAAGCGGTCAAGAGAATACTCAGCGCCATCCGGAAGCATGAGCATATCACGGTTTACGGTGATTACGATGTGGACGGGATTACGTCTACCGCTCTTTTGACGCGGAATTTGCGGCAGTTGGGGGGAGATGTGGACTACTACATTCCCGAACGCCAGACGGAAGGCTATGGCTTCAATCCCTCTGCTCTGCAGAAATTGGCGTCCGGCGGAACAAAGCTCATCGTATCCGTGGATTGCGGTATTGCGTCGGTGGAGGATGTGGCTGCTTTTCGTGGGGACGTGGACATTGTCATCACGGATCATCATATTCCCGGAACGCAGCTCCCTCCGGCGGTGGCAGTGGTGAATCCCCATCGGGAGGACTGCCCTTACCCGGACAAAAATCTGGCAGGTGTGGGCGTAGCCTTCAAGCTCTGTCAGGCGCTATGGAAGAAGCTGAAGAAATGCTGCTTTCAGGGGGATACGGAGTTCGTGGCGCTGGGCACCATTGCCGATATCGTTCCCCTTCTGGGGGAGAATCGCAAATTGGTCAGGCTTGGCTTGGCGAGGATTGCCGATACGGAATTTCCCGGACTCCAGGAGCTCATCGGTGTATCCGGCCTTTTGGGGCGGGAAATCGGGGCAGGCCAGATCGGTTTCCTGCTGGCGCCCAGGCTCAATGCGGCAGGCCGTATGGGGAGCGCGATGGATGGAGTGAGGCTCCTCTTGGCAGGAAAAGAGGAAGCCGCTTCGGGGCTGGCGTGCAAGCTGGCGGAGGATTTGAATGAGAAAAATCTTCAAAGGCAGCAGATTGAGCGGGAAATTCTGGAACTTGCAGAGGCGAAGATTTCCCGAATGGATCTTGCGCAGGTCCATTCCATTGTCCTTGACGGGGAAGATTGGCATCCCGGCGTTATCGGGATTGTAGCGTCGAGACTGGTGGACAAGTATTATCTCCCGACCATTATCATCAGCCGTCACGGGGAAATCGGCAAAGGCTCCTGCCGAAGCATTTCGGCGCTCCATATGTACGACTCCCTTTGCGCCTGCAGGGAGTTTCTGCTTGGCTTCGGGGGGCATTCCCAGGCGGCGGGGCTGACACTTGCGACAGAGCAAATCGAGAAGTTCCGTCAAGCCTTTGATGCTTATGTGGCAAGCACACTGACGGAATCGGATTACTGTCCTTCCGTGAACATAGAGTTTGAGCTTGCGCCTCGGGAAATTGATGTTTCCCTGATCGAGGAGATCGCCCGCCTGGAGCCTTACGGCATGGGAAATCCCAGGCCCCTTTTCGGCAGCAGGGGAGTACGGGGAGCCAATGCCCGCTCCGTTGGACGGGAAAAGCAGCACCTGGCGTTTGATTTGGAGAGTCCTGAACGTACCATAACCGTTCTGTACTGGAACAAAAGCTCTTATATGAATATCGCGAATGCAGAGGAACTCGATATCGTTTACTTTCCGCAGATCAACGAATGGCAGGGAAAGAAATCCGTTGAGTTCATGCTTCAGGAAATGGATCCCGCATCCTCTGAACGCGTTTTTCCGGAACGCAGCATGTTGGTCAGAGTCTATTCCCTGCTGAAGGAATTATCATCGGAGCCCAAGGGGATACCTCTGGATGCATGCGCACTGGTGGAGGCCTTTGCCGAGCGTTTCGGACACATTTCCCTTTACAGTATGAAATGCAGCCTGCGGATCTTTCAGGAGCTGGACCTCCTTCGCGGGGATTTGGAGGGGAAGCGCTATGTCCTTCCTGTGCCAAAGGAGAAAATGGATCTCATGCAATCGGCATCCTACAGGAAAAACATGGAGGCTCAAATGCATCGTGTATAGACGATGCTTATTTTGGAGGGGGTGAGACAGATGAACGACGGTATTAGGGAATCTGTCACGATTGACAGCATCATCAAGGCGGTGCAGCGCTACCAGCCGAATGCGAACGTGGGGCTTATGCGCCGTGCATTTGATTTGGCTCAGGCAGCGCATGAAGGGCAGATGCGTGTTTCAGGTGATGCATACATCGTCCATCCTCTCCATGTGGCAAAAATCCTGACACAGCTCCATATTGACGATGTGACCATCAGCGCAGCTCTGCTGCACGATGTGGTGGAGGATACGACCTATACCCTGGAACAGATGGAAGAGATGTTCGGCTATGAGGTTGCCATGCTCATTGACGGTGTCACGAAGCTGGGGCGCATTGAGTACAAGTCCAAGGAAGAACAGCAGCTGGAGAACTATCGCAAGATGTTCCTGGCCATGGCCAAGGACATCCGCGTCATCATGATCAAATTGGCAGATCGGCTGCACAACATGCGTACGTTGAAGTTCATGCGGGAGGACAAACAGAAGCGCATTGCCAGGGAAACCATCGAAATATACGCGCCTCTTGCCAACCGTCTCGGCATTTCCAACATCAAGTGGGAACTGGAGGATCTCTGTCTGCGCTATCTTGAGCCGGATACGTACTACGAGCTGGTGGAAAGCGTCAACCAAAAGCGCAAGGAGCGTCAGGCATTCATCGATGAGTCCATCGTGCAGATCCGGGAGAAACTGGTCGAGGCTGAGATCGATGCGGAAATCAGCGGCAGGGCAAAGCATTTTTACAGCATCTACAAGAAAATGAAGCGGGACAACAAAGATATCAGCGAGATCTACGATCTTTCCGCAATTCGCGTGCTGGTGCATTCCGTAAAAGACTGCTACGGAGTTCTTGGAACCATCCATGCCATGTGGAAACCGATTCCGGGGCGGTTCAAGGACTATATTGCCATGCCGAAGAGCAATGGCTACCAATCCCTGCATACAACGGTCATGACAAAGGGGGCGCCCCTGGAAATCCAGATACGCACGCTGGCCATGCATCAGGTGTCGGAATTCGGTATTGCCGCTCATTGGAAATACAAGGAAACAGGGAAGAGCGTCGGCGCCGGCAGCGATATGGACCAGAAGATGAGCTGGCTCAGGCAGATGGTAAGCCTGCAGCAGGAGCTCAGCGATTCGAGGGAATATTTCGAAGCGCTGAAGGTCGATGTATTTTCCGATGAGGTTTTCGTGTTCACGCCGAAGGGCGATGTGGTCAATCTGCCGAAGGGGTCGAATCCCATTGATTTCGCCTACCGCATCCACACAGAGGTCGGGCATCACTGCGTGGGGGCAAAGGTGAACGGAAAGCTCGTGCCGCTGGAATACGAGCTTCGGAATGGGGATATTGTCTCCGTCATCACCAACAAGACGAACAGCGGCCCGAGCCGGGACTGGCTCAATGTGGTGGCATCTTCGGAGACCCGCAGCAAGATACGCTCCTGGTTCAAAAAGGAGAAACGGGAGGAAAATATTGAGCGGGGCCGGGAAATGCTCGTTCAGGAAGCCAAGCATCTCGGCTACAATCCAAAGGAGATTGTAAAGGATGAGCGCCTCCAGACGGTGGCGCAGAGACTCAACATTCAAAACGAGGATGATCTGCTGGCTTCCCTGGGTTATGGCGGCATTGCCATGGCCGGCATCCTCAAGAAGCTCATTGAAATCCATAAGGCAAAACTTCGGGAGAACACACCCCAGGATATATCGAAGCTCCTGAGCAAGCTCAAGCAGCCCCAGCGGGGAAAATCGAAGAAGTCGAGCCAGGGCATCCTCGTAGAGGGAGAGAGCGGGCTCCTGGTGCGTTTGGCGCGTTGCTGCAATCCGATTCCAGGGGATTCCATCACCGGATATATCACACGTGGCCGCGGTGTTTCCGTACATCGCTCGGATTGCCCCAATGTGCTGAATGATACGGAAATGTCCCGCATGATAGAAGTCAACTGGGAGGTAGGCATTGACAAGGATTACATGGTGGAGCTGGAAATCATCTGCAATGACCGCAACGGCATTTTGGCAGAGATTCTGGCCGTTCCTTCGGAGATGAAGTTCAATATCCATTCCGTGAATGCAAATCCGAACCGCAGCAATAAGACAACCAACGTCCTCCTTGGACTGGATGTCCGAAATGCCCAGCAGGTAGCCAATCTCATGAACCGCCTTCGTCAGGTGAAGGATGTTTACAGCGTCACACGCGCATTGGGCGGTCAGTGACGAATATAAGGAGGAGTGGATGATATGCCAGTATTTACCATGGAAGATTTGCGCCGAAAACTTCAGGAGCGCCAGCATAAAATGACGCCCCAGCGACAAACCGTCCTGCAGATCTTCCTGGATCATCCGGGGGAGCACTTGAGCGCAGAGGATGTTCATGGAATCCTTCGGAGCAACCAACTGGAAATCGGTCTGGCAACGGTGTACCGCAGTCTGGAACTTTTAAGTGATCTTGGTATTTTGCAGAAAATGGAATTCGGCGATGGCTGCAGCCGTTATGAGGTCAATACGACAGGTCCGTCCTCCCATCATCATCATCATCTTATTTGCACGAAGTGCGGGAAGGTCATCGAGTTCGAGGATGACCTCTTGGAGAACCTGGAGCAGGATATCATGGAGAAATCCGGTTTCAACATCACGGATCATCAGGTGAAATTCTTTGGCTATTGTAAGGAGTGCCAGGATTCGATTGAGAATTAAAACATTTTCGCTGAACAGCGATCATCAAGTGATTGTGAAGATTGTAAAGGAACTTTTCTCCCTTTTCCATATCGAAGTGGGGGAAGATTTTGAGGAGGCGGACTTCGGGCGATGGGATATCCGCAATGAGCAACTCGCGGGAAATCCTGTGCGGGTGGTGACCCGGCTCATTCTTGACGGCAGGGAGACATTGGAGCGCAGGGCGGAGGGCAAGGAGGACGAGCGTGAAAGCGCTGCGGTTCATCGCATCATCAAGCTCAACCTCTATTGGATTTTGCGGGAGCGTTTCGGCTTCCCGGCAGCTCCTTGGGGCATCCTTCACGGGGTGCGTCCCACGAAGATCGTTCATCGCTGGATTCGGGAAGGGCTTCCTGAGAAGGATATCCTTTCCCGTTTGGAGGCGGATTATGCCTGCAGCAGGGAAAAGGCAGAGCTGATTGTTCCCCTGGCTTTCCGCCAACTTCCTTTCCTGAAGACATCGGATGAGAGGACAGTCAGCATCTATATCGGAATTCCCTTCTGTCTGACGCGCTGTCTATATTGCTCCTTTCCTTCCAATATCCTTCCGGAAGAAACCAAGCTTCGGGAATTCATGGGGGTTCTGGCAAAGGATCTTGCGGCGGCAAAGGACGCTGTCCTTCGCTATGGCTTTCGCATACAGAATATTTACATTGGCGGGGGGACGCCCACAAGTCTTCCCGATAATTTTTTTGCCGAAATGGTGGATATGGTATATAATGCTTTTTATGGTGAGGATATCGTGGAATTTACCATTGAGGCGGGCCGCCCGGACAGCATTACGGGAGCGAAGATTTCCTGCATGACGGAGCATCATGTGACGAGGGTCAGTGTAAATCCACAGACCATGCAGGAAAGGACCTTGCGCCGCATCGGGCGGCGGCACACGCCGGAGGATATTGTGGCAATGTTTTATGCGCTGCGCTCCGCCGGCATCCCCCATATCAATATGGATCTCATTCTCGGTTTGCCGGGGGAGACGGCAGAGGATGTGGAGGATACGATGAGAAAGGTGGTTGCGCTCGGGCCGGATGATATCACGCTTCATGCCCTGGCTCTGAAGCGGGGATCCAATCTCAAGCTGATGCTCGATGAAAACGAGCATGTGGAGCTTCCCGATGACGAGGAGACCCGCCGCATGTCCAAAACGGCCATGAGATACATTCACGATGCCGGCATGCATCCCTATTACCTCTATCGTCAGGGTTATATGAGCGGACAATTGGAGAACCTGGGCTGCTGCAGGGAAGGCGCAGAAGGCATGTATAACATCCAGATCATGGAGGAGCATCAGACGATTCTCGGCATCGGCGGAGCGGCCACGACCAAGGTGGTGGATTTCAAGGAACATCGCATGAAATCTTCGTTCCATGCAAAGGATCTTGCGACGTATCTGCGGGACATCGATATCTACATAGAAAAAAGGAACAGACTGTTGGAAGAAGTTTATGGCGGACAGGAGGAGCTGGCTTCATGTTGACAAATGCTCCGCGCGGCACGAAGGATATTCTTCCGGATCGTGTCGGCGATTGGATTTATCTGGAGGAAAGGATTCGCGATATATGTGCGCGATATGGTTACCTGGAACTACGCACACCGATTTTTGAGCATACGGAACTTTTCCGGCGCGGTATCGGCGAGGGAACCGATGTGGTGGACAAGGAGATGTACACCTTTTTGGACAAAGGGGGGCGCAGCATTACCCTGCGCCCGGAGAATACGGCGGCTGCGGTTCGCGCATATCTCCAGAACAAGCTCTACGCAGACAGTTCCCTGGTGAAATTGTTTTACATTGGCTCCATGTTCCGCCATGACAGACCCCAGGCAGGACGCATGCGGGAATTTCATCAGTTTGGAGTCGAAGCCTTGGGTGAGATGAGTCCTGCCGTGGATGCCGAGGTGATCCTTTTGGCGGTGGATTTCTTGAAATCTTTGGGGCTTCAGGAATTGAAGCTCAGCTTGAATTCCGTTGGTTGTCCGAAATGCCGCCCGCTGTACCGGAAGGCATTGCAGGATTTCTTCCGGGATAAACTGGAGCACCTGTGCAAGGACTGCAAGGATCGTTTCGAGAGAAATCCCTTGAGGATTCTCGATTGCAAAGCCGATGCCGACCAGGACTTCATGCAGGAGGCGCCGAAGGTCGCCGATTCCCTGTGCGATGACTGCAGAGCACATTTCGAAGGTGTCCAGAGTTGTCTGAAGAGCGTCGGTGTGGAATACGAATTGGATGCGCGGCTGGTGCGGGGGCTGGATTATTATACGAAGACGGCTTTTGAAATCAAGTACGCGCCCCTTGGAGCGCAGAGTGCCGTAGCGGGCGGCGGCCGCTATGACGGGCTTGTGGAAGAGATCGGGGGCAGCGAAACGCCGGCGGTGGGATTTGCAGTGGGCATGGAGCGGGTTCTCCTGGCATTGGAGAAGCAGGGGCTTCTTCCGGAGCGCAAAGCCTCTGCCGAGGTTTTTGTCATCGCCCTTGGGGAGGAGGCAAAACTTCCTGCTTTCCGCCTTTTGGAGGAGCTCCGCAGAGCCGGCCTCGTGGCTGCCATGGATTATGCGGGGCGAAGCATGAAAGCCCAGATGAAGCAGGCGAACAAGTCTGCGGCGCGCTTCGCGGTTATCCTGGGAGAAGATGAGATCAAGGAATCTGTTGTGATGCTCAAGGATATGGAAAAGGGCGAACAGCAGAAGATTGCTATAGATGATCTTATAAAAACATGTATTGCTGGGGTGAAAGGTTAAATGGAAACGTTGCAAGGAATGAAGAGGAGCCACCATTGCGGTGGACTTCGCAAAGAAAACATTGACCAGGAAGTTGTGCTCTGCGGTTGGGTATCACGCCGCCGCGATCACGGGGGTCTCATTTTCGTCGATATGAGGGATCGCTCCGGTCTCCTTCAGGTGGTATTCGATGAGGCGGCCATGGGGGAGGAATCCTTCCACAAAGCTGAGTCGCTGCGCACGGAATTTGTCATGGGCATTCGCGGCAAAGTGCGCGGACGCAGTGAAGATACCATCAATCCCAATATGGAAACGGGCGAGATCGAGGTTCTTGTCACGGAACTTCGCATCCTGAACAAGGCGAAGACACCGCCCTTCTACATCCAGGATGGCATTGATGTGGATGAGATGGTTCGCATGCGCTACCGTTATCTCGATTTGCGTCGTCCGGAAATGCAGAAGAATATCATGCTTCGCCATCGTGTGGCAAAGGTCATGCGCGATTTCTTCGATGCGCATGGTTTCCTTGAGATTGAGACACCGATGCTCTGCAAGAGTACCCCGGAGGGCGCAAGGGATTTCCTCGTGCCCAGCCGTCTCAATCCCGGCGAGTTTTATGCGCTTCCCCAGTCGCCCCAGATCTTCAAGCAGATCTTGCAGGTGGCCGGATTTGAGAAGTATTTTCAAATTGTCCGCTGCTTCCGCGATGAGGATTTGAGAGCGGATCGCCAGCCGGAATTCACGCAGCTGGATATCGAGATGTCCTTTGTGGATCAGGAGGATATTCTCTCCATCATGGAAGAGATGATCCGGGAGCTCTTCGAGAAATCCATCGGAGCGAAGGTGGAGACTCCTTTCCTTCGCATGACATGGGATGATGCCATGGATAACTACGGCTCCGACAAACCGGATCTCCGCTTCGATATGAAGCTCATGGATATTTCCGAATACGTTGGAGGCTCTGAGTTCAAAGTATTCAATTCCGTTTTGGAGCACGGCGGCCAGGTCAAGTGCATCAAGGTGGATGATTATGCAAACATTCCCAGGCGTGAACTGGATGGTCTGGTGCAGTTCGTCCAGATCTATGGGGCGAAGGGTCTGGCATGGATTCAGTACAGCGAGGAAGGCATCAAGTCTCCCTTCAAGAAGTTCTACAGCGATGAGACCTTCCAGAAGATTGCCGAAGCGACCGGCGCAAAGATCGGTGATCTCCTGCTGGTGGTTGCCGATCAGCGTCTTGTGGTGGCGCAGGCTCTCGGACAGCTTCGTCTGGAGATGGGGCGCCGCCGCGGCCTGATCAATCCCGATGAACTGAAATTCCTCTGGATTGTGGATTTCCCGATGTATGAGTACAGCGAAGAGGAAAAGCGCTGGAAAGCGATGCACCATCCCTTTACGGCTCCGAGGGATGAGGATATTCCGTATCTCAAGACAGAACCGGGTCGCGTGAAGGCCAATGCCTATGATATGGTTCTCAACGGCGTGGAAATCGGCGGCGGCAGCCTCCGCATCTACAATGCGGATCTGCAGGAGCAGGTCTTTGAATCCCTTGGACTCACGCCGGAACAGGCGCATGAGAAGTTCGGCTTCATGATGGATGCTTTCCAGTATGGAACGCCTCCCCATGGAGGAATTGCTTTCGGGCTGGATCGTCTCGTGATGATCATGGCAAAACGCAATTCCATCCGTGACGTCATCGCATTCCCGAAGAATCAGAGTGCACGGGACATCATGTCGGATGCGCCTTCTCTTGTGGAAGAAAAGCAGCTGCGGGAGCTTTCCATCCGCACTGCCGTAGCGAAAAAGAAGTAATCATTGGAATCTGGGGGTGCATAACGTGGTCAGGGTATTGGTGAACGGAGCTTGTGGACGCATGGGGCAGGCTGTCCTGGCGGCAGTTTTGGCAGACAGTGAGCTGGAGCTTGTCGGAGCAGTTGATATCCGGGGCGGCATGGATGCAGGAGAGCTCGTAGGAAAGGAAAAAAGCGGAGTCATTGTGGAGAAGGATCTTGTAGCTGCCCTGGCGAACCACAAACCGGATGTCATGGTGGATTTCACACGTCCGGACGTCGTCTTCGGCAATGTATGTACGGCGCTGAAGGCGAAAGTGTCACCAGTGGTTGGTACCACGGGGCTTTCTGAGGAACAGAAGGATCGCATCCGGAAGCTTTCCGAAGAATGCGGCACACCTGCTTTCATTGCTCCGAATTTTGCCATTGGAGCTGTGCTCATGATGCTTATGAGCAAGCAGGCAGCGAAGTATATGCCGCACGTGGAGATCATTGAGCTTCATCACGACAAAAAACTGGATGCTCCTTCCGGCACGGCGATACAAACGGCTCAGATGATCTCCGAGGTCAGGGAGAGCATGAAGCAGGGCCATCCGGAGGAGAAGGAAAAGCTTGCAGGGGCAAGGGGGGCGGAATATGACGGCATGCATATTCACAGCGTACGCCTTCCGGGTTATGTTGCCCATCAGGAAGTTATTTTCGGAGGCTTGGGACAGACTCTTACGATACGCCATGACTCCATGAACCGCGAGTCCTTCATGCCGGGGGTTGTCCTTGCCTGCAAGCGTGTCAGGGAGCTTCACGGGCTTACCGTCGGACTTGACAAGCTGCTCGATTGATGTTGCTGTAAATAAAGGGGATGATGTTGGTGAAGAAATATAATGTTGCCATTCTTGGCGCTACCGGAGCTGTGGGACAGGAATTCCTGAATCTCATCGAAGAGAGGAAGTTTCCCTTTGCCGATTTGAAAATGTTGGCCTCCAAGCGTTCCGCAGGAAAGACGATTCACTTCATGGGGAAGGATTACACGGTGGAAGAGACAACGGAGGAGTCTTTCCAGGGGGTGGATATTGCCCTTTTTGCCGGAGGTTCTGCCAGTAAGGTTTTTGCTCCGGCAGCTGTGAAGGCCGGTGCGGTGGTCATTGATAATTCCAGCACGTTCCGTATGGATCCGGAAGTTCCTCTGGTCGTGCCGGAAGTCAATCCGGAGGCCATAGGGCGTCACAAGGGAATCATCGCGAATCCGAACTGCTCCACTATCATCATGGTTATGGCCTTGAAGCCCCTTTACGACATTTCCAAGATCAAGCGGATTGTTGTTTCCACCTATCAGGCGGTTTCCGGCGGCGGCAAGGAGGCCATGGCGGAGTTGGAGGAGCAGGTGGTGGATATCGTGGCAGGCCGCGAGGTCAAGGCGAATATCCTTCCGGGTGCGGCGCTTGCCAAGCACTACCAGATCGCTTTCAATCTGATTCCCCAGATTGATGTCTTCAAGGAGAACCTCTATACGAAAGAGGAAATGAAGATGATCGACGAGACGAAGAAAATCATGGAGGATGATAGTCTCCGCATTACGGCGACCACCGTCCGCGTTCCCGTCTATCGCAGCCATGCAGAGTCCGTCAATGTGGAATTCGAGGATGAGGTATCTGTGGAGCAGGCGCGTGCTGCCATAGATGCTTTCCCCGGCGCAAAGGTCAAGGACAATCCCGATGAAATGGAATACCCCATGCCCCTCCTTACTTCCGGGAAAAATGACGTGGAGGTGGGGCGCATTCGCAAGGATTACTCCATTGACCATGGGTTGAACTTCTGGGTCTGCGGTGACCAGATCCGCAAAGGTGCAGCCCTCAATGCACTGCAGATTGCTGAGTACATGATTGAGCATGGGATGGTTTGAGGAAACTGAGTGAGGAGTCGATATTCTATGTATACGCTGACCAGTTGCGAGTTCAAGGGGATCCGCCCGCAGGTCGATGAAGAAGCTTTTGTCGCACCGCAGGTTTTCTTGTCGGGGGACGTGCGCATTGGCAGGTACTCCAGTCTTTGGCCGGGAGTTGTGGCCCGGGGGGATGTAAATTATATCTCCGTTGGTGAGTGCTCCAACATTCAGGATCTCGTGTGCCTTCACGTGGCAGACAATGCGCCCTGTATCATCGGCGATTATGTGACTGTGGGCCATTCTGCCGTGCTTCATGGCTGTGAGCTTGAGGATCATGTGCTCATCGGCATGAACGCTACTGTTCTGACAGGAGCAAGAATCGGCAGGGGTTCCATCATTGCGGCAGGCGCTCTGGTGCGGGAGAACGAGGTCATACCTCCCAATTCCCTCGTTGTAGGCATGCCGGGCAAGGTGGTGCGTACCCAGGATCGCATGGAAAGCATCCATGCGCAGGCCATTAAGTACAAGACGGAATGGGCCGTGTACTATGGTGTGTATCCGGAAATCGGCGGGGAAATTTATCACGGAGAGAAAATCATCTGATTGCAAAAAGCGCAGGAAAGATATGCAAACATCTTTCCTGCGCTTATTTTTTATGAGATTTATTCGAGGGGAAGTACCGCCTCCGCGCCTTCTTCCAATTTCCCTTCCAGGTCATGGTTCGTCATGGCGCAGACACAGGAGTCGGACCAGACATTCTCTGCTGTTTCAATCATATCGATGATGGTGTAGATGGGCAGAATGATGCCAAGAAGACCGAGAGGGGCGCCAATAGAGGACATGAGGGAAAGGGTCAGGAAATAGCAGCCCATGGGGACGCCGGCATTGCCAATGGCAGAAACAACGGAGATGAAGAGCCATGTGATCATGGTTCCCAAGGTGAGCTCAAAACCTGCATTCTGCATGACAAACAGGGATGTGACAAGGATGAAGGCAGCGCATCCGTTCATGTTGATGGTGGTGCAGATGGGAAGGACGAATCTTGCAATGGGGGGAGCCGCCTTGAGGTTCTGCTCTGCAGAGGCAAGTGTTACGGGAAGCGTCGCTGCAGAGCTTTTGGTGAAAAGAGCCACAGCGACCGCCGGGGACATTTGGCGAAAAATACGAAGGGGATTCAGTCCCCGCAGGAGCAGGAAGAGGGGAAGAATCAGGAAAAACTGGATGAAATTGCCGCCGAGGACAACTGCGGTATATTTGCCGAGAGCGCCGATGATGACGCCTGCCTCGATCTGCGCGGCAAGCTGGCCGGAAAAGGCGAGAATGCCGATGGGAAGCACGGCGAGCAGACCGCGGATAAGGGTGAAGAGAAGCTCCTGGAGCCCCAAAATGCCATTCAGGAGCGTTGCTCGGCGCTCCGTCTTTGGCATGGATGCCAGCCCCAGTCCCGCAGCTGCCGAAACGATCAGGACAGACAGGACATTGCCGGAGAGGAACGGGGCGAGCACATTGTTCGGAATGATGGAAACAATATGCTCGTAATAGGACATGGAAGCCGTCTTCTGCAAGGGAACCTCAGCAGTTCCTGCACCAATGGCCGCAGAGGGAAGATTGTCGGGGGAAATCCAAAGATACAGAATGAGTCCGACGGTGGCGGCGGAGACTGTTGTGAGCAGAGTGTATACAATCGTATGGCTGAAGATCTTTCGCGTGTTCTTTTCTGTCCCCATGGAAGCGAGTGTGGTGATGACCGCGAGGGCAATGGTGGGGACGGCGATGAATTGAAAAAGGCGCGTGAAAACAGTGGCAATGAAGTTGAAGAGATCGTTTAATGGGGCAATCCCCATCCAGCCGAGCATTGTGCCGATAATAAGGGCAGAGAACCAGATGAGAAACTGTCGGAACTGGCTTTGGCTGTCGCTGCTTTGAAGGGCATTTTTTGTCGTCTGGTCAACGCTTGTCTGATTCATACCGGACGGCTTGTTTTCATCTGGCATAAGGCAACCTTCTTTCTTCTAGGAACATACATGAATACAATGAGATACTACTATAATTAAATTACTATAAAAAAATTTTATTTTCAAGAAGGATTTTTTGGATATACGTAGAAACATGTAAAGTAGAAATATTCTTGAACAGCGGAGAAGAGGAAGGTGGTGTCTTTATCTGAAGAAATGTACGGCGGGGAAGGAGCAATGCCCTATGGATCGATGTACCGTGTGCGCAAAGCGTATGCAGACGCAAGGAATCCGGTCTTATCCGCATCATTGCCCCATGACAGGAAAGGCCTGCTGCGCGATCAAGACGGAGTATATTTTTACGAAACTGCCGAATCGAATCATGAAGAATTCAAGGATGATCAATCTAGACTTCCTGAAGAGACTCGCAAAACGCCTGGTGGAGCAGGAGATCGCAGATATCGACTGGAAGATGGAAATAAAGCGTTTTGAATACAAGATGAGACATGCCATGAGTCTTATACAGAAAGAGCGTGTATGATCGTGGCGATTCGAGGCCGTGCCCTGTGGCGCGGCCTTTCGTTTAGGGCGTGTTGATTAAATGAG
>DFES01000186.1:0-12850 GCA_002369175.1 Selenomonadaceae bacterium UBA3796
ACGGTATCAAAGTCGGTATGATGGGTCCCTTGGCCGGTGTCGGTGACCCGATTTTCTGGGGTACGCTCCGCCCGATCACGGCAGCTCTCGGTGCTTCCTTCGCTCTGACGGGCAGCCTCCTTGGACCAATCATCTTCTTCGTGCTCTTTAACGCCATTCGTCTGGCTGTCCGCTGGTACGGCATCCAGTACGGCTATGCCAAGGGTACGGATGTGGTGCAGGATGTGGCAGGCAATAAGCTCCAGAAGCTCACGGAAGGTGCATCTATCCTCGGTCTCTTCGTCATGGGCGCATTGGTTAACAAATGGACCCATGTCAATATCCCTGTGGTTGTCTCGGAGATTGACAACGCTGCCGGTGAGCATGTTGTAACCACGGTGCAGGGCATTCTCGATCAGCTCATGCCTGGTCTGGTTCCCCTCCTGATGACCTTCGCTTGCATGGCGCTTCTGAAGAGAAAGGTCAATGCCATCTGGATCATCTTTGGCCTCTTCGCTATCGGTATCCTGGGCTTTGCAGCAGGCATCCTCAAGGTGTAATGGATGTAATTGAATAGATTGCGATGGAGAAAGGGAGTCGTTCTGGCTCCCTTTTTTCTATAGAAATACTTTGCAGAAATACTTTACATTTTTCTGGGAATTTCATAAAATAGATACCAGAGCAATACACATCATAAAATATCATGAAACGCATAAATGATGTACGATGGGACAGGAGAGATGACCAATGATTAAGAAAGCGATTGCTGTAATGACCTCCGGCGGTGATGCCCCCGGAATGAATGCGGCCGCACGTGCGGTGGTGCGTACAGCGCTCCACGAGGGCGTGGATGTCTATGGCATCCATAATGGCTATAAGGGCATGATTGCGGATGATATCCAGCAGCTCAATTCCCGCAGCGTCAGCGACCTCATCCAGCGTGGCGGCACCTTCCTCGGAACAGCTCGCAGCAAGGAGTTCAAGACGCCGGAGGGGCGCAAGAAGGGCTTTGAGAACTTGCAGAAACGCGGGATCGAAGGGCTGGTCATCATCGGCGGTGACGGTTCCCTGACAGGTGGCTCTCTGATGAGCAAGGAATTCGGAATTCCTATCGTGGGACTTCCCGGCACCATTGACAATGATGTATGGGGGACGGACTATACCATCGGTGCAGATACGGCAGCAAATACGATTGTGGAAGCCATCAATAAGCTCAGGGATACGGCATCTGCACATCGCCGCATCATGGTCGTGGAGGTCATGGGGCACAAGTCGGGCTGGCTGGCTATGACAACGGGCATTGCGGGCGGTGCGGAATACGTCCTGGTTCCTGAGGTGAAGTTCGATCTCGATGATATGTGTCATGAGCTCAAGGAAGCTTATGAACGTGGCAAGAGGTACAGCATCATTGTTGTGGCGGAAGGCGCCTGTGACGCCATCGGCCTTGGAACTGTAGTGGAGGAGAAGACCGGGATTGATACCCGCGTTTCCGTCCTCGGTCACATTCAGCGCGGCGGTTCGCCTACGGTGGAAGATCGCATGAAAGCGTCCATGCTGGGGGAGAAGGCGGCTCTTGCCATCATTTCCGGCGCAACCAATGTGGTGTTTGGCTTCGATGCGGGCAAGGTCGTGAGCATTAACCTCTTTGATGCGGTCAACAACCAGAAGACTTTGGATCCGGAGCTCGTTCGACTGGCGCGTGTGCTGGCATGATATTGCGAAAAAATCCTCAACCTCCCTTGGCGGGGTTGAGGATTTTTCTGTCATAAGAGATCTTCGAAAAGACTGTATTTCGGCACCTGCTTCATTTTCTGCTGACTGGTGATGATATTGCCATCTCCATTGCGGGGAAGCGGGGCGCTGGGATCCGGCATATCCACCATATGCGGTGTTTTGCGGTAGCGGCTGGCGATTTCTCCGTCGCGGTACTCTGTTACCATGATGCTGCCATCCGGCATGAGGCGGCGGATGATCTCCACTTCCGGCATTTGCCGCATGGCCTCCAGCTCTTCCAGTTCCTGGCGTTTTTCCTCCATTTCTTCCAGGGTCTCCTTCAGGCTGTCACGCTTCTCCTGAAGGAGGGAGGAAAACATTTCCTTGAATGGTTCCGCGCCTTTTGCGGCTGTTTTCAGCCGTGTGACGGCAGAGCTTCCCATGGTGTCGCTTAACAGGATGTTTTCCAGGTCTATGTTCACAATCATCGCTCCTTCCCATCGTGTTCTATCTCTTTTATCGTATGGAAAGGCGATTTTCTTAAATCATCAGGCTCCCGGGGAATTTCAGAGTGGAAAAGTAGTCATCCAGGGTTTCCGCCCGCCGGATGAGCTCTGTCGTGCCGTCTTCCCGGAGCAGCAGTTCCGCGCTTCTGAGTTTTCCGTTGTAGTTGAATCCCATGGCATGTCCGTGGGCGCCGGTGTCATGAATGACCAGGACATCGCCGATGTCGATTTCCGGAAGCTTGCGGTCAATGGCGAACTTGTCGTTGTTTTCGCAAAGGGATCCCGTCACGTCGTATACGTGGTCGGCAAGAGCCTTTTCCTTGCCGAGGACGGTGATATGATGATAGGCACCATACATGGCGGGACGCATGAGATTTGCCATGCAGGCATCCAGTCCGATATAGTCCTTGTAGGTCTTCTTCTCGTGAAGCACAGTGGAAACCAGCCATCCGGCAGGCCCCGTCATGGCTCTGCCACTTTCCATGGCAATGGCGATGTCCGTGAGACCGTGAGATCCGAGGATGTCGTTGTATGCCTCGCGGATGCCCTGCCCGACTGCTTCCAGATCGACAGGCTCCTCTTCGGGACGGTAGGGAATGCCGATGCCGCCGCCAAGATTCACAAATTCAAGATGGATTCCGAGCTTTTCCTTGATTTCCGCAGCGAGGGTGAACATGAGCTTGGCGGTGTAGATGAATGCATCGGAACGCAGTTCATTGGAGATGACCATGGTGTGGAGGCCGAAGCGTTTCACGCCTTTTTCCTGAGCCATCCTGTAGGCTTCGAAAAGCTGATCCCGCGTCAGGCCGTATTTTGCTTCCATGGGCTTGCCGATGATGTCGTTGCCTTCGATGAGGTTGCCCGGATTGTAGCGGAAAGAAAGGCATTTCGGCATACCGGCATGCTGCTCCAAGTAGTCAATGTGGGAGATGTCGTCGAGGTTGATGACAGCACCGAGGTCGATGGCTTTCTGGAATTCATCGGCGGGGGTATCATTGGAGGTCAGCATGATGCTTTCCCCCGTGACGCCTGCTGCTTCTGAGAGCACCAGTTCTGCCAGGGAACTGCAGTCCGTACCCGCTCCCTCGTCCTTTAAAATCTCAATGATGCGGGGATTTGGTGTGGCTTTGACGGCGAAGTGCTCACGAAATTCCGGTGCCCACCGGAAGGCGTGCCTGAGCGCGCGGATGTTCTCCCGTATAGCTTTTTCATCGTAGATATGGAAGGGGGTGGGGTATTTTTGGATGATTTCCTGCAAGCGTTCTCTGGGAATCGGAAAAATTTTTTCAGACATACGGACTGCCTCCTGATCAAGTGAGATGTTGCATTTTGAATGTATACAAATTATAGATAATATTGCATATTATCATAACAAAATAGTATAGATATGTCAATTCCTATGGATGCTTGCACAGCATCTGCGTCTTCCTAGGGAAACACCAATTGGAAGGTTTTGCCTGTGGCAAAACTTGAACAATTGCGTTATAATGTACACGATGGAATTTATGATTGTCAGGAGGGAATCCATTGCGCTTGTATATTGCCGAGAAGCCGAGCATGGGAAGGGAGCTTGCAAAATGTCTTGCGGGACCCATCCAGAAGCGGGACGGTTATCTGGTGACGCAGGATGGCGTTGTCACCTGGCTTTTTGGACATATTCTGAGGCAGGCGGAGCCGGATGAGTACGATGGGAAGTACAAAGTCTGGCGCTGTGAGGATCTGCCCATCATACCGGGAGAGTGGAAGCTGCTCGTGGCGAAGGGCTGCGAGAAGCAGTTTGCCCTGATCAAAGCTCTGATTGCCAAGGCGGATGAAATCGTTCATGCGGGAGACCCGGACAGGGAGGGGCAGCTCCTTGTGGATGAGGTGTTGGACTATCTTGGCAATCGGAAGCCAGTGAAGAGAATCCTGCTCAACGCCTTGGATGAACAGAGCATCCGGAAATCAAATGCGAATCTGCGGGAGAATGAGGAGTTTCACAATCTGAAGCAGTCTGCACTGGCACGAGCCAGAGCGGACTGGTTGATCGGCATGAACCTTTCCCGTGCCTATACCTTGGCAGCAAGGAGGGCAGGGCACGAGCGCATTGTCCTGCCCATCGGGAGAGTGAAAACGCCGACGCTGGCGCTTGTTGTCCGCAGGGAAAGGGAGATCGAGAACTTCAAACCCGTGGATTACTACGTCATCAAGGCGGAATTCTCTCACGAAAATGGAAGCTTTATGGCACAGTGGAAGCCAAGGGAAGATCAGCCCGGATTGGACAGCGAGAACCGTTTGCTGGACAAGAACATTGCGGAGGGGAAACTGGAGGAGTTCCGTCAGGAGCCTCGGGAGGGAATCCTATCTTCTTACCAGAAGACAAGAAAGAAGGAACCGGCTCCTCTGCCGTTCTCCTTGTCATCCCTGCAGGTGCTTGCAGGCAAGCGGTTCGGCTACGATCCCCAGCTTGTCCTGGATACGGCGCAGAAACTTTACGAGAAGAAGCTCACGACGTATCCGCGATCTGACTGCGAATACCTTCCTCTGAACCAGCTTGGGGATGCCGGGACGATATTGGGAAATCTCGGTGCAATGGATGATGAAGAGCTTTCCCTTTGGTCCCGGGGCGCAGATAGCAAATATAAGAGCCGTGCCTGGAATGACCGGAAGATTTCTGCCCATCACGCCATCATTCCAACGACGGTGAAGGCAAAAATGGAGGCCTTGAGCGAAGCGGAGAAGAATCTTTACCATCTCATTGCCCGCGGTTATATTGCCCAGTTTTACCCTCTTCATCTTTACGACCAGACGAAGGTCGAAGTCACTTACAAAAATGAGCTGTTCACGGCAAGCGGGCGCACGGAGCAGGAACTCGGATGGAAAATCATGTACCTCGCAAGCCGGAAGAAGGATGAGGAAAAGGAGGACGAGGAGGAAGAGTCTTCTCTGCCCCCCATGAAGAACAAGGATGCGGTGCAATTTGAGAAGGGAGAGCTTCAGCCGCGGGTTACGAAACCACCGGTGAGGTTCACTCCGGCCACACTTCTGGCAGGGATGAAGGAAATCCACAAGTACGTGAAGAACCCGGAGGCGAAGAAGCAGCTCAAGGATGTTTATGGAATCGGAACGGAGGCAACAAGGGCGGCGATCATCGATGATCTCATCCGGAGAAAATTCCTGGTGCAGCAGGGAAAGAAGAAGTATCTGATCCCGCAGCCCAGTGCCTATCTCCTTGTGGACGCGCTGCCCGATGAGATGACCTACCCGGATTCCACGGCGATTTGGGAGGATCGGCTCCATTCCATGTCAGAAGGTGACGGATCCCTGGAGGAATTCCTGCAGCATCAGATTGCGTTCACGCGGGAGCTTTGCACAAAGGCATTGGGAGCGAAAATGGAAGTGCAGGGAGAACATCCCTGTCCGAGATGCGGCAACGGAGTTCTGGTGAAGCGTCACGGGAGGAATGGGGACTTCTGGGGCTGTTCCAACTATCCCCGCTGCCGTATGAGCTGCGACGACAAGGCAGGCAGCCCGAATCTGCAGCAATCCGCCAAAAGAAAGGATCCGGGGGCTGCGCCTGGCGCCGTTCGTTCCGCAGGCTCCTTCTTGTCCTATGCCGGGAATGACTTTCAGGAGGCTCCGCCTCCGGATATTTTTGATGTGCTGGGCGCTCCTTATCCAACGGAGGAGGAAATGGCGGAATATCGGGCAGCTTACGGCTCGCCGGAAAATTCTTCCGGGTGGGGAGCGGAGCGTGAAACATACCGCAAATGGGAAGACAAGCCGAAATATTCCTCTCGTCCCATGGAACATTGGAAGGATACCGAGGGCAGGACGGAGAATACATACTTATGCCCGAAATGTCGGGAGGGAAATCTTCGGAAAATCCGTGGAAGAAACGGTTCTTTTTGGGGATGTACCAATTATCCGCGCTGTACGGCGACTTTTGATGACAGCAAGGATGGGCCGGTTTTGGAATGAGAAATTGTGGAGAGAAAGGAACGAAGATGAATCCTTTTGCAGCATTGGGGTTGAGGGAGGAGCTGGTTTCTGCCCTGGCAAAAGAGCATATCGAACATCCAATGGAGATACAGGCGGAGGCCATTCCTCTCATTCTCAGGAATCGGAATGTCATTGGACAGGCACCCACTGGGACTGGAAAGACATTGGCCTATCTGCTGCCCCTTCTGCAGCGGGCGGATCCTCTCCTGCCCCTGGCGCAGGCCGTGATCCTGGCTCCTACTTACGAGCTCGCCATGCAGATTGCCCGTACGGCGCAGCAGCTTGCAGATGATGCGGGGCTTGCGGTGAAGGTGCTTGGACTCATCGGCGGGGCGAATATTGCCCGTCAGATGGAGAAGCTCAAGAAGAAACCGCAGGTGATCGTGGGCTCTGCGGGGCGCATTTTGGAACTTTCCCGCAAGGGGAAACTCAAACTGAGTCATGTGAACTGCCTGGTATTGGATGAGTTCGACCGTCTTCTGGATGACCAGAATGTGAAAACCGTGGCGGATTTGGTTCGGGAATTGCCGGAAACGGGCGTACAATTCCTGATGTTTTCGGCAACTGCGCCGAAGAAAGCCCGGGAGCGGGCAGATTTCCTGGAGCATCCCGAGTTCATCCGGGTGAAGGACATCCCTGCTGAAACCGGCGAAAGGGACGATTTTTATATGATGGTGCCCTTTCGAAATAAGATCGAGAGCATACGAAAACTTGCCAGAACCCTTCCAGTGAAAAAAGGACTGGTCTTCATCAACAAGGCCTTCGATGCGGAACGCGCTTTGTGGAAGCTCCGCTATGAGGGCCTTCGCGTGGAGTCTCTCCTGGGAAGTGCCGACAAGATGGCGAGAAAAAAGGCCATCGAGAGTTTTCAGAAGGGGAGGATCCAGCTTCTTCTCTCCACGGATCTTGCCGCGAGAGGGCTGGATATTCCTGATGTGGACTATGTGTTCAATCTGGATCTTCCGGAATCGGCGGATGTCTATCGGCATCGGGCAGGACGGACCGCCAGGGCAGGGGCAAAGGGTGCCGTCATAACTCTGGCGGACAACAAGGAGGCCGTGAAGCTGGAGCTTTTGGAGCAGAAGCTGGGCATTGCGCTGAAACCACTCAAAAAGACAGCACGGCCTGTGAGGAAAAAGAAGCTATAGGCTGTAGGAAGCGAGAAAAAACCTGGAGGGAATTTTTTGGAGATAGGGCCGATACTGCTCAAATTGGCAATTGTTTTCTTTCTCATATTCATGAACGGCTTTTTTGTGGCGGCAGAATTCGCCTGTGTCAAGATACGTCCGTCCCGGATTGAGACACTTATACAGGAAGGCAACAAGCGGGCGAAATATGCCAAGGAGCTCACGGATCATCTGGATGCATCCCTGTCGGTGACGCAGCTTGGCATTACTCTGGCTTCTCTTGGCCTGGGCTGGGTAGGGGAGCCTTTTGTGGCGATGCTCATTCTGCCGATTGCCTCCTCATTGGGGCTGGATGAAAGCGTCGGACATACCATCTCTTTGGTATTGGGGTTTGCCGTTATCACCGCAATGCATATCATCCTGGGCGAGCTCACGCCGAAATCCATGGCCATTCAGGATGTGGAACGCATCGTTTTGGCTGTGGCGCTTCCCCTGCTCATCTTCGGGCGCATCATGCATCCCTTTGTCTGGCTCCTGAACCATCTGGCGAACTGGGTGCTTCATCGCATGGGCTTCCAGGGAGCCAGTGAAGGTGAGGAAGCTCATACAGAGGAGGAAATCCGACTTTTGATGGAGGAAAGCCATCGTCAGGGGCTTATCGATGACACGGAAGTGGATTTCGTGGACAATGTGTTTGATTTCACGGAACTCAATGTGCGGGAGATCATGGTGCCCAGGACGGATATGGTATGCCTTTATCTGGAAGACAGCCTGGAGGAGAATCTCGCCATCATCATGGAAGAGCAGCTCACTCGCTATCCCTTGTGCCGGGAGGATAAGGATCATATCATAGGCTTTCTCCATGTGAAGGATCTCATGCAGTTTCTCTACAGCGGCAGGCGTCCCAATATCAGAAAGCTTGCCCGCAAGGCGCTGGTGGTGCCGGAGAGCATGGATGTAAGTGTTCTCCTCAAAATGATGCAGCAGCGACGCTCCCAGCTGGCTGTTGTGGTGGATGAATATGGCGGGACGGCGGGCATGGTAACCATTGAGGACATCGTAGAGGAAATCGTGGGCGATATCCAGGATGAGTTTGACGAGGAGCGTCCCATGGCAGAGGCCAGAGGCGGCAACATCTACTCTGTGGATGCGAAGCTCCTTTTGGAGGAACTGGAGGATGTCCTGGAAATCGAGATCGAGGACGAGGATGTGGATTCTGTGGGCGGCTGGCTCAACGACCAGATCGGAGGGGATCCCAAAGTAGGGCAGATGGCGGCTTTTGGCGGAAATCTCTTCTATGTGGAGGAGGTGGATGGAGTCCGCATCACTCGCGTATTGGTGCGCTTGGTGCAGGATTTGCAGGAGGCGCATGAAGAGATTGAAGGCAAGTGAGAGATATTTGTTTGCAATGGGAAGAGGAGGATTTGTTATGGCATTCAATCAGGAAAAATTTCAATCGATCATTGACGAGTTTACCATTGACGGGGAACGCCTGCAGGAGATTGCGGCGAATTTTCGGCAGGATTTGAAGCTAGGGTTGAAGTCTCCCGATGAATCATCACTTCGGATGCTCAAGTCCTATGTGGGTCTTCCGACGGGGAAGGAGCAGGGGGAATACCTTGCGTTGGATTTCGGCGGCACGAATGTGCGTGTGCTGCGCATCCGACTGGAGGGCAAAGGAAAATTTGAAGTGGTGAAGCGCGTGGGAAAACCTCTTCGGGTAGAGGGCATATACGATTATGTGGGGCTTGGCTCCAAGGCAGAGGACATGTTTGACTTCCTTGCGGAGCTCATTGACGAGGCTGTAGACGGAGATCATGAGACGAAGTATCTCCTGGGACATACCTTTTCTTTCCCCTCGGAACAAACGGATCTCTACAATGCGAAGCTCATCATCTGGACGAAGGAGTTCGCTACGGCAGATGTGGAAGGAAAAGTGGTCAACGACCTGCTCAAGGACGCCCTTGCCCGTAAAGGCTTGGGGAATGTGGAGCCTGTTGCCGTCATCAACGACACGGTGGCGGTTCTTCTCTCGGCGGCCTATAAGCAGGAGGATGTCTACATTGGTTCCATTTATGCCACGGGGCATAATACATGCTATCTGGAGCCATATGCGGAGTCTGCCGAGGCACCCATGATATTGAATCTGGAATCCGGAGGCTTTTCGAAGCTGGCTCCGAACCGCTACGACGTAATGCTGGATGAGGCATCGGAGAAACCGGGCGAGCAGAGATTGGAGAAGATGGCATCGGGCCGTTACATGGGAGATCTTTTCAGCATGGCTCTTTCCCTGCTCTTTGGTGATGCACAGTGGCGCTATGGATTCACCAGTATCGATATGTCCGGGATTATCAGTGATGAGAGCCGGGAACTCAGTGAGGTCGTTCGCATTGTCTCCAGCAGAACCGGCAGGGAGCCGGATGTGGAGGAATGCCGCGATATCCAAAAGCTTGCCAAGGCCATTCTGGCTCGTTCGGCGCGCCTTGTGACAGCCACCTTTGTGGGCATCATCTGGCAGCTTGCCGGAAAGGGTGAGGTGCAGAACCAGCATATTGCTGTGGACGGGTCGGTTTATGAAAAGATGCCGGGGGCAAAGGAGAACATCATGCGTGCTCTTTCCGAACTTCTGGGAGAGGATGCTCCGAAGGTGGACACGATTCTCGACAACGGAGGTTCCGGACTTGGGGCAGCCATTGCCGCGGCCATGGCGCAGAAATAAAAGCGTTTTGGGGCTGTCTGTGACAGCCCCTGTATTTTAAAGGGTACCCATATGGAACAGTCATTGCGCATGAAGCACAGCCAGCATCTGGCCATGACGATGCATCTGCAGCAGGCCATACAGATGCTGCAGATGTCAACCCAGGAGCTTCGGGATGCTGTTGAAAAAGAATATATGGAAAATCCCGTTCTGGAACTGGATTACAGTTCCCCGGGAGGAGATGAGGAACCCGGAGCGGAACGGGGGGAGGATATTTCACCACTGACGGATTACATGGATGGAGAAGAACATTTATCAGAACATTTTGCGGATTACGAAAATCGACCCATGGAGCCGAGGGACCCTATGGGTATTACATTGGAAGATGAAATCATGGAGCAGGTGGAGTTTTCCTTTTCTGACGAAGATGAGAAGGCGATTGCGGTATTTATGGTCGGTTCCATGGATGAGCGGGGCTATCTCATGGTATCGATTCCGGAAATCATGAGGGTCACGGGAGCAGAGGAAACAGCGGTCAGGAAGGTGCTTCGGCGCATTCAGGAGTTTGAGCCTGCAGGGATTGGAGCAAGAGATCTGAAAGAATGTCTTCGCATACAGGCAGAGAGGCGGGGAATCTATGAGGGGCTTGTGGCTGCGCTTATTGACCGTCATCTTGAGGCAGTGGCTGACTCCCGGATCAAGGATATCGCTGCGGCGGAGAGGGAAAGGCCGGAGGATGTGCAGATGGCGGTGGATATCCTCCGAACACTGAACCCGAAACCGGGAAACTCCTATGGGGCAGATTCCTCGGGGTATATCAGACCGGACGTTTTTGTGAGGAAGGAGGCGGCGGGTTATGTCGTTACCCTCAATGACGATGAGCTTCCCAAACTCCATATTTCCAAACTTTATCAGAATGCGGAGCATTTTGACGAGGAGGCGAAGAAATACATCCATCAGCGTGTGAATGCTGCATTGTGGTTTCTTCGGAGCATCGAACAGCGCCGTCAGACGATATGCCATGTCATGGAGGAAATCGTGCACCGGCAGCGTCCCTGCATGGAACAAGGCATGAAATTCTTGCGCCCCATGACCATGAAGCAGGTGGCGGACGGGATTGGCGTCCATGAATCCACAGTGAGCCGCGTGGCAGCGAATAAATACGTGGAACTTCCCTGGGGCATTGTGCCCCTGAGAAAATTTTTTGCGGCGAATCTTGGGAGGTGTTCCGCCGAGGAGGAATACGCAGCCGTTCAGGTGAAGGCGGCTATGGAAGAGTTCCTCCGGGGCGAGGATCCGAAAAAGCCCCTTTCCGACCAGAAGCTGGCCAAGCTTTTGTCAGAAAGGGGAATGAAGATATCCCGCCGCACAGTGATGAAGTATCGGGAGCAGATGGGATACGCTTCGTCGATGAAGCGGAAGAGATATGGATGATCCTGTGCCTGCCCGGAGGGATTCTTATGCGAATTCGTACGGCATGGGAAGTTTGCGCAGAGGATGGCATAGATACCATAAGAATGCTACAGATAGCGAAAGAAGGCAAGGAACGTGGAAATCAAGGATATGAGAGCCTTTTATGCCATTGTGGAGGAGGGGAATATCAGCCATGCGGCTCAGCGGCTGGATATTGCCCAGCCTGCACTTTCACGACAGATGAAACGGATGGAAATCGCCCTGGGGGTGCAGCTTTTTGAGCGGGGGAGCCGCCGCATCCGGCTGACGGATGCGGGGCGGGTTCTCTACAGCCGTGTTGAGAATATTCTTGGCATGGTGGATGGGACTGTGCGGGAAATCACGGAAATCGGTTCCGGTGTGGCAGGGACGGTACGCATTGGAACGATTACCACTTCCGGTGCCATGCTCCTTCCGGAACTCCTTGCGGAGTTCCATCGCCGTTATCCCCAGGTGGATTTCCAGATATGGGAGGCAGATGGCGCCCGCATTCTGGAACTTCTGGACAACCGGGTTGTGGAAATCGCCATAACCAGAACCCAGGCAGATCCCAAGGTATACGATTCCATCGTGTTGTCCAATGAACCATTGATGCTGATTGCGAACCGGGAGCAGGGGATCGGCGAGGCCGAGGACAGAGTCCGCATGGCGGAACTGGAAGGAAAGCCCATCATCATCCCCTTGCGGTGGCAGTCAAATTTCATTGCCAATTGCCGCAGGCAGGGGTTTGAGCCGAAAATTGTCTGCGTCAGCGACAGCATCGTTCAGGATATTCTCCTGGTGAAGATGGGCATGGGCTCTGCCGTCATGCCAGTATCCTCCATGACGCTTCTCACGGACGGAAATCTCATATGCAAGCGGCTTGTGGAGCCTGAGATGTCCACGCATACGGTGATTGCATGGCTTAGGAACAGGAGCTTGTCTACGGGAAGCAGGCATCTGTTGAAAATCTTTCGGGAAATCCATGGGAGGAAGGGAGAAGCATAATGGAAATGGAGAACCTCAAGATTGGAATGAAGCACACAGCGTCAGAGAAGGTGACGGAGAAGAATACAGCCCTTGCCATGGGAAGCGGCAGCCTTCCCGTATATGCGACACCGGCGATGACCTGTCTTATGGAAAAAGCAGCGGCGGAGCTTGCGGAAGCGTATTTGCCGGAAGGCTGGACTTCCGTGGGCATTGCCCTCGATATCCGGCACAGCGCACCGACTTCCATGGAGGCGGAAGTGCGGGCAGAGGCACAGATCACAGCCATAGACGGGCGAAAAATCACCTATGAAGTCCGCGCGTTTGACGGCAGTGGAGAAATCGGAGCCGGCACGCATCAGCGTTTTGCCGTGCGGAGGGACAAATTCATGGCGAAGTCAGCGGAGAGAGCCTGTGGGGGCAACTAG
>DFES01000186.1:12977-13205 GCA_002369175.1 Selenomonadaceae bacterium UBA3796
GCTTCCGAAGTATATGATATACATATACCGCGGACGGCATGGACAAACAGGAACAGTTTTCCTTCGCGCGTATATAAGTACACGAGAAACGGGAGTGGTTGCAATGGCTGAACCAATACGCATTTTTATTGTGGAGGATGAACGGCGCATCGCTAGGTTCCTGCAGATAGAACTGGAGCATGAGGGTTTTGTGACAGCAACGGAGGCAAACGGACGCAGGGCTTTTGA
>DFES01000176.1:0-2167 GCA_002369175.1 Selenomonadaceae bacterium UBA3796
ATTTCCTCATTCTTCTTGTGATAATGCACGAAAGGCACGCTTGCTCCGGCGGGCAGGTTATTGACACTCACCTCCGCACCCGTCAGCTGCAGTTTGTCATGCAGCTCCGTCCTTGCATCATTTGCCACACTTACTTTGTTGAAATTTGCCATCTTGCTCTCCTCCAAATCGTTTACCTAAGTCATTGTAACCTTTTTGATTACAATGACAATAATACCACCGCCTTATTGTAATGTCAATAGTTACAATAAAAATTTCTGGTCATTTGCCTATGATATCGAAGCCATTTGCAACCAGCTGTTCCAACATTGCAAAGAATACAACCAGCAGCAAGGCAAATAACTCACGATTCATTGACCAATTTCCCGGTCATATGCTCCGGAAGCAAAGCCAGGCACTGCACTCTGGACAGGGCATGCTTCAATTCCTGTTCCAGATACGCTTCATCATCGGTGAACTTTCGCACCAGAAAGCTGCAGATTTTTCGCGTCTTCTCCTCATCCGTCACCAGTTGCATCCGCCCAAAAACTACCACGCTCCTGATATTGAGGGCCCAATCCCCCGGCTTTTGCCAGCCCTCATCGTGAACACAATAGCTCACTTTGTCACACGCCTTGATGGCATCCATCCTGTGCCCCTCTTTGGCGCTGTGGAAATAAAGGATGCCATCCTCCTCGCAGTACCAGTGATTCATGGGAATGCCATAGGGATAGCCATCGTCCCCCAGCATGGACAACACACCCCGCTTCTGCTCCCGCAAAATTTCCCTGCACTCTGCCTCCGGCAGCTGCTGCTTGAATCTCCGCATCTTCCGAAACATATTTTACCTCCTACAAAAACAGCGCCATCTTCTTATCTGCCAGCTCCTAACGATAAGAAAATGACGCTTCTCCCATTCCCCGGTGGCAACAGGTGTCAACTCATATTACGCTTCATAGCATAGGGCAAAAAAACGCTTTTGTCAACGCCGGAGTCTGATTCCAGCCGCCGCTGGAGTTCAGGGAGTGGGAATGGCAGCCTCGCTCTGTCTTGTTTTACGGCAGTTGATTGTAGGCGTTCGCGTCCACGGGTTCGCACCATTCGCTCGATGTGTTTTCCCCTGGCACCTCCACGGCGATATGCTGGAAGGCAGAATCCTTGGCGGCACCATGCCAATGCTTGGTGTTAGCGGGGATATGCACCACATCACCAGGCTTCAATTCCTGAGCGGGCTTGCCCCATTCCTGATACCAGCCACGACCGGCGGTTACGAGCAGCATCTGTCCGCCGCCTTTATCGGCATGATGGATATGCCAATGGTTGCGGCAACCCGGTTCAAAGGTCACATTGCCGATAACCACCTGCTCGGTAGAAATCATATTGAGATAGCTCTTGCCGTCAAAATACTGGGCATAGTTGACATTTTCACCGCCCACGGGGAACATACTGGTTGCCTTGATGGTTTCCAAATCCATAAAATCGCTTCCTTTCCTGCCTCGTTATAAAAATACGTTATACTCGGTACTCGCGAGCAGTGAAATTTTCATCTCGCTACAAATCGTCCGCGGTATACGCAGAGAGCGGCAGCTCGGGTGTTACTTCAGATTCGTAGCAAAGAAGGTAGCCAGCTTATCAAAGGGAATCAAAGCTTTGTTGTCATAAAGGTCGATATGGGATGCTCCGGGTACGATTACCAGTTCCTTATTGTCTCCCTGCAGCTTCTTGAAGGCATCTTCGCCAAAGTAACGGGAATGAGCCTTTTCGCCGTGAAGCACCAGCACGGCACTCTTGATCTCATCGGCATAGGAGAGAATCGGCATGTTCATGAAGGAAAGCGCCGAAGTCTGATTCCAGCCGCCGTTGGAGTTCAGGGAGCGGGGATGATAGCCGCGCTCCGTCTTGTAATAGGTATAGTAATCCTTCACAAACCAGGGAGCATCTTCCGGCAGGACATCAGGCACACCGCCGGCATTTTTATAGAAGCCGTTTTTGTAATCTTCGGTGCGCTGGGCATTCAGTGCTTCCCGATTGGCGTAGCGTTCCCTTTTCAAGGTTGCTTCGTCCTTGTCCTTGTCGAAATAGCCATTGGCCGTTACCCGGCTCATGTCGTACATGGTGGAAGCCATGGTAGCCTTGATACGGGTATCGCTGGCCGCCGCATTGAGAGCCATGCCGCCCCAGCCGCAGA
>DFES01000176.1:2222-2523 GCA_002369175.1 Selenomonadaceae bacterium UBA3796
GCCATGCCGCCCCAGCCGCAGATGCCGATAATGCCGATACGGTCTTTATCCACATTCTCCTGAGTGGACAGGAAATCCACTGCTGCGGAAAAATCTTCGGTGTTGATGTCCGGCGAAGCCACATAACGGGGCTGGCCGCCGCTTTCCCCAGTGAAAGACGGGTCAAAGGCAATGGTCAAAAACCCTCGCTCAGCCATTTCCTGGGCATAGAGGCCGGAGGACTGCTCCTTGACAGCACCAAAGGGGCCGCTGACGGCCAGGGCAGGGAGCTTGCCGTTGGCATTCCGGGGCACATACATAT
>DFES01000098.1 GCA_002369175.1 Selenomonadaceae bacterium UBA3796
GGATGTTCTTCTCCAAGGCCCGGCCGATATCCTTGAGCTCGCGGCTCTGCTGCAGGAGTTCGCGGGAAATATTCAGGGAAAGATCGGGGCTGTCCACAAGACCCTTCATGAAGCGAAGGTAATCCGGCAGAAGATCCTTGCATTTATCCATAATGAACACGTGACGGGAATAAAGCTGAAGCCCCGGCTCGTAATCCGTATGATAGAGGTTGAAAGGCGCATGGGCGGGGATGCAGAGAAGCGATGTGTACTCTACATTGCCTTCGGCCTTTGTATGGAACACCTCCATGGGATTCTCCCACTCATGGAACTGGTTCTTGAAGAACTCATTGTAATCCTCCTCCTTGAGGTCGGATTTGTTCTTCGTCCAGAGGGGCTGCATGGAATTCAGGGTACGCACTTCAACCTTCTTGATTTTCTCTGCGTCCTCAATGGGTTTTCCTTCCTCGTCCTTCGGGGTTTCCTCTGTCTCAAAGCTCATCTTGATGGGATAGCGGACATAGTCGGAATATTTCTTCACGAGATTCTGCAGCTTGTAGTTCTCCGTGAAATCCTCCTCTGCGCTGTCCCCATAGAACTCCTTCTTGAGCGTGATGATGACCGATGTGCCGCGCTTCTCCTTCTCGCATTCTTCAATGCTGTAGGAGCCGTCGCCTGCAGACTCCCAGCGCACAGCCTCCTGTGTGCCGGCCTTTCGCGTAACGATGGTGACCTTCTCCGCCACCATGAATGCGGAATAGAAACCTACGCCGAATTGGCCGATGAGCTCCTTGTCCGTGATATCCGAGCCGGATTCCTTCGCCTGCTTGAGCTGTTCCAGAAAGGCCTTGGTGCCGGATTTCGCAATGGTACCGATGTTATCAATGACCTCATCTCTGGTCATGCCGATGCCGTTATCGGAAATCGTCAGCGTATGGCTCTCCTTGTCGGGAACGAGGAATATCTCATACGCTTCATCCCCCTCCAGGAGATCATGGTTCGTAAGGCTCTCGAAATGCACCTTGTCAATTGCATCGGAAGCGTTGGAAATGAGCTCCCTGAGAAAGATTTCCTTGTTCGTATAGATGGAATTGATCATGAGATCCAAAAGCTGCTTGGTTTCAGCCTGAAACTCGCGTGTCTCTTTTGCCATTTCTTTATCACCCTTTATTTCAATTTATTAGCACTCCAGAAAGGCGAGTGCCAAATCATCATTCCCTATCATAACGCAGAAATGACAAAAAGTCAAATTAGATTGAAAGGCTACTTGGGAATCTCTTCCAAGGAGTCATAGCACGGGCTGCAGCGACTGACAATGACAACGCAGCCGACTGCATATTATTTAACCTATTTCGCCACATTGCTTGACAGGATAGCGTTCGTTTGATAATATACACATGTACCTACTTGGTTTATTAGTATTTGGAGTGATAGCTGTGGCGCATCTTGAGAAAACAAGTATCCTGCCGGTGGATGTGATGGAACATATCCTTCTTCTTTTACAGGAAACATATTCGGGTGAAGTGACACTTACGGCTCAGGATGGCAAGCTTATCCAACTGGAATATGCCAGAAAGATTCGTTTGGATTCCTGGAACGAGACGCTGTCGTATAAAAACAGCTGGTCGAACGAGGGCAAGAAATTGCTGAAGGAAAGGATTGAGCTTAAGTTTTCCGCACTATTGTACGGCAAATTGACCATTACCGTAAACCAGGGTAAAATCAAACAAATGAACCGACTGGAGCGACAGAGGTTCATGGATGGTGATGGTATATAGCAAATGAAAGTTCCAATAACAGGGACTGGCCAAATGAATTGGAGGTTCTGGGATTGCCTTTAGGGCTTTCTTGGAATCTCCATTTTGCTTCCGTTTGAGGAGGTGACGAGTTCTGTTGAACTGCCACGGCCTCGTCAGCGGATATCAACGAAGAAGGTGAGAAGTATCGCGAAAAAAGTAGTCGTAGGTATGTCCGGCGGAGTAGATAGCGCAATTGCCGCATACTTACTGAAGAAGCAGGGATATGATGTCATTGGCGTTACACTGAAATCCTGGGAAAATGACGGGAATCGATGTTGTGAGATTGATGAAGCAAGGAGGATAGCTTTCAAGCTGTCCTTTCCTTTCTATCCCTGGAATGTAGTGCCGCTGTTTCGGGAAAAGGTGATTGAGCCCTTTATTTCCGACTATGTTCATGGCCGAACACCTAACCCTTGTGTTTTATGCAACCGTCATGTAAAATGGGGAAAGCTCATGTATATAGCAAATGTCACGGGGGCGGACTTTATCGCTACCGGACATTATGCCGCCATCAGGAAGATGGGAGGAAGATTCTCCGTGGGCGTGGCAAAAGATACGGCAAAGGATCAATCCTATATGCTGTATCAATTGAATCAAGAGGAACTTTCCCGTACGATTTTCCCATTGTCGGAATTGACAAAGGCCGAGGTGCGAAGTATTGCAAGAGAGATTCGCCTATCTGTTGCGGAAAAAACGGATTCACAGGAAATCTGCTTTGTTGCTGACGGTAACTATGCAGATTTTTTAGAGAGGGAAAGCTCAGGCGCGGTTCCAGGGGAAGGAAATTTTCTGGATGGAGCCGGAAATATCATAGGCAGGCATAAAGGCATCATTCATTACACCATCGGACAGCGCAAAGGACTGGGACTTGCTTGTGGCGCCCCTGTCTATGTCAAAAAAATCTGCCCGGAGAAAAACGAAATCATCGTGGGCAGGGAAGATGAGCTTTACTCCCGTGAAATGACTGTCACAGAAGTAAATTACATGGGAATCGCCCCATTGAAAAAGCACGATGCGATTCGCGCCAGGGTAAAGGTTCGCTATCATCATACGGGCGAAATGGCGCATATTTCATGTCTCGGGGACAGTCTGCGCATCGTGTTTGATAACAGCGTCAGAGCTGTCACTCCGGGGCAGTCGGCTGTGTTTTATAATGAAGCTGGGATCATACTTGGCGGCGGTACCATAGAACCGGTACTTTGAATGATGCAGGGTGTATCCGTTCAAGTATCGCATCCCATTTTGAAGTAGTACACAAAGCGAGGTAACTTATGGATGAAGCAATCCTCATCTTCCTACAGGAACATGTGCGTACGGATGTGTTGTCGCCTGTTTTGTTGTTCATCACAAATCTCGGCCATTATGGTGCCATCTGGTTCGTCATGGCAATTTTTCTGACTTTTCGCAAATCCACCCGGGATCAGGGCATACTGGCGTTAACCTCCCTGCTGCTCAGCGGTGGTATCGCCGAATGCATAAAGCATCTGGTCATGCGCCCACGTCCCTTTCTGCAAATACCGGAAATCATTCCTTTGGGACAAACACCCCATTCTTTTTCCTTCCCTTCCGGGCATACTGTCTGTGCCTTTGCCGTAGCCTTTATCCTTTGGCGGACCTGCACCGGCTGGCAGCGGTTCTTTGTTATGGGATTTGCCGTCATTATGGCTTTTTCCCGTCTATATGTAGGTGCACACTACCCCACGGACGTATTGGGCGGTATGGTCGTGGCTTTTTTCGGAAGCTGCCTGGTCTGGCGTTTACGTAATGTCATTTGCAACAGGAAGTGACCATTCACACGACATTCAGAAAGAGAGGCTTATAATCGGCGGCGGCAGCGTTGTCTTAGTTGATCATCCCTAATTTCCCCAGCATTTGCAGATCCTCTCGAATGGTTGTGCCGGAGGTAGTCAGCATGTTGCCTGTGATGGCAGCAGAGGCACCGTGGAGAAAGGCATTCGCGCCGTGGTCAGGCAGGAGTTTCCTGCCGGCGGCAAGTCGAATCTGAGCAGTTGGGTTGAGAAAGCGGAAGATGGCAACGGCACGAAGAATGTCTTCGGGAGGAAGTGGTTCTTGATGCTCCAAGGCTGTGCCCGGAATGGGCGTGAGGGCATTGAGCGGAATGGACTGGATGCCAAGCTCTGCAAGGCTGAATGCCATGTCCAGACGATCCTCCCAAGTCTCTCCCATGCCAAGGATGCCGCCGGAGCAGACTTCAAGCCCTTCCTTCTGCGCCAGGTGAATGGTGCGGATGCGGTCTTCATAGGTATGTGATGTGCAAATCTTCGGGAAAAAGCGGCGCGATGTCTCGATATTGTGATGGTAGCGGGTGACTCCTGCCTCCCGCAGCCTGCGGAACTGCTCCCGGTTCAGGATTCCATGGGAGGCGCAAAGTTCCAGGGAAAGCGTTCGGCTCATTTCCCGATAGGCCTCTATCGCTTGGTCGAATTCCTTGCCTCCCAACGCCCGCCCCGATGTCACGATAGCAAATCGGTTCACCCCGGCCTCCTGATTGGCGCGGGCATTGGCAAGAATCTTCTCCTTGGAAAGAAATTCGTATTCCTCGATACCGGTGGCATGGCAGGAAGCTTGCGCACAGTATTTGCAGTTTTCGCTGCATCGTCCGCTGCGTCCGTTCAGTATGGTGCAGAGATCCATATGATTGCCAAGGAAATGCTCTTGCAGGCGCCGGGCGCCTTCCTGCAATTCTTCCAGTGGAGCCTCCAACAGCAGTTCCGGCGCCTCCTCCCGATGGATGCGATAGCCGTCCATAACGTCCTGCGCAAGATCCAAGAGATGTGACATCATAGTATCCGTCCTTCCTTTGCCGTGATCACTCGTAGAGCGTTGCCAATCCTTCTGCCTTGATTTCCAAATCCGTTGCATTTTCCGTTACTTTTGCGATGACCCGGGCGCCGGTCATTTCTTCCACCATGTGCAGATTATCCTCCTCCATGATGTTTTGGGGATGGAAACGGTTGAGGATGATCCCCTTGAGCGGAATGCCGATTTTCTGCAAATGCTCTGCGGTCAGCACGGTAGCGTTGATAGTACCGAGACCTGCATCTGCGATCATCAGGACAGAGAGGCCAATGTGCCGAATCCAGTCATCCAGACAAAACTTCGCTTCCCTGTCCCAGCGCAAGGGGCATACAATCCCACCGCTTCCCTCTACGGTAAGATAGTCAAAGCTGGACTTGGCACTTGCAAAATCCGCATCCAACCGCTCCATGGAAATCGGCTGCTGATGAAGCCTTGCCGCCAGATGCGGGGAAACCGGATCCGGATACACATAGGACACGAGGGGAGCAGTGCTTCGGCCGATGCCGCCGATCCTCCGGACGTAATCCGCATCTCCCGGCAGGAGATGCCCGGAGGAATCCTTCTCTGCACCGGACAGAGCCGCCTTATAGTAGCCCGAAGTCTTGCCGAGGGCACGAAGTTTTTTGACCATCAAGGCCGTTACATACGTCTTGCCGACGTCTGTTCCCGTACCGGTTACAAACAAACATTTCCCCATCTACGCCCTTGCCGTCCTTTCCTGCGGAATGTTTTCCTGTTCCAGCCAGATGCCTGCATGGTGAAGCCGCAGAGCCAGCCCTGCCGAAGCAACACACAGGAGGATATCAGGAGGAGCTTGCAGGATGCCGCTGTAGAGGAGAACCGTCCATGCTGCCACAGGTGCTTCAAGGACATAATTGGAAACAAGATAAAACCAGTTGATGCCAATGAGGTACACGATGACCATACCAATGAGGTTCACGCCCAAGAGACTGACCAGGCGGGGTGTCTGCAAACGGCGCGAAAGCTTTCCACAGGCATAGGCTTGCAGGACGAAGCCCAAGAGATAGCCAAAGGTCGGTTCAAGCAGATAGCCGGGGCCTCCGCCGGACGCAAACACAGGAACCCCCATCAGACCGAGGAGAACATACGCGCCCACCGCCAAGGCTCCGAGCTGCGATCCCAGCACGAGTCCTGCCAGCAAAGTGAACAGGAACTGCAAGGTAAAGACATCGCCGCCCATGGGAATCCGCACAAAGGTCCCTGCCGTAATCAAGGCGATGAACAAGGCACAAAGCACCAATTCCCTTACTGTCAATTTTTTCATAAACACACCTCCGACACATTTAGGATAAATGAAGTCGCCCAAATTGTCAACCAGATTATTGTAATGGTTGACAATTTGGGCGACCCCCGTACCCTCTTCCTAATTTTTCATGAGTTCATGCTCAAAATCATCTCTACTTGGGCCAATGCAAATAAATCAGCCCGGCAAGCTGCAGAATAAGCAGCAGCGGTATCCCATACTTGAACTTGAAATGCAAGGTCTTATGCCTGAAAAGCTGCATAGCCAACAATGCCCCCAGGCTCCCTCCTGCCAGAGCCAGAAGCATCAAGCGAAGTTCCGGCACCCGCCACCTGCCCTTCTTGGCACATAGCTTGTCCCAGCCAAAAACCAACATAGCCAGCACATTGACGAAAACAAGATACCAACCAAGGATCTCATGAAAATCAAATTGCATCGTCATCAAAATCTCCTTCTGCATTGCGCTATCCATACCTCTATACTTTACGTATCCGGTACCTGCAGCAGGCAAATCTTGCCGCTATCCAACGGCAGAGCCACAACCATTTCCGTCCCTTCCCCCGGCTGGCTTTGACAGGCAATCTGACCGCCCAACAGTTCCAAGATACGTTTCACTATGGATAAACCTAACCCATGGCCCTTTTCCTGATGGGACTCATCACATTGATAAAACCGCTCAAAGATATGCGCCTGCTTGTCCTTAGGGATACCAATCCCCTCATCGCGGATACGCACACAAATGGAATTGGACACGTATTGTCCGGAAATATGAATGGTCTTCCCTTTTTCCGAATACTTCACCGCATTGTCAATCAAATTCAGCCAGACCTGCTTGGTCATATCCGGATCGCCTTCCACCTGCATGGACGGCAAATCCATGGAAAATGAGATATCCTTGGCCTCCCAGCGTTCAGCCAGCAGGATGACACACTGCCGTATCTGTTCATCCACGGCAATCTCCTCATGACGCATGACAATGGCCTGGACATCCAGCCGGGACAGCCGCAGGAGATTTTCTGCCAACCGCGAGAGCCGCAGAGCCTCTTCATGCACCAGCTCCGTATACTCCCTTCGTTCCTCCTCACGGATGCCGCCTTCCAGCAAAATTTCCGAATAGCCCACAATGGAAGAAAGCGGCGTCTTGAACTCATGGGATACGCTTCCGGTAAAGCCCTTTTGCATGTGGTCAATACTCTGCAATTCCTTAGCCATGCGGTTAAAATTCTCGATAAGCACATAGCTTTCTTCGATGCCGATATAGGTTTCCGGCTGCGGCACACGCACGCTGAAATCCCCCTCGGCGATACGCCCTGCGCCCTCCACTATGTCCTGTGCCGGCCGAATGTAATATCCTGCCTCCCAGGCCAGCAATAACGCCCCCAAGACCACCGTGAGCAGGCTGCAAATAACCAAGGCCGCCGGAAGCTCCAGGGACAGCCCGACAATGCTGTCCAACAGATAGACGAGCAGGCTGGACACGCCACAGCAAAAGGCCAGCGTCAATAATGTCGTCAGGCTGTGATAGATTCGCAGTGGCAGAATGAATGGTTTCTTCATGATGTTTGTTCCTTAAAAACTGCCTTGTATCCCAAGCCACGCACAGTTTCAATGACAAAGTCAGGATGATCTGCAAAGCGGTGGCGCAGTTTCTTGATATGGGCATCCACATTACGGCTGTCTGTATCCTTGTCCACGCCCCAAATCTCGTC
>DFES01000092.1 GCA_002369175.1 Selenomonadaceae bacterium UBA3796
ATGTGAACGAGGTTTTACACTAGCCATACGTCAGCAGCCCATCCTCCCCCACGGCGCATATATCTGTCATCGTGGAACCGGAACGATCGGAAGCATTTCGATGGATATAGAATCCTTCCGGATTCGTAAGGAAGAGCCACGCCTCCTGTTCCTCCTGGTCATCCTCCAGCGCACGGCGGAAGGTATAGGGAAGCGTTCCAAGCAGACGAACGCTTTCATCCTTTATCTGAAAGGCGAAGATCCACCGCTCCTCATCCTCCAGAGCGCCTTCCACATACAGGTAGTTTTTTCCGTCGGCGCTGTGCAGCAGGACGGGCTGGATATCCCTAAGGGCTGCGTCAAAGACGCTTTTCTTCCCGTTCACCTCAATGTACAGTTTCCTGCCGTCCCCGTAGATATGGACGGCATCCTTTTTCTTGTTGTCCCGGAGAGATGTCTCCAGGGGAAGGTAGGACGGCGAGAATGGCTGGGCGTAGGCATCCGCTGTGGAGAGCCATGCGGGATGGAAAAGCTTCGGCTCCTCCTTGAACAGAATCGTAACCGTAAGCACCCCTTCTGCATAGGATGCGATCTCATAAGGGTTGAAGTAGAAGGTCACGCCTCTCGGATCCAGGGTCCAGTTCAATGTCCCTGCTGCAGCCCGCTCACGAAGCTCCTTTTCCAGATGCTCAAAAGAGTTTTCGGGATATTTCTTCCTGAGCCGTTTCATAATGACTTTGGAGAGCTTTTTCCTATCGGCAAAAACATCCGAAAGGGCAATCCTCTCCCCGGTCTCCGTATTGAGATTCACCCCCTGATATCCATAATTTCCATGAACGCCGCCCGTATAGCTGTATTCGTACCGGAGCAAGCTGACCACCCGGCTGTCTGCACGGCGCATCAAGATATCACACTCATGAGCAAAGGCACGGATATCCTCGGGAAATTCCGCATTCCGCTCCCTGGCCTTCTCCAAGAAGTCCTCCCGTGTTTCCTGAGCCCGTGCCCAATCCTCCCGGTTCATCCCGATGACCGCATCGAAAAGAGCAGGATAACGCGCCTGCAACTCCTCGTCCATCAGGAAAACAGCGAAGGTTTGGTGGAGCAGCTCCTGTTCCCCCGCCTCTGTTTCCTCCACATCATCCCTTTGGCAGATCTGTTTCGAAAATCCACCCACCGCTCTTGGTGCAGCGGCTTCCGCCTGCTCCAGGAGAGCCATGCTCAGCAATAAAGACACGGCACATAACAGATAACAGAAATTGTGTTTTTTTGGCATACACATCCCCCTTCCTGCAGAGAACCATTCCACTACGAATTTATTTCGTCCTCCTTGGAAGGAATCCTGCAAAAGTGGGAGAATACTTTAGGAAAGAACTGTGAACACCTATATTGATAAATATTTTTTGTCCATTGTGGCAATTCCTGGAGATGATGAAATTTGGAAGCCCGTGACCACCTGCTGCTGCATGCAAATGATATCAATGCAGAAACCCGCCCCAAACTGGCAGATATGCTTTCCATTGCAGAGGGTTCCGCCTATCTCCTCTCCACGGAGATCCTGTCCGCCGTTCCTGGGGATGAACGTCTTGTGGTTCTCATCATAAGCGGCGAAACCTGGGGACTCATTGAGGACATTCCCGCAAGTCCCGATGGGGATACACCGGAAGACTACCGTACCATTATCCTGGATGAAATCGCCGTCGAGACCATGCGCGCTCTCATTGCCCCGCCCGTCAAAAAGCGCAAGGAATCCACAGGACGCCCCCCGAAGTACTCCATTGACCAGGAAGGCACCGACATCTTCATCCAGCATGTCTATGAGGGGCAATCCATAAAATCCATCGCAAGGGAACACCACATGAGCCCCACCACGGTGCAGAAGCTCCTGAACAAGACGCGGCTCCAGGCTGCGGACAATTTCCTGAACGGCACATGGGCGCTCTCCAAGGAATCCCTGAACTGGGAGAAAAACCTCAAGATATTGGAATGGGCCATTGACCATTCCAACGGTGTCAAGCGGCAGCAGTATGAACAGCTGATGCTTAAACTTCTCACGGATTAGAGTTTGTTGAAAAAGCCCCGGAAGCTGACGCTTCCGGGGTTTTTTCCCACATTTCATTTCTGTGTTTTCTTTGCCGCTTTTTCCTTATTGTAATTATCCGCCAGAATGCGCTTGGCAATCTTTCCGGTGGAAGTACGGGGAAGCTCCTCCATCTCATAGAATTCCCTTGGAATCTTGTAGAGAGCAAGGTTCTGCTGCAGAAATTTCTTGAGTTCCCTGACCTTGAAGTCCGTGACCCCATCCTGAAGGGCATAGAAGCAAACACCGGCCTGGCCGCGAAGCTTGTCCTCCACGCCCACCACGGCAGCCTCGTAAATGCCTGGATATTGGTAGATAAGCTCCTCCACCTCTCGGGGATAAATATTTTCTCCCATGCTGATGATCATATCCTTGAGGCGATCCACAATAAAGATATAGCCATCCTCATCGGCACGCGCCACATCCCCCGTATGGAGCCATCCGCCCCTGAGAGCCTCCTCCGTGGCATCGGGAAGGTTCCAGTAGCCCAGCATGACATTGGGGCCCTTGATGATAAGCTCGCCGGCCTCTCCCAAATGCACATTGTTGCCCTCCGAATCCACAAGACGCCACTGGATGCCGGGAATCACGGGACCGATCGAGCCGATTTTCTCCTTGCCCGCCGGATTCATGGTGACCACGGGACTTGCCTCGGAAAGGCCATAACCCTCGCAGATCGAGACACCGAACTTCGCAATGAAATCCTCTTCGATCTTGAGGGGGAGCGTCGTGCCGCCGCTGACAACGAGACGCAGCGTCTTCATGTCTTCCGGCGTTGCCAATTTCGTCAACAGGCTGCAGATGGAAGGAACAACATAGAGATCCGTAACCTTCTCCCTGCGGATCGTCTCAATGGTCTCCTTTGGGGTGAAAGCGTCAAGAATCACCACGGACGCCCCGGAATAGAAAGGATAGAGAACGGAGCAGGTCCAGCCGAAGCAGTGATACATGGGAAGAACGCAAAGAACGACATGTTCCCTCTTGCAGCCCATCCAGGTCATCTGCTCCGCATTGCTCACAAGGTTGCGATGGGAAAGCACAGCGCCCTTGGGAAGCCCGGTAGTGCCGGAAGTGTATATGATGACAGCCGCACTGTTCTCCTCGAAATCATGGGGAAGCGCAGGCGCCGCAGGAAGAGAGGGATCCTCCTTCATGAAGGACAGGATATCGTGCTGGACAATCTTCGTATCGCAACCGAAAAATGCCAGCGAATGTTCAAGGTGCAGCGGCTCATAGGTCAGAATGTGCTGTATTCCTGCATCTTTGATGATATAGCCGATCTCACGGCTCTTGAGCTGGAAGTTGATAGGAACGGCAATGGCTCCCAGAGCCACGATACCCATATAGGCGAAGACAAACTCTGCACTGTTGCGGGAAAAAAGCCCCACACGGTCGCCAAGGCGGACGCCCTCTCGATACAGGCGATTGCGGCAAATCTTGATTTTTGCGGCAAACTCATCATAGGTGAAGCGACGACCATGATCCACGATGGCAATCTCATTGGGACGGCCCTTGCGGGTAAGCTCATGCAAAAACATCTTATGCACCTTTCCTTCCGATTCAATTGATCAATCTTCCTTAAATTCTATATGAGACAGAGTGGAATGTCAAAGAAAAAATAAAAGCCGCCCCATCGCCAAAGGGCGGCTCCCAAGGAATTCGCACTCATCTTTTTCCGATGAAATCCAGAAAGGCAGAGACATCACGATTGATGACCAGCTCCTCCGGAAAATCCGCCCGGGCGAGAACTTCCATGGAGCAGGCATGATTCCCCACATCCAGGTCGATATGAGCATCACTTCCCATGATGACAGCCGTTCCATGCTCCCTGCAGGCGGCCAGGAGCTCCATGGCCTTTTCCTCGGAGCCCTTCCGGCTTCCGTTGGGCACATAGGAACTGTTGTTGACTTCCAGCAGGACATGGTTCTCCCTGGCTGCTTTGGCAAGTTCCCCGAAATCCACCGGATACTGCGGATTGTCCGGATGTCCGATGATCTTGACATGGGGATTCCGCATGGCTCCGATGATGGCGCGGGTATTCTCCTCTTTGTTCCCGGGCCGTATACAGATATCATGGAGGCTTGCGATGGCATAGTCCAGCCTTTGCAGCACTTCCTCCCGAAGATCGGTGCTGCCGCTGAAATCCAGGATATTAAGCTCCACTCCCATGAGAACCTCAATACCGAAATCCTTGTTCCGTATGACCTTGAAATTTCGGAAATACATCTCGTGGATCGCCCCGGGAAGCGCAGGGCCATGGTCAGCAATTCCCACAAGGGCAAGCCCCTTCTCCTTCCCCGCCTCGACACACTCCCGAAACGTGCTGTATGCGTGAATACTGGCGATGGTATGGATATGTACATCCAAGAAATCTTTCATGTTCAGGCCTCCCTCAATCTCACGCGTCTGCCTCATCATGGCAAATGCGCGGTCTTCAAAGGGAAGTATAGCAGATAGGATTGCCCTGTCAAGATGGATTTCTCGATTCTGACTTTTTGTCTTTTAGTTTGCAAAAGGAATCGGCAAGAAAACTGTCATTTTGATCTATTATACTGCTTTATTTTAAAAGCAATGGATATATCTTGCATTATATTGCACTTAAATGTGGTTTCATGCTACAATGAAAGCGGAGGTGTCGTCGATGGAGCGCAAAGAATACCGGGAAAGATTGAAGGAATTGAGCCGGCGGAGGGGCATCAAGGTGCTTGCGGGCATGCGGCGAAGCGGAAAATCAGCGCTTCTCTCCATGTTTGCGGAGGATCTCCATGCGGAGGGCGTCCCCCCGGAACATATCATCGCCATTGACTTCGACGAGCTGCACTATGAAGACACATTGGACTATGCGGCTCTGCACAGCTATATTGAAGGGCACCTCCAACAGGGAGAAAACATCTACCTCTTCCTCGATGAGCTCGCAAATGCCGAAGACTTCGAGAAAATCGTAGGCAGTCTCTACCTCAACCGCCGTCTGGATATCTACCTTGCCACCTCCCATGCGGGTCTGCTGCAACGGGAACTCGCAACGGTTCTCTCCGGCGGCTATGGAGAGCTTCCCGTGCTTCCCCTGTCCTTTTCGGAATACCTGGAAGAAGAGAAAAACCGCATCGAAGAGGACGCACAGGAACCAAAGGAACTTCTCGCCTCCTGCATGGATTACATCCAGCAAAGCGGCCTCCCCGGCGCCTTTTGTCTCTCGGGCGAAGAAAATGCCCGTCTGCGCAGGGAATATCTGGAAGGCTGTCTCTCCTCCCTCCTGCTCTGGGAGGTTGCCGCCCGCTGGCAGTTTCGCGACGCCTGCCTTTTGAAATCCCTGCTCTGCTTTCTCTACGGACACCTTGGAGCCGCCCTGTCCCCGGCGAAAATCGCTGCCCTCATGAAGGAAAAGGGAAAGATCAAACGTCTCAGCGCCCACACGGTAAGCGATTACCTCCAGGCTCTTGCGGAGGCCTTTCTAATCTACCGGGTTCCCCGTTTTGATGTTCATAACTCCAGAATCCTCCAGTCCACGGAAAAGCACTATGCTGTGGACTTGGGGTTCTCTGAGCTGCTCCTCGGAAAAAAAGAACTGACGGAGGGCATGATGGAAAACCTGGTATATCTTGAACTGCGCCGCCGCGGCTTCCAGGTCTATATCGGGCGGGTGGGGACAAGGGAGATTTCCTTCGTTGCCATAAAAAAAGACCCCGTATATATCCAGATTACCTCCAGCCGATTGCTGGCTCGGAAACTGCACCCTCTGCAGCAAATACGCGATCAATATCCCAAATACGTCCTCACCCTGGAGAACGATGAAAAGACGAACTACCAGGGAATCCATATCATGAGTGTCATGGATTTTCTTTTGAAAAAGGAAATCACTTAAGGAGCGATAAAAAAAAGAGAAAGCCTTCCGTATGGCCGCACCCGGCCGGAAAGCTTTCTCCATTTCGTTCGATTCGATTCTCAACAGTACCTTCTTCAACCGCACAGATTACGCGATCTTCAGTGCCTTCTGGCGGCGCATCTCCTTGATGAGGGACTTCGTGTGTTTCTCCACATCCTCCGGACGGATATCCGTGCGGCGGGCTACACCAGTCTCAATGGCTGCTTTGGCAACGGCCTTGGCAACGGCAGGTGCTACCCTCGGATCGAAGGGACTCGTGATGACATGCTCCTCATCCAGTTCCTTCCGAGTGATCAAGCTGGCAATGGCATGCGCCGCAGCAATCTTCATCTCCTCGTTGATATCCGTTGCGCGTACATCCAGAGCGCCGCGGAAGATGCCGGGGAAGGCAAGGAGATTGTTGACCTGGTTGGGGAAATCAGAGCGTCCCGTGCAAATCACGCGGGCACCGGCCTCTTTGGCAAGCTCCGGCATGATTTCCGGCGTGGGATTCGCCATGGCCATGATGACAGCATCTTTGTTCATGGAGCGTACCATATCCGGAGTCAAGCAACCTGCAACGGAAACGCCCACAAACACATCCGCGCCTTTGAGAACATCGGCCAGCGTACCCTGCTGATGGCCGCGGTTCGTAATCTCGGCAATGGAATCCTTGTAGGGGTTCATTCCCTCGGGGCGGCCCTCGTAGATGGCTCCCTTGGAATCACAGAGGATGACATCCTTGGCATGCATGCTGAAAAGCAAGCGGGTAATGGCCTGACCTGCAGCACCTGCGCCATTGACGACAAACTTGGCGTTCTCGAAGCTCTTGCCGATGAGACGGAACGCGTTGATGAGAGCGGAAACAACAACAATGGCAGTTCCGTGCTGGTCATCGTGGAACACGGGAATATCCAGTTTCTCTCTCAATGCATTCTCAATGTCGAAGCACTCCGGAGCCTTGATATCCTCAAGATTGATACCGCCAAAGGTAGGCGACATGAGCTCCACCGTACGGATGATCTCATCCACGTTCTTCGTGTTAAGGCAGATGGGAACGCTGTCCACACCGGCAAATCCCTTGAACAGAATGGCCTTGCCCTCCATGACAGGAAGGCCGGCGCCGGCGCCGATGTTGCCGAGACCAAGAACAGCCGTGCCGTTGGTCACAACAGCCACCATATTGCCCTTCGTCGTGTAGTCATAAATCGTCTCCGGCTTTTTCTCGATTTCCAAACAGGGTGCTGCAACTCCCGGCGTATAAGCCAAGGTGAGATCTTCTGCCGAATCGAGAGGAACCGTATTTACAATGGCATACTTGCCACGGTACTGCTTATGCAGTGCGAGTGCTTTCTTATCAGTTGTATTCATAGGTATCTCCCTTTCTTTTCTTGGTTGCAGCAGCAGAGTGCTCGCTGCTCTTTTCTGTTTCGTCTTGCTTTTACTTTGGGAAGGGGGAAATGATATGAAATAATATGCACTGAGAGGATATAAATGTTACAGTTCTTTTTAAAATCATCCCGAAAATCGCAAAATAGTGTAACAAAACAGTCTGTTACATATTATAGACGTTTTTATCAAAAAAGCAAATATGAAAAACGAATTAGTTTTATAACCAAAAGTTATCAATAATACTGCTTGACAACTTCTTCCAAACCGTGTATCATATCACTTGTGTTAGGACATGGGGTTATAGCTCAGCTGGTTAGAGTGTCTCGTTGACATCGAGGAGGTCACAGGTTCGAGTCCTGTTAACCCCACCATATAGAAAATGAAGCCTTTGCGCATTGCAAAGGCTTTTTTGTTTTCTTCGATTCTATTTTTCGATCCCTCCCCCTCTATTCTAATTTATGTTTTCTGTTATGCTCCCTTATGAAACGGATTTGGATTGTCTATCCGGCAGCTGTGACAGCATTTGCTCATTTTATTCCATAAATTAATTAAAGTGTTTAATTAGTAGGGTTGTTTAAGGGTTTATACCTCATTTTATTACATTAAATATTATTAAATATTGTTACATTAATGTTAGTTATTGAACGTTTAAGATATTACGTTAAATATTAAGTGGTCTTTAAAGAAGTTTTGCTGCTTTCAAATGTGTGTCTTTATTTCATTTAATATTTAAAGGTTTATCGTAATCATAAATATCCAGAGGTACTCCGCTGAATCCATCCATGAAACGAAAAATATCCCTCGCCTACAGGCGAAGGATATTTTTCGTTTCATTATGATTTAATGTAAATAGCTAACGGGATTCACAGCCTGTCCATTGATGCGAACTTCGTAATGGACATGAGGGCCGGTGCTGAATCCGGTACTTCCCATGTATGCAATGAGCTGACCACGGCGCACATACTGACCGGCAGTGACCACTACCTGGGAGGCATGTGCATAACGGGTCATCATGCCATTCCCATGGTCAATATCCACCATGTTCCCATAGCCGCCGGAATTCCAGCCGGCCTCTTCGACAATACCATCTGCCGTTGCCACGATGGGGGTTCCCATGTCATTGGCAATATCTATGCCCGGGTGGAAATCCGATCCGTTCCAGCGAAGACCATAGGGGGAGCTTACAACGCCGTCCGTCGGCCAAATAGAGGGCATCGTAGCACTTACCCCCGGCATGACAATCCCTACGGCTCCAAATGGGCCAAGAGAGGCAAGCTCTGACTGCTGTTCCTTGAGCTGGGTACGAAGCTGTTCGAGACTTGCCTTGCGCTTCCCCAATTCCTTTTCTACATTGTCGAGCGCCAGCCCCACGTTTCTCACATCCGGCTGTATATAGGGACCCCCCTGCCCCGTGTGTGCAGCATCCTCCGGCTGCGCTTCCGGTGCAGGCTCCTCTGCCGGAGCAAGTCCCGAAAGGCGGCGAAGTTCGCTTTCCATTTGTGCAAGCTGTTCCGCCTGATCCTGCAAGGCATTGGCCTTGCGTGAAAGCTGAAGAAGCTGCTCCTGCTGGATACTGTTCACCTGCCTGAGCTCATCGATCTCCGTTGCGCTGTAACTTGAGCTGAAGGTACTGTACACCGCATAGCCGAACGCTCCCACAAAAAGCAGCGCGCCTACGGCCATGGATGCCAATCCATACTTCAGCAGGAAAGCCGGAAGGCGAACGCTGTGCACCGTTCCATTGTCACTGGGCACTACCTTAATCGTGTATTCCTTCTCTTTCTCCATGATTTCATCCTATCTGGATCCAACCTATCTGAATCCATCCAAATAATACCTTCATCCCTTGTGCATGGCATCCTTCAGTGCCTGTGCCTCTTCCTGCGTCAGTGTGTAGCTTGACGCTCCCGCCTCAATGGGCTTCACATAGCTGCGGGAATCCTGCCTGGCGAAGATGCTGGAAAGCACCACGCCATTGTTATGAGAGTCCAGAAGAGCCACGGCGTAGCTCAAATCGCTTCCCATATCCTCAAAGGCGCTGAACCTCACAACCCCCACACGGGTGATTGCACTTTTGAGCAGGTTGTCGATCCGCTCCATTTCCTCATTGAGACGGTGATTATCCTCTGCCACAGCCTTCGTTTCGTCGATATGTCCAATGAGCATGCGCTCCATGTTGGAACCATCCACCCCTGTCATCATCTTGCGATACCTCTTTTTGAGATAGGACAGGTTAAAATACAGATTCCCTATGATAATCAGCATGATCAGAACCAGGACGGCAAGGCCGCACACAACATAGAACAGGTTGTTCATCATCATGCTGTTGAATGCTTGAATATCCATGAACTTTCCAATCTCTCCCTCGTTTACACCGTGAAATTCTGGGACTGGGACACCTTCCGCAGGGTCTCCACCTTTTGCTGTACCTCATCTTCCTGTGTCTGGGTCAGGCTCTGGAGAATGCGCTCCAAATCCTCATCCGAATAAAACTCGATTTCTATGCGGTTCTTCTTCTTACCGCTGAGAATTTTCACCTGAGTTCCAAGGAACTGGCGAAGTTTCTCCTCTGCATCCCTTACATAGACCGCCTGTTCCTTCGGCACTGTTTTCTTCCGAGGCTTCACATCCTCCTCACCGGATTGCATGCGCCTCACCAGCGCCTCGGTCTGCCGAGCGGAAAGCTCCTGTTCCTGTATGGTTTCCGCCACTTTGCACTGGAGTTCTTCATTCTCCAGCGCCAGAAGCGGTCTCGCCTGTCCCATGGAGAGGATGCCGCTGGACACATAGTCCTGAACCTTCGGCGCCAGCTTCAGCAATCGGAGGGTATTGGCGATATGGGAACGGCTGCGGCCCAATTTTTCCGCCATGGTTTCCTGTGTCAGATGAAACTCCTTCATCAAGTGGTCATACGCACGGGCTTCCTCAATGGCGTTAAGATCCTCCCGCTGGATGTTCTCGATCAATGCGATTTCGCTGATTTCCGCATCATTATACTCCTTTACCAAAGCCGGTATGGCCTTCACCCCGGCCAATTTTGCCGCCCGCAGGCGACGCTCCCCAGTGATCAGCTCATATCCTTCCCCCGGCAGCTTGCGAACGAGAATGGGCTGCAGGATTCCATAGCTCTTGATGGAATCCTTGAGTTCCTCCAACGATGCCTCATCGAAATCCTGACGCGGCTGATAACGATTTGCCCGGATAGCAGACACCTCAATTTCCTGTATTTTTTCCCCCGAAGGAGCTGTCTCCATCTGCGTAGTTTTCAGCAGTGCACCCAGACCTTTTCCCAGTCCACCATGCGCCTTACTCATCACGCCTGATTACCTCCTTCGCCAAATTCATGTACTCCTCTGCACCCTTTGATTTTGCATCGTACACAATGATGGGTTCACCATAGGAAGGAGCCTCGGAAAGGCGGACATTACGCGGTATCATGCACTTATAGACTGCATCGCCGAAATTCTCCCGCACCTCATGCACCACCTGCATGGATAGATTCGTGCGTGCATCGTACATGGTCATCAGCACACCCTCTACCGTCAAATCTGGATTCAGATTATTCTGCACAA
>DFES01000139.1 GCA_002369175.1 Selenomonadaceae bacterium UBA3796
TTAAATACTTATCCATCATGCATCCGCCATCAAGATATTTTGCGGTCATGCACATTTTACAATGAACGCATTTCCGAGGGTCAATGTAGTAAGTGGATGAAGTAATTGATATTGCGCCGGATTTACACAACGACTCGCATTTGAGACATTGTCGACAAGCGTTAAACTTTCTTATTTGATAGCCTACCATTCTTTGCAAATCATCGTGGTCTGCCACATTCATGGTTTTCACTTTAACAGAATGCTCGTAATTATCGTGGGAAAATGGCTGTATGGAAAGAATTGGGACTTTTGTCTTGACATCTAACACGATTGTTTCGTGTAATAACTTCTGTCCCAAATCGGGAGCAATTGTCCCAAATGGTACGAACATACCTATCAACTCATCATTAAACTGCTTGGTGAGCCTGTATATTTTAGCGTGTTCTTCACTCGTGCAATTTGAAAATTTAAGTTTTACATCTCCGGCTGACGGCAATCCATTGCCTCCCTGCCTTGCTTTCCATTTTCCTTCATCTACATATACGTCGGGATCGGGCTTTCCGATTTTTTTTGCAAACGATATTAAAAAGTCTCGCCATTTAGCAGACTGCGTAGGCATATAAATCCTCGACAGAAATTGCCCCCTTTGATTGTTGTTAGGGCAGCACCAACAGCCCACTCGGTCATAGCCCAAACGGTATGCATGGTTAAAGTCTACCTTTTCTCCAAGCAGATACAACCACACATCTGCATCTTTCCAGAAGAATATCGGCGATGCCACTGTTTGTTGCTGAATCTTTACGGAACTGGAATCATCTTCTACTCGATTATATTTTGACCTACTTACCGACTCAGACTTTCTTATGCCATAAAATGTCAATATCTGTTGATTTCTGTAAAAACCGTTAATCACTCGAGTGATGGGCCCGGTCTTAAACATTGAGCAGCACCATCTCATCATCCTCGCCGGTGGTCCTATATCGTCGCACACATCCATGAAATTTTGCTCGTTATTCCGCGCAACCTTAAATATGGCGTAAGGATGGTCATCTCTATAACGTTTTGCATATTCGATAGTGCTTGGAAATTCGAGCGTAGTATCTCCGAATATATGGACTACGCTAGGATTGCTTAAGGATTTTATTACTAAGTCGGCTGTTGCAGTAGAATCCTTTCCACCCGAAAATGACACTACGATATTTTCTTTAGGGAATTTTGAGGCTTCCTTAGTTATAAATTGATATGCTTCATCCTTGATGTAATTTAGCCGTGGTGTATTAGCCTCAATGAAAGCCTGTATAATTGGGTCGAAAAACGAATAGTTATTATCTTTCATGTGCGCAGAAATCATATTGGATATAGCTTCGGCATCCGCTTTTTGAAACAATGCACTAGATAATGGAATAGATTCGCCATCGATGTAATATCTGCTGTTTGTCGCCCATACCGATTTTTCAATGTACGATAATGGTTCTTTCCCAAGAAGAATTTCTAAAAGCAAACGCTCCTCCGGGAATACGGGGCGTATATCCGCTGCCGTATAGCGTGTCTTGCCGCCACATCTAGGGCAAGTGCCCTTGTCTGCCTGAGAAATCATGCTAATGACAGGCACACGACACTCGTCACACCAATAGATATCTGTGGGAATATCCTCCGTAGTGGTTTCCCCACAAATTGGGCATCGGCAGTCCTTTAATTCGATATTACAGTTTCTACACCACATATTAAAATCCTTTGTTTATACTCGATATTATTTGTCATGTTTTAGATGTGCACTGTCATCGGTGGCATGGCGCGCATCATGAGGTTTAGGCGTACCCGCAGGTATCAACCATGTTTTTCCCTTGAGAATGCTGCCCGGTATTCGCCCCTCCTTGCATAGCGTAGCTATGCGTCTACGGGATATGTGCCATTTTTCAGACATCTCAGTCGTGGTTAGTAAATCCATACACTCCCCCCAAGGCATTATCGTCCATTATATTCCCCTACAGGAATAAATGCAAGTTATTTTTAGTAACACGAATGGGCATCATCAAATGTACTAATCCAACCCTAACCGCCCTAAACTTTCCCTTGCCATCCCTTGACAACCGTTGTAAAATTAAGAAAAAGGAGGCACACACCCATGGGACGTATCAAGGAATGGGAGGAACTCACCATCTGCGACAACTTCCTCTTCCAGAAGGTCATGCAGAACAAGCGGCTCTGTATGTGGCTAATCACGAAGCTCCTCGGCATCAAGGTGAGGGACATCATCTACCCCGAGGCCGAAAAGACCATGGAGGCAAGCCCCACGCAGAAGGGCATACGGCTTGATGTCTATGTGGTGACCGAGGACGGCACGATTATCGACATCGAAATGCAGACGGCAGATAAGTCCCTCGGCTGGCTTCCCAAGCGCACCCGCTACTACCAGGCCATGATAGACCTCAACGTGCTGGGCAAGGGCAAGGACTACATCGAACTCAAAAAGTCCTTCGTCATCTTCATCTGCACCTTCGACCCCTTCCCCGGAAATGACCGTAAGATGTACACCTTCACCAACCTCTGCCACGAACAGGACGGCTTGGAACTTGGGGACGAGACGGTGAAGATTTTCCTGAACACCAAAGGCACGGTAGGCGAAGTAGACGAGGACATCGACAAGTTCCTCGCTTATGTTGACGGCAAGGCCGCCGAAGGTAAGTTCACACAGGACATCGCCGCTGAGGTCGAGAGACTGAAACAACACAATGAAACGAAGGTGGAGTATATGACGCTGATGATGGAACTCAAAGAACAGAGACGAGAGGGATTTGATGAAGGCATCAATAAGGGGCGTGTTGATAACATCGTGAATAATGTCCGTGCGCTCGTTGCCGAGACAGGTTGGAGTACCGACAAGGCTTTCGATGTACTTCATGTCTCACCAGAGGATCGGATGGTCGTAATGGCACAGCTCTAAACTTCAGTAAACTCATAGTCATGCCATTTTATGTTGGTATCCTTGCGGTGGGCAGGCATTCACCCACCAGAAAAATTCGGCTCTCTTTTTTCACATCTCCGATGAAAAATGGGTGCATACCCTGCAAACGGTAAATCCGTACTATCCAAACGATTGTATTTTCCATTTGCACCCATCGTTAAGAACTGGAGCTTCATTTTTCTCCAAGGCATACCGCATTTTGCGATTTATGCTGGCTACCCCAAATTGATGAGCTCCTCGAAGCCCCTTATATCAAGGGCTTTCGGGGAGTTTTCTCTTTCGCTTGCTTGTATCAAATACGCCGTTCTTTTGTCGATATAAATGCAGCGTACCCTGCCACGGTAATATGGCATGAGCGCCTTAAGTTCCGCCAGATTGTCTCCCTGCACGATGACATTTCCTGTCTGTCTCGCTCCATAGCATAGAGACTCGTCCAGTTCCAATAGGCGGTAGGGGATGGACTTTGCCTCTTTGGTTGCATTTTCCTTGCCTGCCCAAGTCAGGGTTGGCATTTGAGGTCACACTCCTTAAAAAATTATACCAGTGGTTCATCGAGAATTTCTTTAATTATATCAAAAATTAGATGGAAATTATCGAAATTTATGTTTTCGAACCCTTTCTGTTTCTCTAGAATACCAGTTGCAAAGTCCATTTTAGGCAATGCTAGGTTTGTTTTTCCATCATCATCTTCGAGCAAGTAAACACGGGATTTTCCACCACCATCAATGATGTTAATTTTGTCTTTTCCACAACAGTTCTTGTTGGTACATGAGCATGTTCTATCAAATGATATGCCATGATTATTAAATTCATTTCCCATGTACAATCTTCTTGATACTCCATCGATTTGAATCGTTGTTTTTATTTCGCTGTCTGTATAATAATGTTCTATACATATCTCTGGAGTTTTTTTCCTTATTTCTGGTAAGGGCAGAACAAATGAGAATACATTATTCCCCCAGTCTTTATATACTTTGTCTTGCTTTGCTAACGCCTTTGTTGTTTTATCATCATCAGCATCGGCAATGAAGATCAATTTTCTCGATTGTTTCACTTTAGAAATTTGCTCACACATATTACTCAAATTTGTATTCCCCATTTTTAATTTAATACCATTTTTTTCTTTGAATTTTCCGGTTCATATTCAAGAAAATCAAATTTAAGTGCAGAATATTTTTCTTTGAATTCTTCTTGATTGAGAAAATAATTCAACGCAGACTTCATATGTTTCCAATCCGTGGCACCTTCGGTAATCACCAATGGATCACCCTGTTGTTCTTGGATAGCTTCCATTATAATAGCATGATGTTTTTCTGTTTTCGAAAGGTAAGTATAGGCTTTTTGAAATTCAGAAAAACGTTCTGAGGTTATCTTTATTGCGGATGGTATTTGATATATTTCGTAACCATCTTTTCCGTACACTTCATCCATTCCTAACAAAAATAATGGCGCATGAGATGTAATAATAAATTGTACCTTTGGAAACAATTTAAGTAATTTCGGAAGAATTTCTCTTTGTAAGCTTGTATGCAAATGCAAGTCTATTTCATCTATGACAACAATTCCAGCTATATTTCCTAATGTAATACTTTTATTTATATCATCTGAATCAGCATATCTAATAATCGTTGCAAACATATTGAATAATGCGATTTGTCCAGTAGATAGCGCATCTAAAGCTGGGACTATGGTCTGTTGATTATTTTGTAAATTGATATTAAATCTAGATATATTAGAATTTCGATAATTAAGTCCAAAATATATTTCTTTCCCTAAAATTGTACTCATTATTCTCTCTACGTTTTGTCGTGCGATTTTTAAAAGTTGTAAATCTTGTATGTTGACATGAGTGATTTCCCATTTAGGATTTTTATATTCAATATCACATCTTGAATCAACTATAACATCTAAAAGCCATTGTAATGTAGCTGCAGTTACATCCTTAACAGAAATAGGCTTATCCAAACGTCCGTTCCATCTTACATTAACCGATGGGTGTTCATAACTTGATAGTTCATAATATTGATTGCCCATCCAATTAGGCTTTTCATATCTTTCTGGACCAAAATAACACAAAACATTATTTGTAAAAATATCATTTGCATCTTTTTTGTTTGCGGATATTTTTTATAATTTGTTTCTTCTCCCCAAGACATACTTACAGGGAGATTACATTCTTTTTTTAACGTCTTGGAATGAAACCTCTCCACTTTTAAAAATAGAATGTATAGGATTTGAATTGTGCTCATATTCAAGATACGAATACATGAATTTCTTGTGACGTTATAACTTTATAGTATTGCTGTCCCTCTGATATCTCATCGGATTTTCTTGCATTAGAATATTTTAGAGAAGCAATTTCATAAAACGAATCTACGATGTTGGATAACAAGACAGACTCTCCTGTTCCATTTTCTCCGACAATCACAACAGGCTTAGGTTTTCCATCTACAAATGAGAAATTTATTTCTGCATCTTCGATAGGACCTACATTAACGCTATGAATTCGCTTCAAATACATTTACCTATCCTCCGCTTTTTCATCACCGAGACTGGTTTTTGGCATCTCAATCAGAAACGGTATACCGCCTCTTAAAACACATTGCCGAAGAAACAAATTGACTGCACTCGACATATCCAGACCAAGACTGGCAAAAAGTGCTGTTGCCTTTGCCTTTATATCACGATCAATTCTTATCTGAGTAGGAACTGTAGCCATTATTCCACCACCCCTTCTTTCTTTTTATTATAGCATAGCGGGTTTACAATGTAAATCAAGCATGAATGGTCGTCTTATATTTTCGTGTCTTTCGTGTCTCCATGCAGAGTTCGTAGTAGATTTACTCAAAAGGCTGCCCATAGTTGGACAGCCTTTTCGGGAGTATGCACGTTTTGCTTTTGTCTGTCGTCCTATGTTTTGCCCATCTTGACGGCGTTGGTGATGAAACTCCCTCGTCTGCTTCGTCAGCCGCTCCTTGCTGTCTGTGAACACAACGGCTCTCTGCTTCGCGCGGCTCAAGTCGACGTACGCAGCATTCAATCCAGAGTTCCCGTTCTTGGATGAGCTTGACCTTTGAAAAGTCCCAATGCTGACGGATACCGTCCTCATCATTTCTTTCCACTTTGATGCCGGATTCTTTTTCCAATTTGCCAAGGAAGGAATGGATGGTGGAGGAGGGAATGCCGGACTCCTTCTTTAGCCCATCGGCAGCCTTGCCCGTGAAGCACACACCGCGAACTTTGATCTTCTCAGCCTCGCATAGTTCCCGCAAGGCGTTCATGGTATAGGTCTTTCCTGTGCCCGCCAATCCCTGAACACAGAGAAACCGGTCTGTGCTCGTCATGATATGATGGAGGACGGCGGTCTGTTCCTCGTTGGGCGTAAGACCTTTCTTGGCGACAACCTGATGGAGAAGAGATTTGCCATCTGCGTTCCTGCCGATGCGCCCGCTGCATGGATAGCCTCTCTTCCCACATAAGTTATTTCTGGACAGTTTTCCATGATTGTGCTACATTGTAGAAGTAGGAAATATTGTAATCTCACGCAAAGGAGCAATCATTTTATGTCGAATCGTACCATTGCTGTCGATGAACGGCTTCCGCTTCTGGAAACCCTTCCTCTCAGCCTTCAACATCTCTTTGCCATGTTCGGCTCCACCGTTCTGGTTCCCATTCTCTTCAAGGTGAATCCTGCCACAGTGCTCCTGTTCAATGGCATAGGCACCATCTTCTATCTCCTGCTTTGCAAGGGCAGGATTCCGGCCTATCTCGGCTCCAGCTTCGCATTCCTTTCCCCGGTGTTCCTCGTCCTCGCGCAGTACAGCTACGAAGCTGCCCTGGGCGGCTTCATCGTCGTCGGCATCGTCTTCTGCCTCGTGGCGTTGCTCATCCGTGCCGTCGGCACGGGGTGGATCGACGTCATTTTCCCCCCGGCCTCCATGGGTGCCATCGTCGCGGTCATCGGCTTGGAGCTCATGCCGACAGCGGCTTCCATGGCGGGACTCACCGGCGAGCAAACGGATCCCACCGCTATTTTCGTCTCCATCAGCACCCTTGCCATCACGGTTTTCGCCTCTGTGGTCTTTCGGGGATTTCTCTCCATCATTCCCATTCTCATCGGCGTTGTCGGAGGATATATCGTAGCAGCGTGCAATGGCCTCGTGGATTGGAGCATGGTGGAAACCGCACCCATCTTCGCTCTTCCCACGTTCTACACCCCGACCTTTGACCTCGGCGCCATTCTCATCATTCTCCCGGCTTCCCTCGTGGTCATCGTGGAGCATGTGGGCCATCTCATCGTGACGGGGAACATCGTCGGGAGCGATCTCACCAAGGATCCGGGGCTGGATCGTTCTCTCCTGGGCAACGGTCTTTCCACCGTTCTTTCCGGTTTCTTTGGCTCCACGCCGAATACCACCTACGGTGAAAACATCGGAGTCCTTGCCATTACCAAGGTATTCAGTACGTGGGTCATCGGCGGCGCGGCAGTCTTTGCCATCCTGCTCTCCTGTTTCGGAAAATTGGCTGCCATGATCCAGAGCATCCCAACTCCGGTCATGGGAGGTGTCTCCATCCTCCTCTTCGGCGTCATTGCCGCATCCGGCATCCGCATTCTCGTAGAGGGGAAGGTGGACTACAACAATCCCATGAATCTCCTCCTCACTTCCATTGTCCTCGGCATCGGTGTTTCCACCGCCAGCATTACCATCGGCACCGTAACGCTCAAGGGCATGTCCCTTGCCACCATCGTAGCGATCATCCTTGGCATCTCCTTCCGCATCATTTACCTGATCCGGCCCGATGAAGCAAAGAATCCGGTGAAGAAAAAGGAAGCAAAACCATGATGGTATACCATGTTCCCGAAGACCTGACGGCAATGCCCGTCAGGTCTTTTCTAAAGCTCATGGGGATCTCTTCCACACACTGGAAAAAAGTGAAATTTTCCGGCACGTTCCAGTGCAATGGAGAACGCATCAGTCATCCGGCGCTCCTGTCCGTATCCGGAGGCGATGTCATTTCCTGGGAGCTGGAGGAAACATCGGACATCCTGCCGGAAGATCTTCCCCTGGATATCCGCTACGAGGACGAGGGGCTCCTCATCGTAAACAAGCCGGGGGGACAGCTCGTCCATCCCACGAACCGGGAATTTACGGGTACACTCGCCAATGCTGTGCTCGGATACTATGCGCGACAGGGAATCCGAACCGCCTTTCATCCGGTTCACCGATTGGATCGGAACACCACGGGACTCCTGCTCATCGCCAAACAACCCCATCTGCATCATCAGCTTTCTCCGAAGGGAAGGAAAACGTTCTGCAGGGAATACCTCGCCATCATCCCCGGGGTTCTTACGCCCCCTTCCGGCACCATCAACGCCCCCATTGCCAGAGACCCCGCAAGCATCATCTGCCGCTGCGTCTCCCCCGCCGGACAGGATGCTGTCACCCACTATGAAACCCTTCGGGTCTCGGATTCCATGAGCCTCTTGAAACTCCGGCTCGAAACGGGACGCACCCACCAAATCCGCGTCCATCTCGCCTATCTCGGCCATCCCCTCATCGGTGATGACCTTTACGGAGGAACCCGGGAACAGATAGAGCGACAAGCTCTGCATGCCTTTCGCCTCTCCTTCGTTCATCCCCTGACGGGAAAGCATGTCTCCGTTACAGCTAAACTGCCGGAGGATATGAATCGGATTTTGACCAATTTTTGACCAATTTTCAAAAATTCAAGCATAGCCCTCTACAACTGTGGGCGTTTCTGTGGTATAATGTAGGAAGTTCATTTGATTCTATCACAATTCTTAGGGGGTAATGTAAATGCCATTAGTTGGAACAAAAGAAATGTTTAAGAAAGCTTACGAAGGACAGTACGCCATCGGTGCTTTCAATGTCAACAACATGGAAATCGTCCAGGGCATCACTGAGGCTGCAGGCGCTTTGAAATCGCCGATCATCCTGCAGTGCTCCGCCGGCGCACGCAAGTATGCAAAGCATGAATACCTCGTTCATCTCGTCAAGGCAGCCCTTGAGGTCAACGATATTCCCATCGCGCTTCATCTTGACCATGGCGCGGATTTTGAGACTTGCAAATCCTGCATTGATGGCGGCTTTACCTCCGTCATGATCGATGGTTCCCACTATGACTTCAAAGAGAACATCGAGCTTACGAAAAAAGTCGTGGAGTATGCCCATGCACACAATGTGGTCGTAGAGGCTGAGCTCGGCCAGCTCGCCGGCATTGAGGACGACGTGAATGTTTCTGCCGAAAATGCCAAGTACACCCAGCCGGAAGAGGTTCAGGAATTCGTCGAGAAAACCGGCGTTGATTCTCTCGCCATCGCCATCGGAACTTCCCACGGCGCATTCAAGTTCAAACCCGAACAGTGCACCCGCAATGCAGATGGCGTCCTTGTTCCGCCCGAGCTCCGTTTCGACATCCTCGCGGAAATCGAGAAGCGCATCCCCGAGTTCCCCATCGTTCTCCACGGTGCTTCTTCCGTTATTCCGAAATATGTGAAGATCATCAACGACAATGGCGGAAAACTGGCAGATGCTGTTGGCATCCCAGAGGATCAGCTCCGCAAGGCAGCAAAGTCTGCAGTTTGCAAGATCAACATCGACTCCGACCTCCGTCTTGCCATGACCGCAGGCATCCGCGAGCACTTCAATGCTCACCCCGAACACTTTGATCCCCGCCAGTATGTTGCTGACGGCCGTTCCTACATCAAAGAGCTCGTCGAGCACAAGATCAAGAACGTTCTCGGCTCCGATGGCCGCGCCGATGAAATCATGGCTCTCATCGGGAAATAAAACGGAAAAATTGGACTGAAAAACCACCGCGTCTCTACGAGATGCGGTGGTTTTTTTCTACCGGCAACGGCGTAATTTCATTTCTCATAGGTGACATGCTCCATAAGATGTTCCACATGGATACCGACGTGACATCCCGTTGCCTCCCAAGCCTTCATGATCCGCTGGAGCACATTGGGAAAATCTTCCACCGAAAGCTCCTGCAGCATCACGAAGAACTGATTCGGCTTATTTTGCAGGATCATATCACTTTTCCGCAGGGTATCCTGCAGGCAAAGACCAAACTTTGATGCCGCCTCATTCAGGCTGTACCCGCGCTCCACATCGGTTTCTTCCTCCGACAGGATGAACAGCATTTTAATGGCCATCCCGCCGTATCGCTTGTAAAACCGTCGGGCAAAACGATAGACGAAGGAGAACTGCTCCAGGTTCAATAAAAGGGCGCCCCCCCTGCTGTGGCGTTCCTCCACGATCTGCGTAATACGGGCAAACTCCCTTTTGATATCCTCCTCCCGGGTAAGGTTCGCTTCGGTTTCCTGATGATATACCTCACTGCCGTGCTTTCCGTTTTGCTTTGTCCTGTAAAGCGCACTATCCGCAAGGGAAAACAGGGTTTCATAGTCCCGCCCGTGTTCCGGAACCAGCGCCGCCCCCACGGAAATGCCCAGGGGAATGTCAAAACCATCCCCTGCCAGTTTGACAGCTTCCTTCAAGAGCTGCTCGTTGAGTCTGCGGTTCAGACTTTCCAGGGCTCTTTCATCGCTGAGGTTGCAGAAGAACGCCATGAATTCATCCCCACCGATGCGCGCCATGACATCCTGTGCCCTTACGTTGCGCCTGACGATATCGGCAAAAGCCTGCAGAATCCTGTCTCCCATGCCATGGCCATAAAGATCGTTGACCAATTTGAAATTGTCGAGATCAAAAATGGCCAGCATGCCGGTTCGATCCTCACAGAGCTTTGCCACCTTGATGGTTCCGGATGCCTTGTTCAGAAAGCAGGTCAGCCTGTCAATCGTCGCTTCTTCTGTCAAGCTCTCAATGGCCTTGGTATTTTTTACGGCATTCAGAATGCGCTTGATGAGAATATCCTTGTTGAAGGGCTTGCGGATGAAATCCGAAGCTCCTTCCTCCAGGCTGCGGGTCTCCGCTTCATGCGCCTCCATGCCGCTCAGGAATATGACCGGCGTCGGGCTTCGACCTGCTTCCTCTTCCATGTGGCGCAATGCGTGATACGTTTCAAATCCATCCATTTCAGGCATCTGTATATCCAGAAGAATCAAATCCGGCGCATTCTTCGCCATGAATTTCAAAAGATCCCGTCCTGACCGCAGACAGCTGACGCGCATGTCCTGCTCTTTCAAAATGCTTTTCGCATGTGTCAGGCTCAGGGATTCATCGTCAACGACAACGATCCAGTCATTCATAGGCTACCATTGCTCCTTTGCCCTTGATTGCAGCAACCCACTGCCGCAAATCTTCCAACACCAACAACTCATCCATTACCCATCCATTTGCGGCAAAAGGGACAGAATCTTTTCGTAATCATACTGCTCAGAAGCCTTCTTGAGCAGATTCCAGAGGGACGCTTCCTTCACCGGGATACGATAGTTCTCCATCTCTGCAAAAATACCCTCCAGCCGGTCACAATCCATGTCCTCCGCCGCTGACCAAAGTTCAGCGTAGATGCCCTTCATCCGTCTTTCATCCGCCTCCGGCTTCTCCAAGCGTGGTTCCACAGGCTGGAAGACCTCAGACAGCGGCGTCTTGAATCCTCTGCACATCGCAATGAAGTCCCCATGGTGTGCCCGGATATATTCCATGTCTCCACAAGCACCTGCATGTTCCAGCTTCTGCGCTTCCTCTCCAAACTCCCTAGCTCCGATGAGCCGAGCCGAGCTTTTCATGGCGTGTACCTTGATCGTGTACTCCTTGAGACTTCCCTTGTTATAAAATCCATCCAGCTCATCTGCCTTCTCGTCCAAGGATTCATAAAAAGTCCTGAGCAAGGGCAGATAGGCTTCAACAGAGCCACTGTTCTTGATTCCAAGAGCAAGGTCAAGCCAATCCTGTCCCTCCAAGGGGACGAGCACATCCGGAAGCACGTGTGCCCCCTCCGGCTCCGTTGCAGCCTCCTCGGTCACAGGTGCTTCCAGCTTTTCCACCGGCAGGCAGGCCAGCAGCATGTCCTCCAATTTCCCGGAATCGATGGGCTTGGTCAAATAATCATCAAATCCTGCGGAAATGTACTGTTCACGCGCACCGAAAACCGCATTTGCGGTGAGGCATATCGCCGTGGTTTCCGAATTGAGTCCCTGCCCTTGGGAGCGAAGCTCATGCAGCATCTCGATTCCATCCTTGCCCGGCATCATGTGGTCGAGAAAAATGATGTCGTACTCCTTTTCTGCCGTCAGCCGCAAGCCGCCGTCTGCGCTGTCGGCTGTATCGATTTCCACAAGTGTCTGCTTCAAGAGGCTCTTGAACACCATGAGGTTCATGGGATTGTCATCCACCACCAGCACCCTTGCCCTTGGAGCCGTGAATTTTTCACGGTATAACAACTTCCTGTCCTCCGGACGTATGCGTTGGGAAGTTTCGTAATCTCCCAGAGGCTCCCATGATACCACTTTCTGCTTCAATCGAAAACTGAACTTTGAACCAAGGCCGTATCTGCTTTCCACCTTCAGACGGGTTCCCATCATGTCCAACAGGCTCTGGGTGATTGCCATCCCTAGCCCCGTTCCTTCCACTTTGCGATTGCGTTTTTCATCAATGCGCTCGAATTCCCGGAACAGCTTCTCCATATCCTCCGGCTTGATGCCGATACCGGTATCCTTCACCGACACGCAGAGCAGCACATTGTTCGGCTCCTCCTCGATGCGCTCGAAGCCGACGGAAAAGATCACGCTTCCATGGGAAGTGTATTTCACAGCATTCGTTAGAATATTGGTAATGACCTGTTTGATACGAAGTTCATCTCCGAAGAGCTTCTTCGGAGTCTCCTTGTCAAAATCCAGAGAGAGGACAAGCCCCTTTCTGACCGCTTGCGTCTGGGTCATATTGACAAGATCCTTGAGAACGTTGAAGAGATCATACGCGACAGGCATAAGCTCCATCTTTCCCGCCTCAATCTTGGAAAAATCGAGAATGTTGTTGATCAGCCCCAGCAGAGTGGAGCCTGCAGCCTTGATATTCTCCGCATAATCGATGATGCTTTGGTTCCTGCACTCACGGAGAATCATCTCGTTCATGCCCAGCACCACATTGATGGGTGTGCGTATATCGTGGGACATGATGGAAAGAAATTCCGATTTCGCTTCGTTGGCGGCAATGGCTCGCTCAGAGCTGTCAATCAGCTTGTCACGCGCCTTCTTTTCCTTGTCGATGTCCTCTTCCAGCAGCAGCACGTGGTTCGGGACACCGTCTTCGCCGCGCTTGGACACGATGAATCTCGCCCTGACCCACCGGCTGCTCTCTTTGTCCAGAAATTCCATGACAATGGTCTCCGTATGCATCAGGCGTTCCTTCAGCGTGTCGATTGCCGTAAATCGGGACAAATCCTCCTGCATGACCGGCTTCGACGCCTTTCGCGCCAAGCCCTTCATCATGGCGTCGGCACCCTTTTCCTTCGCCTTGATCAGCTTGGAACGATAGGAGCGGATGGATTTTATTTCCGTGAAGCAGTCCTCATCAATATCCACATCATACATGGACATATAGATATTGGAGATGGAGGACAGCTGCTTATTCAGCTCCTCAGCCACGTGCAGGACGGTTTCCAGTTCTTTGGTCCGCTTTGCCACCATCCATATCAGGAACAAGCAGATCAGCGTGGAAACAAAAATACAGATTTCAATGAATTTTCTCTGTGTGGCAATCTGTTCCTCGTACCAATCGGCGCTGAAATCTGCGCCCACAATGCCTGCCACCCTTCCGGAAGAATCAAACACAGGGCTGTATGCGCTGTAAAACCGCCCCCATTCGTCGTCGCAAGGCTCGTCATCCGCCGCCGCCGTCCCCACACTGGCCTTGTAGAGAGCATCCGTATAAGCAACCGGCGTACCGAACTCCTCCGGCTCCTCACTGGTGGCATCCACCGTGAGAACAAACCGTTTTCCTCCCATGTCCCGGATGCAGTAGATATACCTCAAATCAGCATCGTTATAGAAGGCCAACAGAGTATCATAAATCCGCTGGTATTTCTCTGTTCCGTTGTCCTCCGCCTTCAAATCCTGCAGTTCATCGCCGTTTAAAAGATTTGCAGCTGTATTGGTAATATCCAGCATGCGCGTGTCAAGCAACACCTTCAGCGCAGACTTGGACTGGCTGGCCAGAACAAATCCCAACAGCATGTTTACGCCTATAATGAGCAGCGTGGCAAGCGCAATCAGGAAATAAGTACGCCACGTATTCACTGCATCACCCCATGCCTTTAACAAAATATCCTTCGCGAGTATAGTATAACATCATCTGCGGCAGACAACAATACACGCAGCCGAAAAGCCCGCCACATTGCTCATGGATGCCAGTCTTCCCCAAGAGGTTCCCATCTGACTACCTTTTGCTTGAGGAGGAAATAAAATTTTGATCCAAGGCCGTATATGCTTTCCACCTGCAGAGAGGTTCCCATCATGTACAGCAAATTCTGGGTGATTGCTAAACCGAGACCCACGCCCTCTATGTTGCGATTGCGGTTTTCCTCCAATCGCTCGAATTTCTGGAACAATTTGTCCATATCCTCTGGCTTGATGCCGATGCCGCTGTCCTTCACCGCTATATGGAGCAGGATGCTGTCCGGCTCGTCCTCAATGCGCTGGAACCCCACAGAAAAAATAAGGCTGCCTCTTTCCGTATATTTCACCGCATTAATCAAAATATTTGCAACAACTTGTTTGATACGTGCTTCATCGCCGAACAGCCGCCTGGGGGTGTCCTTGTCAAATTCATGGGAGACTGCAAGCCCCTTGGCAGCCGCCTGGAGCCGAATACTGCCGATCAGCTCGCGGATAACCTTGGACAGGTCGTATTCCACGGGTGCAAGCTCGATCTTTCCTGACTCGATCCTGGAGAAATCGAGAATGTTATTGACCAGTTCCAAAAGCGTTCGTCCCGCATTCTTTATCTTTTCTGCATAATCAAGGATGTTTTTTTCCCCGCATTCACGGAGAATCATTTCGTTCATGCCCAGCATTGCATTGATTGGTGTGCGTATCTCGTGGGATATATTGGAAAGGAACACGGATTTTGCTTCGCTGGTGGCCACTACGCGTTCTGACACATTGATCAGAGCATCCCGCTCCTTCCTTTCGCGGTCGATATCCTCGGCAAGCAGAAGAATCCGGGAAGGATTTCCATCCGAGTCCTTCTGGGATACGATGAATCTCAGCCGGATCCATCGGTGGGTCACCGTGAAGAACTCCATGGAGAGGAGCCCCACATTTTTCAGCCGCTCCGTCAAGGTATCCAATGCTACAAAGCGAAGCAGATCCTCCAGTGAGACATCGTCCGCGAGCTCCCGCGCCATGGATTCCATCGTGCTGCTGGCTTTCTGCTTCGGATTGCCTGCATGCCTGAAAAAGAAGGCACGCGGAGGCCGGATCACGTTAAAGCGATCCGCCGCCACATCCACTTCGTACATGGCCAGATAGATATTCGCCAGAGATGTGAGGCGCTTGTTCAGCTGCCTGGCTTCCGTATACTGCTGATAGAATTTCGTCATGATATAGGAGAGGATCAGGATCACGGCTATCACAACCGTTATTGTGATCCACAAGAGAAATTCCAAGGGCTGGAACACATTCGTCGCGTTTTTCACGGACAGACAGTACCACCCATTCCTGACCTTTGCCACGTGAACGATGTAATTCTCGCCTGCATAATCCATTTCGAAGGAATCGCCGGCAGCATGGTTGACCTTTTCCAGCAGCAATGCACCGAATGTGCCTGTTTCCTCATCGTAGCTCTTGCCGATTTCATTGGGATTGGAATGAGCGACGATCACATTGCGGCTGTCTATGATGAGTTCAATGTCTGCGTTTCCGGAGACAACAGCCTCTTCTGCAATCTCCTGGACTCTGTCCAATCCGAGATTCATGCCCAGTACGCTTTCGCCATCCCCCAATTCTTTTGCCACCGTCATGATGAACTTTCCCGTATGTACATCAATGTAAGGTTCGACGATGGTGATCCCGCCTTCGTTTTCCATGGCCTTGGTATACCATGGACGTGCCGTCGCATCGAACCCTGCGTATGGAACCCACCCGCTGCCGTCAATATACTCTCCTTTGATGTAACTGTAGATTTCCCTGGAGTTGTTGATGAGCGATTGAGAAACTGCTGTGTACTGTTCCTTCAAATAAATCTGGATCTCTCGTTTCGTGCGCTGCTCTGCAAGCATAGTCTTCAACGTGTAGGCAGTAAGCTGGATGACATCCGCAGTCTGGGAAAAATACTCTTCCAGGTGGTCTGCTGTCCGCATGGCGGCCATCTGGCCGTCAAAGATGATTCTGTCGCGCTTCTCATTATAAAGCATATAATGATATGCGAGAATGATACCGGCAAAGAAGGTCACTACGACTGCAGAAATCAGGATATTTGCTGCCGACCTGCTGAAAACGCGGCTCCTTAACTTTTCGAGCATAGAATATGGTCTCCCTTCCGGCTCGTATTGCCCTACACTCCCTATCGACTACATCAAAGATTTCACGTTTCCATGATGTGGAGAAAATGATCTTTGTACTGCAGGACCAGGACAGCCGCAACTCTTTGCATATCCTCTTCATTCCCTATGGTTTCCAGCGCGGCCTGTCTCGCTTTCAGCAGGATGTCCAAATCCGTAAGGACATCGGCAATCCTGAGATCCGGCAGGCCGTGCTGCATGGTTCCGAAAAACTCGCCGGGTCCTCTGAGCTTGAGATCCTCTTCCGCCAGAAGAAATCCGTCGCTGATGGTCTCCATGAGCTGCAGCCGTTCCCTTGCAGCGTCCGACCGGCGATCGGATACGAGTATGCAAAAGGATGCATACGACCCGCGCCCAATCCGTCCGCGCAGCTGATGAAGCTGTGCCAGGCCAAATCGCTCCGCATGCTCCACCACCATGATGCTTGCATTCGGAACGTTGACTCCCACCTCTATGACCGTAGTGGACACCAGGAGCTTGATGTTCCCTTCATAAAACCCCTTCATGACGGATTCTTTTTCCGCCGGTTTCATCCTTCCATGGACGATTCCGCAGGAAATCCCGCGGAAAATACCGCTCCGGAGCTCTTCGTACACCTCCTGGGCGGAGGGCAGCGGAAATTCTTCATTCATCTCCACCAGAGGGCAGACCACATAAGCCTGCCTGCCCTCCTGTATCTGCTTGCGCACAAATTCGTAGATCAGCGGACGACGCTCCGGATGTCGGACAAACGTTCTGACCTGTCGGCGTCCCGGCGGCATTTGCCGGATCAGTGAGACATCCAGATCACCATAAACCGTCAGCGTCATGGTGCGTGGAATCGGCGTTGCCGTCATGACCAGTACATCCGGAAGCAGATCCCCCTGTCTCTCCAGCGCCGCCCTCTGTGCAATACCGAAACGATGCTGCTCATCCGTCACTACGAGTCCGAGCCTTGCAAAGTGGACGCCCTCCTGAATAAGGGCATGGGTGCCGATCACAAGATCCAATTCATGACTGCGGATTTTCTCATACATTTCGTCCCGCTGCTTTTTCGTCAGCCGCCCCGATAAAAAACCGATGCGCAGACCAAAGCTTCCGAGGCTTTTGGAAAAACCTTGATAATGCTGTTCTGCCAGAATTTCCGTAGGCGCCATAAGCGCCCCCTGATAACCGTTTTCCACCGTTTTCACAAGGGAAAGCATGGCGATGACCGTTTTTCCGGAGCCTACATCACCCTGCACAAGACGCCGCATGGGAACCGCGCGTTCCATATCCCGGCAGATTTCTCTCCACGCCTTTTTCTGATCCTCTGTCAGAGCAAAGGGAAGGGATTCCTCCACCTGCTCCATGAGACGGCTGTTCTGCAGATGCCGTATGCCTCGCTTCCCTTCCCTGTTCTGCTTCCTGACCAGCATAAGGCCGCACTGGATGAGATAAAGCT
>DFES01000050.1 GCA_002369175.1 Selenomonadaceae bacterium UBA3796
ATGCAGGGAGGCATGAGAGGCGGCATGCAGGGCATGGGCATGCTTGGCAGCATGCTGGGCGGAGCAAAAGGCGGCAACCCCCTCCTGTCCGGCATGGAAAAAGTGCTGACCATGCCAATGGAAAGCATCCCGCCCCGTATGCCTGCAAGAGCACTTGCCCTCGTCTCCTCCCTACCGGGACGCCGCCGCTATCGGCTGGCAAACATGACCGCAAAGCAGGCAGAGATGCTGGAAGCTGTTCTGTCCCGCCTCTCCTTTGTAAAAGAGGCAAAGGCCAATCCGGTCTCCGGCAGTCTCCTCATCCTCTACGATGCCTCAAAAGGGGCAGAAATAGACGAAATCGCTGCCGCCATCGAGAAAAACGTTCTTGGAAAAAGTATGCCCCCTGCCAAGGGCAGCAGCTTCACCCTCCCACCGGATGCGTATGCAGGCGACCTCAGCCGCAGCATCCAAAACACCATGCGCGCCTTCAGCTTTTGGCTCAAACGCAATACAGGCGGGCTCTTTGATGCAAGCTCTCTGGTCTCCTCCCTCCTTTTCGTCCAGGGAGTCCGCAAGCTCCTGGCTACCCAGCAGTTCCCCTCTGCCTCCCAGTTGCTCTGGTGGGCGGTATCACTGATGAGAGGATGGCGCAACGTATGACCTACCAAGTATGTGATATTTCCCTGGGACTTCCCCTGCCACGGGAAGAACGTGTTCTCCTTGCAGCCCGCCTGCGCTCCTTTCCCTCGGTCAAGTCCGTAGCGGCAGAGGAACGCCGCATACGCATCTGGCATCAGGGCAAGCTTCCGGCAAAAGCCCTTCAGGCGCACATCCTCCGGACAATGGAGCGGATAAAGGAATCCTCCGTCAAGCAGGCGGATCGCCTTGCGGAATATCGGCGGGATGCCGTGATCTCCATTGCCAGCTTTGCTGCCATGGAAATTCTCAAGCGCACTTCGCCGGAACTCTTCACAGCAACAAAAATGCTCCGAAGCGCCCTTGTCCTTGCCATTGCCGGCAAATTTATCCAGAACGGTGTCCAGGGCATGCTGAAGGAGCGCCGCCCCAATGCGGATACCCTTACCGCCACGGCGGTGATCGCATCGGTTCTGGCCGGAAAACCGGAATCCAGCCTGACCCTTCTCGCCCTCTCCAACGGTGCGGAAATGCTGACAAGCTATGCAGCGGAACGAGCCAGAAGCCATATTTCAGGCCTGCTCTCCCTGGATCAGCGCTATGTCTGGCTCATGGAAGACGGACGAGAGACCAAGGTTCCCGTGGAACAGGTGAAGGTCGGGGATATCATCGCTGCCCATACCGGCGAGAAAATCGTGGTTGACGGCCATGTGCTCTGGGGCAGCGCCGCCGTGAACCAGTCCTCCATCACGGGAGAATCCAATCCTGCCATGAAGCACGAGAAATCCCCCGTATACGCAGGCAGTGTCGTTGAGGCAGGAGAACTCGTCATCTCCGTGGAAAAAGTCGGAAAGGACACCTCCCTCGCCCACATTGTCCACCTTGTGGAAGAAGCGCAGAACCGCAAAGCGCCCGTTCAGAATTTTGCCGACCAGATGGCAAACTTCCTCGTTCCCGTCTCCTTCCTAGGGGCAGCCATCGTCTACGGCGCTACCAGGGACTGGCAGAGAGTGCTCAATCTTCTTTTCATCGACTTCTCCTGCGGACTGAAATTGTCCACCGCAACGGCGATCTCCGCAGCCATCGCAGCAGCGGCCAAACGCGGCATTCTCGTGAAGGGCGGCAACTACATCGAAGCCCTGGCAGAAACGGACACCGTCGTGCTGGACAAAACGGGAACCCTCACGGTGGGGATTCCGCAAATCGCTTTCCTGCGCACGGCCAAGGATGTCACGGAGAAGGAAATGATTCTCCTGGCGGCCTCTGCGGAACAGCATTCCGTCCATCCTCTGGCCGTCGCCATCCAGAAATATGTCCGGGAACAGAATTGGACAACACCGCAGCATGAAACCACAGAAACCGTGGTCGCGCGCGGCATACGAGCCATGGTTCCCGCTTTCGATGGCTTCAGAGGCGGCACGGTGCTCGTTGGCAGCCGCAAATTCCTTCAGGAAAACAAGATTCATGAGGAAGCCGCCCTGTCCGAAGGCATCAAGATGAAAAACCTCCTCTACGTGGCACGGAACGGTGAACTCATCGGCATTATCGGCATTGAGGATCCCATTCGCCCCAAGATGAAAAAGACCCTCAACCAAATGCGCCGGCACGGTGTGGATGAAATCGTCATGCTCACAGGGGATTCCAAGGAAGTTGCCGCAACCGTAGCCCAGGCCATGGACATTGATTCCTTCCATGCGGAGATCCTGCCGGAAAACAAGGCGGAATACGTCAACAAACTCAAACAGCGCGGCACGGTCATGATGGTGGGAGACGGCATCAACGATGCCCCTGCCCTCGCCTTCTCCGATGTGGGCGTATCCCTCGGCGGACGTCAGACGGACATCGCTGCCGAATCCTCCGCCGTCACGATCCACTCCGAAGATCCTGCCCGTCTCATCGAGGCTCTTCAATTGGGCAGGCGCACCATGCATCTCGTCCACCAGAATTTCATGGCGACGATACTCGTGAATTCCTCTGCCATGCTCCTGGGTGCCCTTGGAAAAATCAATCCTCTCTGGGCAGCCGTGATCCACAACACTGCCACCTTGGCAGTTGTGCTCAACAGTTGCCGGATCCTCAGCAACCGTCCGCATGGATTCTTTTCCCGCCGCCACCATGAGGAGCAGGAATAAATAAAAAAAAGCTTGCATTTTTCCAGAATGGGTGTATAATACATCTTGTTTGACAATCAAATGCTCACTTAGCTCAGTTGGTAGAGCATCTCCGTCACATGGAGGGGGTCGGGGGTTCGAGTCCCTCAGTGAGCACCATATTGAAAATACGGGAGAATCAAGGAGTTTCGGCTCTTTGGTTCTCTTTTTTGGTGCGCGGATAGCCTCAAGGAAGGAACTTTTCCGCCAAGCGTCGAAATGCAAAAATAAGCTATTTCTCAGAAATCG
>DFES01000032.1:0-5363 GCA_002369175.1 Selenomonadaceae bacterium UBA3796
GATTTTTTTGTTAAAGCGAGAGGGCAATCCGGGATTGGATTGCAGGAATTTCTCCATTTCCTGCGGATACCCTGCAGCAATAACAACCAAATCATCTCGGTGATCTTCCATTTCCTTGAGCAGCGTGTCTATGGCCTCTTTGCCGTAGTCATTATCACCCTTGTCAGCCAAGGAATATGCTTCGTCAATGAAAAGAATACCACCTAAAGCCTGTTGAATGACTTCCTGCACCTTGATTGCCGTCTGCCCCACATAACCACCTACCAGACCGGAACGCTGGGTTTCAATAAAATGTCCTTTGGAGAGAATGCCAAGATGGAAATAGATTTTCCCAAGAAGCCGTGCTACCGTTGTCTTGCCCGTGCCGGGATTCCCCGTGAATACCAAGTGCATGGACATGGGCTTGGATTTCAGCCCCATCTTCTCACGGCGTTTCCTGTTGTTGATCAGGTTGATGAGGGAGTTGACTTCTGCTTTGACACCGGCAAGACCTATGAGGCTGTTGAGTTCATTGATAAGCTCCTCCAAGGAACTGCCGTCCTCCGGTTTGGAACTGCTGACAGGCGCAGCTTTTTCCTGCCGTGTCTGTGTCGCTTGGTTTTGTCCGGTACGTTCATATATTTGCTGATTTCCGGCAATACCCCGTTTTGCATCTTCCTCCTTGATATAGGAACGCATCCGTTCGATGTAACTGTTATGTTCCCGAAATTCGTTGCCGGAAATTTGACCGTCAAGCCTTGCAAGTTTTTCTCCTATCTCGGAATAGGCCATAATCAGAATATCGCTGATGGGATGAGGATTCGTCGCTGCTGTGGCGGACTGGCTCATCAACACATCGCACAATACGCTCAAAAACAGGGATGGTGGCAACGCCGACCCGAATTTCTCCCTATAAAAATCCGCCAGAAATACTTTGTTCACCCAATCCGGTGTCAAATTTACCCTGCCGCAGCATTGTCCGATGACAAAACAGGCATCCCAGCCCACATCACCATCCGCCGATGTCAAGTAAAACATATAAGTGAGTATATCCTGCTGAAACAAGTCTATGGGCTTCTTGTTGTCCGGAAGTTCGAGTCCCATTTCTTTCAATGAACGGCTCATTTTATCGAGATTTTGAAACACCTCGCATGTTTTGTCATAGGCATACTTTACTTCCTTCGCTGTTTCCTCCAATTTTGGCGCAGTAAACATAATGATTCCCTCCTCATTTTTGATAGATATGACCGTAGTGCCCCACAGTCGTATTATACCCCATTACGCCTAATCCATAAGCAATGAGATTTATTGCTAATGCAAATTTGAGTGTGCAGGTAATTCCATTGCTCCACAGCATCCCTTCATGGGCTACAATAAACCAAGATACATCACAATAAACTTCGTGCGAAACGGTGTTTCGCACTACGCCCTTACACGAAATCTAAGCTCATCTGCGTCCTACGGACTTGATTCCCTAAGATTTCATAGTAAAACCGAAAGGAGCATCAACCATGCGAAGGAAAGCCTTTCACTATAACATTCTGGCAAAGGAGTGGTATGAGAGCACGGACGAGAAAATGAACGCCATGGATATTGAGCAAATTCCCGCACATTTTATCATCCGCACCTCGGAGCACTTCGGCGAAGCCACGAAAAATATGATTTGGTGTCCTTCCCATAAGACTTACGAGGAAGTGACGGCCCATGAGGGATGCGTCTTGGTCACAGTGACCGGATGCAGATTTGAAGGACTGTTTGGGTGCATTGAACCGGCGGCAGACGGGCACACCCCGGTGCAGGATATTCCCCTTCGCTCCCGGCTGCTCTACAACGAGGGTCTTGGACTGGTCACCATTTTCGCCGATATGGCAACGGTAAACTTCCAGAGCATAAAAGATCTGGAACAGGAGGAAATGACCTACATCCCCCGCTCCAGGCAGCGCAAGGTGGAAAGTGTGACCGTGGTGCTGAAGGACAAGAAAATAATCCCCCAGAGCAAACTCTCCAAAATCCCTTTGTCCACGGCAAAAGCGGCACTCACCTTCTTAAAAGAAGAGGGCGAACAGCTTCTGGGGCATAGCATCAAACTACCCAGCAGCGTAAATGGCGACGTTTTCCCATCCGGCGAATCCATCCTGCTGGCATTTCTTCATCATCCCGGCGACATGAATCTCTGGCTCCTGAAAGATTACTTTCACAGTGGGCAGGATTGTTTTGGAACATCATCGGATGATAATTTTCTCGATCTATGCCATGCCTTTCATTTGAAGCCGACAGATTATATGAAAACTCTTTACGATTCCAATCCCCTGGCACTTCCGATTCTTTTTGTACTTCATATTTTGGGAATCAAGAAAAGGGAACTTACGGAGCCTTTTCTTACGTCGAATACCTTTTTGGGCGATTCTGTTGCCAGCGGCTTAAAGAATGTGATCGGCTACACCCCTCTTAGAAATGTTAAGACCGGATTTCCTACCGGTTTCATTGACGATGAGGATAAAATCCGCAGTTTACTGGAGAATCGAGCTGGATGGAACGACACTTGGAATCCCCTTCTCTTCTACTGCCACTTTCGTCTTCGCCATGAAGAAGAAAATGCTTTGGCAAATCATCTGCTGGAGCTGAACATCAACTGGGAGCCACGGTTTTGGCGCACTTTGCGGCTGTTTTTCCATCACTTCCCGGAGTTACCAGAAGCCATCAGGAAAAAAATAGTAACGGAAGGTCTCACCCTTGAGGTTCACAACGAGATGGTACGCATCATCAACCGGAAGAAATTGGAATGGCCTGAGTTCACATACAGCGAAAAAGAATTAGCTTACGAATGCGAGATTGACGGCCATGACTTCCGTCTCATCCGCAACAGCGAGCAGTACCATTCTGTCATGCAGAATATGGGGTTTTACAATACAAACACTTTAATCTATCTTCCAAATAACGGCATTGTGCGCATGGCCATTTACAAGGGAGAGAAACCCGTAGCTTATTTCGAGCTTCAAGGCATCGCTCTTTTGATGGAAAAATCGAACGGTTCGATTTACCGTGATTGTATTCGAAACGCCTCCACCCGTACTGCTTTTCTGCATTGGCTAAAATGGACAGGATTATCAGAAAACTACGGCCCCTATTATGAGGAAGATTATGAGATACTTCAAGAAGATGTGACGGTCAGTCCCGTGACCAAGGATGTCGGAATGAGCCTATACGAACTCCTCAATATGCAGGAGACCCCGGCGGACTACTACCGGCGGCTCTACCATGTATTGATGACGGCAAAACCTTTATGCTACGAGGTAGCACCTCCCTCCATTTATGATGAAAAATCGGAAATGACATACCTTATGTCTCTTTTTCCTTACGGGAAACGCATCTATGAAGCCGCATTCGCCGGAGATTCAGAAGCCCAGCATGTCTTATCCCTTTGCTATTCCGATGGCGGAGAATATCACACACTGTTTCCCTTGAACAAGGAACGCTCCGAATATTGGAAACGTCGTTCGCTCATCTACAGAAGGAGGTAAAATCATGAAGAAAAACAACCTGTATCACTTGGCGGCAGGAAGTGCGTTGTTTGCCACGGGCATTTATGGCACCCTTTGCCTGAATCTCCCCCTTTCCCCCATCCTCCTCTTCGTTGCGGCCCTCGTTCTCTGTATTCCTTCTGCCATTCCTTTTTCCCATTGGCTAGAGGCTCTGGCAACTCGCCCCGCCGTCATTCATGAACCTCTTTCCCATGAGCCGGTGTTTCTGGCGCGACTATTTCTCAGTATGTCGTGGATTGCCCGGAACTGCGGGATTCTGGCTTTGGAGGAGTTTATGACGGACAAGGAATACAGAAATTCCTTGTATCACATGGGCAAAAACATGATAATCGACGGCATGGATCCGGAATTTGTCAAGGACACCTTGGAAAATGTCCTCCATCTTACGAAAGAGCGAACAGAGGTCAAGGTACGTTATCTGCATCAGATTGGCAGGGAATCTGCGTTCATCGGCGTATTTGCCGGATTTTCCGGTGCCGCTGCCTATTGTTTTCGCTCTTTCTGCACCGATGAAATTCCATTGTTAGGCGTGGGTATTATCATGACCTTGACAGCAATAGCCTTTATGCTAAGTGCCCTGTTCTGCCTGCTCATGCCCGGTAAGCTACAGAGCAATGCCTGTCATTCCGAGGAAATCCACCGCCAGATGATTCAGGGGCTGCTGGCCTTGCAAGAAGGGGACTCCTATAGCGCGATTCTGCACAAGCAATATACCTTTTTGTCCGCAGAGGAAAAGGATATGCTGTATGAGGAGCCGATGTTCCCGGAAGTCAAGGAACTCAACCAAAGTGGCAATTATGACTGCGTAAAGGCAGACATCCGCAAAACCATGAGGGACTTTGGACTGTGCTAAAGATAGGAGAGAGCGACCATGTATGACAAAATCTTTTGCTATGACCATGCACATGAAACATGGCTTGAAAGCAAGCTCCCGGCGTTCTGTGCAGAGGATATTGCCACCGTCCCCATGATACCTGTGGTGAACTACCGGCATCAGCGTACCGGAGAGAACTGGAGAAAGGCATGGTGCGAAGTCCATCACGCATACGAGGAAATCGAACGCTATGAGGAAGACGGCCTGACCACATCCTCCGGCTGCCATATAGAAGGAATTGCGGTTTTTTTGACGAATCATGTATATCAGACCCATTACGATTACAGAAAACCTTCCTCCGATGCCGATGTAAGGTGGCGGGTGCGGCACTCTCCCAATGAGGGGCGCGTGTACTTGGATTGTGACAGGGTTTCCTTCATCTTCACATGGGAAAAGGACAAGACCACCGGGGAGTTCGTGGCCGTTCCCTCCCTTGACTTCGCGAACGTCAGCACCACCGCTCTCTGCCTCAGAGACGCACCCCCTAAAAATTGTCCCAATCCCCCCTACCCGGTTCTCTCCGCTGTCCTTGAGGGATTGCAGCAGGAAGCAACCAAGATTTACGGCATTACCCCCAAGCTGCTCACATTGCCAAGGGACAAGGAAGGCTACGATCAAATCAACAAAGATGAGCGCCCTGCATTTTTCTTGCAATCCTTTCTCCATCGTCCCTTGGATATGAACATTTACTTTTTCCGCAAATATTTCAAGAATTGCCCGGATGGCGATTTTGATACCATGTTCCCTCGTGAGCAAAAAGAAAACTTTCTTACCCTTGCAAGGGCATTTCACTTGGAACCCACCGATAAGTTGCGCAGTCTGTACGAGCAAAATCCCTTGGCCTTCATCCTTCATATGTTGCTTCCTGAGCTTGGTATCGAAAAAGAAGAGCTTATGCAAAAATTTGACCATTTACATAGTTTTTGCGGAAAAACCATGAAGGAAGATTATTGGAAAAGATTATTTTT
>DFES01000032.1:5492-10776 GCA_002369175.1 Selenomonadaceae bacterium UBA3796
CGATTTTACACAAAATGGCTCAGACAGCATATTTCCGAGGAGGAGTTAGCCAACCGTTTGCTCACGGCGCAGAAGAAATGGCGAAACTGGAAATATACGGCACTGAAATATTTTCGGAATCATTTTGACTCCATCCCCGAACCGTGGAAAGCGGAAATCATTCAAAATGGTCTGACCTTGGAGATGCGGGATAATTTAGGGGTGCTGGCACAGGATCAGATGAGCCGGATGCCTGATTTTCACTACAGTGATGAGGTTCGCTCCTGGGAGTGCAAAGTGAACGATTATAATTTCAGGCTCATATCCCCTGCGTCCAGAAGCAAGCAAATTGCCCGCAATCTTTCTATTGGCTATATCTATAACTCGAAAGAAATCAAGGAAGAAGATGTCGCTTCTTTTGCAGTGGAACGGAACGGACGATACCTTGGGTGCATTTTGGTCGAGGGAAAAACCGTGAAGAATGAGTCATTTATCGAATACCGCAACAGTATCCTGTTCGCAAAATGCCGCATCGCTTTCCTTTTTTGGGCAAGGCACAACGGACTTGAACTGCGATATATCTCCAGGGATGAAGACACTTTTGCTGCGCTGAATCAGGAGTTTTCAGTGGGAGAAGTGGACAGGGACGAGTGGGAGTCAGTGGGTCTTATGGATATGGCGAAAATCTCATCTGATTCCGTCTCTCCGGGATTTTATCTGAGTTACTACAGAAAACTTGCCAACTGCAACCTGATGCATCCCAAGGCACCTTCTGCCGATGAAGATGAGAAGGAGTATCTTGACCAGCATTATACTTGGGGAAAGCCGATTTTTGATGCGGCCTTTCAGGGCAATGCAGAGGCCGAGTATGTCATGAGCCTATTTTATCGTGACGGAATCGGCACCTTCGGGGCAGATTATTCCCTGAGCGAGAAGTGGTATCGTCAGGCAGTTCGGGACGGATGGCTGGCGATTGCTCCTGCGAAAAATGACGTTAAGTATAGAAATTTGAGGTGATCTTGTGGCTGACAAATCCGTACAGATTCTGCTCCTGATGGATGCCCTAAAGAATACCAATCGGGAGAATCCCAAAACCTCCAAAAGACTCATACAGGATGTGCAAGCAGCATGGGAGGAAATCTTTCCGGGGGAGCCTCCCGCCACCCTCAGCCCCGCCACCATCGGACGGCATATCAAAGCCATGAACAAAAGCGGACTGTACCATATCGCCACCTGCAAAAATGCCAAGGATGGCTATTATTGCGACAACTTTCCTTTCGAGTCCGCCGAGTTTGCCTTGATTGCCCAAGCACTTTATCGCTCCGTAGCCATTTCCACCAAAGAAACGAACGACATTTTGAACAAGTTTTTCAACCATACGGACGATTTGGGCGAAGGGTATCTCAATATCTTGCTGAAACAGTTGCGCCGTACTGCTCCCAGACGCAAGCCAGAGCGAGAGACACTTCCCATCATTCGCTCCATATTGGATGCCGTTTGGAATCAACGTCAACTTAGATTTACTTACTACGAGAAAAACGACCGTGATATTTCCAAGATGGAAATGCGGACGGATGAAAATACGGGAGAGCCTGTTGTATATAAAGTCTCCCCCTACTATCTCGTTTGGAACGCCGACGAATGCTATCTGATTGCCCATTATCCCGGACATGACAAGAATGGCGTGAAGCGGCTCAGTCACTTTAAGATTTCCTTGATTTCCCGCAAGATTTTAATCATGGAGGAGCCGACCTGCTCCATCACGGAAATGCAGGAGTACCCCCGTTATTGCATGAGGCGTACCACTCCCGAATATGTTGCTGTGGTAAAGCGCAAGGAAGCAGCCAACCTAACCAAAGAACAGGCAAAGAGCATTGACAGGAGAGCCGCCTTGGTGCAGTTCTCTTTAGACCGCTATATGCGGGAAAACGTGTTTATGTTCCATGATGATTCTCCTGTGGTAGATGTACGACTGTATTTCAAGGAGAATTTTGCCCAGATTCTGATGGAGCAATTCAATCTTGACAGAAATACGATAAAGCTATACCCCACCGGCCGCACATTTCCAAATGGAGAACCGATTATCAGCGCCATCATCACGGTACAGGCCAACGAAGGATTTTATATGTGGCTGATGCAGCAGGGAAATAAAGTCACCGTAGCGGAGCCGGAGTCCGTTCGCCAAAATCTCAAGCAGAAATACTTGGATGCCCTTTCTGCCATTGAAGAATATGAGCAAGGGCCAAAAGATCCCATCAATAAGGAACAGTTAGCGAAAGACAGGAAGGACATGGAAAGGGTCGAGATGTTCAGGGAAATGGGCATTCCCATGGGAAGACGCAGGTAAAGGGGATATCAAACCTCCGCAACGACACGCTCTTCCTCCACCTTCAATCCATCCTCCGTGACCTCACAACCCAAAAACCATATTTTTACTCCAGCAGCAACAGCCTCCTGCCAAGCCTTTCCAAAAGCAGTGTGCGTCTCCACATTGGGACGCACCTCTTTTACTTTGGGCATCTGGATAACAAACGCCACGCCGCACCAATATCCCTCCTGCCTTGCCCGAATAAGTTCATGGATATGCTTCACACCCCGCTCCGTGGGAGCATCGGGGAAATACCCGATACCGTCACGCTCCAGCGTACAGCCTTTGACCTCAAGCAGATATTTCTGCTCTCCTCGCTCCATGTAGAAGTCAATGCGAGATTTCCCGTATGTGTACTCCGGTTGAACAAGGTCATAGCCTTGCAATGACAACCATTCAGCCATCACTTTGTTGGGAGCTTGGCTGTCAATGTTGACAAGCCCAAGTCCGGCTTTTTCCACGGCGATAAGGTCATAGCATGTTTTACGGGCAGGATTTTCTGCCTCAGACAAAATCACTCGCGAGTCCGGGAGCAGCAGTTCCCTGCAACGCCCCGTGTTCTTCACATGGACGGTCTCGATCTTTCCGGCGATCTCCACTTGGGCGATGAAACGATTGGGACGGGATATAAATCGTGCCTCCACGGTTTTGTTATATCTCATCTCGCTGTCCCTCGAATATCGTGAGGGTGCTTCATTGTCAGCCATCCCCTTCCCATGATAAAATTACGATATGATTGAAATCATCTGTAGTCGAAGGGAGAATCCTTATGCTCCATATCGGATGCCATCTATCATCGGCAAAGGGCTTTCTTGCCATGGGTAAAGAGGCTGCGGCAATGAAAGCCGACACCTTTGCCTTCTTTACCCGCAATCCCCGTGGCGGCAAGGCCAAAGACATCGATTCCGCCGATGTGGATGCTTTTCTTGCCTTCCATCGGGAACATAATTTTGTCCGGTTGGTGGCGCACGCTCCCTACACCATGAACCTATGCGCCGCCAAGGAGAATATACGTACCTTTGCTTTGGACATGCTCACCGATGATCTTCGCCGCATGGAGGTCATTCCCGGCAACTATTACAACTTCCACCCCGGCAGCCATGTAGGGCAGGGGGTCGAGAAAGGCATTGAACTCATCGCCGGGCAGCTGAACCAAGCCATGTTCCCGGAGCAGACCACGACTGTTCTTTTGGAAACCATGGCGGGGAAAGGCTCAGAGGTAGGGCGCAGCTTCGAGGAACTGCGCGCCATCATGGACAGGGTAACGCTTAACGACAAGTTGGGCGTATGCCTCGACACCTGCCATGTTTGGGACAGCGGATATGATATCGCTACCGATCTGGACGGCGTGCTTGCGGAATTTGACCGCATCATCAGTATCGACCGCTTGAAAGCCATCCACATCAACGACAGTCTGAATCCCCTTGACTCTCATAAAGACCGTCATGCCTGTATTGGCGAGGGATGCATTGGGCTTGCGGCTCTGTCGGCTGTGACCAAGCATCCCAAGCTCCGGGAACTGCCCTTCATCTTGGAAACGCCCAATGACAACGAGGGGTACGCCGAGGAGATTGCCCTCCTGCGCAGCCGCTTCCGGGAATAGACGACGGACATACCCTGCTCGATACGCGAAGGGTGTGAGGCAAGACAGCGTTGTGCTCTTACCGCTTGCGCCTGAGCGCATCCTTAATCTGGATCATCGCCTGCAAAAGGCACTCCTTCTCCTGCTCCGAGCAGTCCTGCAGCATGGACAGGAATTTATCCTTGCAGGGGTCATAAGGTATATTCGTGTTGTCGGACAAGAGTCTGTCCATCGTCACATGGAGGGCGTTGGCTATCAGCACCAGAGAATTCAAGCTGGGCTTGGTATTCCCTCCCTCTATGTGGCAGATATGGGACGTTGACAGTCCCACCATCTCCCCCAGCGCCTCTTGGGAAAGGCTCATTTCTTTCCGCGCCTCCCGTATTCTTCTGTCTATGGCATCATAGTCAAGTTCCATGACCGCATTCCCCTATAAGCTTTGTATGCACATAATTCTTGTGCCAACCCTGTCGTAATCGTTTTCGGTTCACCATGAATAGAAGACGGATTGTCCGCACCGAAAACATACTCGATACAACGCCTCACTTGCACACGTTCACCCATCCCACAGCCCCGGAATACTTCTCCAATTCCTCCGGGGTAAGCTCAATGGCACTATTCCCGCTCCCGCAGGCCGGGAACACCGTGTCAAACCGTTTCAGAGATACATCGAGGTAGACTTTCACTCCATCGTTGACGGCAAAGGGACAAACGCCGCCGACAGCGTGACCGATGGCGCTTTCCACCATATCCGCCGACAGCATCTTTGGCTTGCCGTGAAACTCAGCCTTGAATTTTGCTCCGGCAATCCGCATATCCCCCGCTGTCACCACGAGGATTGGCTCTCCCGCCAAATCGAAGGACAGGGTTTTGGCGATACGGGCTCCCTCACAGCCAACCGCGTGGGCGGCAAGTTCCACCGTAGCGCTGGATTCGGCAAATTCCAAGATGCGCTCTTCCATGCCGCGAGAACGGAAGAACGACCGTACTTTCTCTATGGACATGACATCAAAGTCCTCCCGTATCTTTCTCGCAAGCACCGCAATGACTGCAGCCGTTGCAAATCAGGCGACTGCCGCATTTGTCACAATTTCTTCCATCGTACTGGGGTTGATATAGATACTCCGAAGGTATCGGCAGCCCCAAGGGAGTGCGTAGACGAAATTCTATGGGCTTGCCCTTGAAGTTCATGCCGGATTTATGCGCCATCTTGCTCTGCAACCGCTTATCTGGGAGTTGGTAGCTCTTGCCGTCCTTGATGAAGACCGTCCCCGTTTCGATAAAGGCGAAGGTCACATTGTGGCGCACACATTCTGCCCGGAGGCTCTTTACCCACTCGAAGTCCAAGGGGCGAG
>DFES01000032.1:10893-11386 GCA_002369175.1 Selenomonadaceae bacterium UBA3796
TCTGCCAGATACGGCTCGATACTGACTCTCCCGATGAAGGGAGCACACATGATGCCCTTGTGCTTAAAGGGCAAATTTAGCAGGATGGGGATGCGCTCGTCTGCTCGTCGCTGATTCTCGCAGGTCACATTGAAGAAGATGTTCTCCCAGCCATCGCCGAAGTCCGGCGGCAAAGTCTCACGCACCCGTTCCGGGCGTTTCGTGAGCAGGAAAAATTTCACATCCGGTCTAGCATACATGATGTTCCATGCCTCTGCTCGCCATGCATCGGCTTCCGGGAGAAAGAAATCGGAGGTCATGCAGACTCGGATGAGTTCGCCGCTCTTTACCCGGTATTCTCCGCTCTTAGTGCGTTGCAAGGGATAGTCAAAGTTATTGGTACGGTAGATTTTCGCACCGTCCGCCCCACGCCACCGGTCAAGGGTATACATATAGCAGTTGGCGCAACCCTCGCTGATACGGACACAGCCATGCCACGGATTCCATATATCAT
>DFES01000056.1 GCA_002369175.1 Selenomonadaceae bacterium UBA3796
TTCGATGAGGAAACCGCCTGACGCTGCACCTGTGTCTTGGCATTTGGATCCCCGTTGCCGTCACTTCCCAGGAGGAAGTACGCTCCCCCGCCGAGAACAGCCACAAGAGCAACCGCCGCAACAGCCATGCCGAAGCCGCTGCCGGAACGCTTCTTCTCCTGCGGGAAAGCCTCCCCCATGGAACGCTGCTCCCCATCCCTCTGTGCAAAAGAAGTTTTCCGGTTGTCAAAATCCGTCTGCTCTTCCTCTTTCACTGCCTGTGCAGCCTCCATGGCCGCTGCCTGCTCCGGATGATTCTCCGAAACGTACTGATGAACGCAGGCATCCGCATCCAACCCCAAAAGGGTCGCATAATTACGGATAAACCCCTTCGTATAGACCTCACCCGGAAGCACTTGGTACGCTTCCTCTTCAATTGCCTCTATGTATTGCGCACGAATGCTGGTTCTTTTTCCTATATCCTCTACTGTCAACCCCTGTCGTTCCCGTTCTTGACGCAGAACATTGCCAATCATGCTATCAATTCCTCCCGTGTAACTCCTGCAAGGAAAAATATAGAAATGAAACATTTCTCGCTACATTATACATGATTGATCCCCTGAATACAAATAAAATACAAAAAAACTTCAGCAGGCGCACATCTTCTTGCCTGCTGAAGCTTTCTTATTCATCGTTTCCTTAAAATTTTCCGCCGCCGCCGCCATGATCGTCATCGCGGGCACTGGTATCCATGCCCGAATCCGACTTCTTGCTCTTTGGCGTTCTTGTCACATTCATGAAAAGGAAGGTATCACTGTTCCCGTGAAGTCTTACACTTTCCCTCTCAAGATACGTCCCTGCCTCCGTGGCCTGGGTAACATTGCTCATGCTGCTGATAAGACCCGCACGAACCATCCAGCCCCCTATCCCTGACATCACAACCGCTGCAAGCAATGCCAGGAAGCTGAACTCATCCGACGGATCATAGGGCTTGCCCTGCTGCTCATAATAAGTCAGCAGGACATCTGCAGTATCCACGTACTTCTCAAAGGCTCCGGCATAATCCTTTTCCTTGAGGTTTCCCAGGAACTGATCCTTCAGATACGGCATACCGTTATCATCCGTAATGCGCCTGCGCATCTCATTGTTCGTGGAGATATACCAGTCGCGGCTCTCCATTGCCAGAAGCAGAACCATGCCGCCGTTCTTTGCATTGGAAAACTTCTCGTCCAGCAGATGGTTTGCCGCTTTTCCCACAGAGCCCTTGACGGACTTCTCTATGCGAATGCCGAGGCGGACGCCGTGCTTTGTCTCCACTTCCTGAATCTTCTTGGAAAGACGCTGCACATCCGCTTCCTTCAAAATCCCTGCTTTGTCCACCACCGGATCTGCCTTTTGGGCAGCCAGTGCCACCGTGCACGCCAGGAGTACAAAAACTGCCGCCAGGAAGCAGCTCATCTTCCATCTCTTTATCCTATTCATTCCGCTGCCTCCTTATACAAATATCTTTGCGATAAAATACAGGATCGGCAGGAGAATCAGCGCAGCAATACCGGGATACATAAGCGCCTTGCGCTTATCATAGGGAAGGCTTCCCACGACCTTTCCGGTCTGGCCATTCATCATAAAGGTATAGGGCTTCCCCTCATAGCGCGTTGTCAGAATCCAGACAGGCACCATGGCATAGGAAACTTTGCCATCTCCTTTGATGATCGCACTGTCCTGGCAGGTGCATGTATCATAGCCTGTCACCGTCTCCTCCAGCACACCGATGGCGCTTCTCTCCACACGTTTGTCTGCCCGCGGGGCAGATGCCTCTGCATCCACATCGTACTTGTCCGCCAAGTACCCCGTAAGATACGCTGTGCTGAATGGCACCATTTCACTGTAGTCAAAGGGCTCGATGCTTTCCATGTACGCATCGTCCATCTTTTCGCTGCCATCCACGGGAATGCGCGTGAAACGCATGGTTCCGTCACGGCGGCATTCATAGACGCTCGTTTCCGTGATGGTTTCATCCGAAGTCTCTATGACATGGTGCTGTTCTGCACGGAAGGTCGCATATGCCTCCACCTCGGAGTCAAAGAGCCAGAAAGGCACATACATGGCCTGAATGTCCTCCACGCGGTTATTCGCTGTGAAAGCGCTTGGCAGAAGACGCCTTCCTTCGTAGAATTTCTTAAGTGCCGCTACGGCCTCCTCCTTCGTCTTCTTGAAGGGAATGATATAATCCGGCTTCAGCATGCCTGCGAAACGCTGTGGAAGCATGGTGGGATTGCCGCAATAACAGCATTCCGTTGCCATGGTATTCCCGTCGCTGACAATTTCTGCGCCGCAGGAACTGCATGTAAAAGCCTTCATCATTGCCGCTTCATCGGGATCCCAGTCAGCGCCTGCCGTTTCCGTATCCCATTTCGCATCCCGGGCATCTGCGGCTCTTGCAGCCAGTTCTTCCTTTTGGCGGAACATCTCTTCGATGGTACTGACCTCAAATTCCGTACCGCAGTACTCGCAGGTCACTTTTTCGTGCCCCGGTTGAAAACTCAGTGGTGCAGTGCAGTTTGGACACTGGTAATTCACTGCTGTGGCCATTTCCTCACCTCGTTACATTTCATGCTCTCGGCTTGCCGCAGTTCTGGCAGAATTTCCCCGTGTTGCTCGTACCGCAGGAACAGACCCAGGGACCCTGAGGAGCCGGCTTGCCGCAGTTCTGGCAGAACTTCCCCGTATTGCTCGCACCGCAGGAGCAGACCCAGGACGCTGCAGGAGCAGGTTTCGGCTTGCCGCAATCCTGACAGAACTTCCCCGTATTGCCGGCATGTCCGCAGGAACAGGTCCATCCGCCCGCAGCGGGAGACGGCTGCGCCATCTGCG
>DFES01000136.1 GCA_002369175.1 Selenomonadaceae bacterium UBA3796
CGGAACATCCAGGATGCCATCCTCGAAGTAAACGACTACAAGCAGCTCCAGAAGGGAACCATCAAGATCGGCATCCCTCCCATGATGGGAGCCTACCTCTTTCCGAAGATCTTCTCCAGTTTCCGCCACCGCTATTCCAATTTGGACATCTATCTCTACGAAGAAGGATCTGTAACCATCCGGGAGCAGCTGGAAAGAGATGAGCTTGACTTCGGCATCATCATCATCCCCAGCGCCTCCACGAACCTGCAGCTCCTTCCCATGTCCAAAAATCAGATCGTAACCTGCGTCCCCGAAACCAGTCCCCTGGCGCAAAAGGATTTCCTGTCCTTCAAAGATATTGCCGCCTCCGACATCATCATGCTAAAGGAAGGCTCCTTCCTGCGCCAGACCATTCTGGAGGAGATGAAAGCCTCCAATATCACTCCCAATATCGTGCTGGAATCCAATCAGATCATCACCATCAAAGGGCTGGTTTCCCGTGGTGTCGGCATTGCATTCCTGCTTGACATCGTCCTGGAGGATTCCGCCGGCATCAAGGCTGTTCCCCTGGCAGAGCCTCTCTTCGTTGATGTGGGGCTCGCATGGAAAAAGAATCGCTACATATCCAAAGCTGCCCAATCCTTCATCGATTTCAGCAAGAACATCATGAAACACACAAAGGACACGTTGTGATTTTCACAGGAAAAGCCGGCTCCTTCCCGGGGAGCCGGCTTTTCCTGTTTTTCGGTGAATCAATCGTATCTCTCGTCAATGACCCGCTTCGTCTTCTTTTCGCTGCGCGGGAGGATTCCGATTTCCACGATCTTGACCAGCGGGGTGAAGCCGATCTTGCTCTTGACGGCAGCTGCAATTTTTCCTGCCATCTCCTGGAAATTCACGCTGCCATTCGTCTCCACATAGATGCGCATGGTATCCTTGCCGTCCAGGTGGGAAAGCCGGATCTGGTACTCGCTGGAAAGTTCCGGAAATCCTTCCAGAACTTCCTCAATCTGCTTCGGAAACACATTGACGCCCTTGATCTTGATCATGTCATCGCTGCGCCCGGAAATGATGTCAATGCGCGGGAACCTGCTGCCGCAGGGGCACTGTCCGGGAAGAATGCGCGAAATATCATGCGTGCGATAGCGAATGAGAGGCGCGCCCTCCTTCACCAATGTCGTGAGGACGATTTCGCCGAACTCTCCATCGGGAACGTTCTTGCCTGTCTTCGGATCGATGATTTCAAGATATACATAATCGTCCCAGATATGCATTCCCGTGTCGTACTTGCAATTGATGCCGATGCCGGGGCCGTAGATCTCCGTGAGGCCGTATATGTCATAGAGCTCGATTCCCAGTTCCGAGGAAATCCTGTCACGGATTTTCTTGCCCCAGCGCTCGGAACCGATGACGCCCTTTTTCAGGTATACCCTGTCCTTGATGCCCCGTTTCTCGATTTCCTCTGCCAAAAGGAGCGCGTAGGAAGATGTAGCTGTAATAACCGTTGACTTCATATCCATCATCATCTGGATCTGCTTGTTCGTATTTCCAGGACCCATGGGAACCACCATGGCACCCAGTTTCTCCGCTCCATTCTGGAAACCGATGCCTGCCGTCCAGAGTCCATAGCCCGGCGTGATCTGGATGCGATCCCGGTTCGTAATTCCGGCAAATTCATAACAGCGCTTGAACATCTCCGCCCAGTCATCCACATCCTTCGAAGTATAGGGAATGATCACAGGCGTTCCCGTGGTTCCCGAAGAAGAATGGATGCGCACAACCTCTTCCTCCGGCACCGCCATCAATCCCAGAGGGTAGGCATCACGAAGGTCCTGTTTCTGGGAGAAAGGAAGCTGCTCAAAATCCTCCACAGTCCGAACCCCTTGAATCCCTGCCTCCCTCAATTTCTTTCCGTAAAAATTATTGACTTTGAGAAGTCTCTGTATCTGGTTGTTTGTCTGCTTTAACTGCGTTTCGTTGATTTTCATGACGTCCTCTTTTCTTCCGTATACATCAATGCTTTCTCATTCAGTTCATGAAACCTGGCCGGTACTTTCTCGCGAAGAGCCTCTCGGATATCCTCAATGGTGAGGCCCAGCGCCCCTGTCCGCACCGCCGCTCCCAAAAGCAGGACATTGAGAACTTTTGCGGATCCGAGCGCGCTTGCTGCCGTCTCGCTGTCCACCAGTGTCAATTTCTCCGTATGCTCCCTGAGATGCCGCAAAATATCTTCCAGCGGATAGGAAGCTTGTCCGATGAGCGCGCTTGTGGGCAAGATCGGAGACGTGCTTGCCACCACGGTGCCCCCCCTCCTGAGGAAGGGAAGATGGCGAAGCGTCTCTGCCGGCTCAAAGCCAAGGATGATATCCGCTTTCCCCGGTGCAATCATCGGGGACTGCAGTCCTTCTCCCAGCCGCACATGAGAGAATACGCTTCCGCCCCGCTGAGCCATACCAATGGTTTCCGCCGTTTTCACTTCCATGCCACGTTTCATGGCGGCGGCAGCCATGAGTTTGGAAGCGAGAATCGTTCCCTGCCCTCCGACACCGCACAGGATAATATTCTTATTCCTCATTTTTCTTGCCACCCCCGATCGCGCCTGTGGGACAAATCTGCTCACACAAGGTACATCCCGTGCAAAGGGATGGATCGATGTATGCTTTTCCCTCCCGCAAAACAAGCGCTGGACACCCAATTTCACGGATACACTTCTTGCAGCCAATGCAGGTTTCCGCATGGACTGCAGAAGAAGCTGCAGGCTTTGTGACAGCAATGCAGGGCGAACGGAAAATCACGGCCTTGACCCCCGGCTCTTCCGAAACCCGTTTCACAGTATCCCTTGCTTCCGCAAAGTCCAGAGGATTCACAGTCTCTACCGTAGCAACGCCAATGGCCCGCAAAACCTTCTCAATGCTGACTTTCTCCACTACCTGCCCCATGACGGTGCGTCCCGTCCCCGGATGGGGCTGATGCCCTGTCATGGCCGTAGTGGAGTTGTCGAGAACGATCAGCGTCATGTCTGCCTGATTGTAGAAAGCATTTACAACACCGGTGAGCCCGGCGGCAAAGAACGTGGAGTCCCCCACAAAAGCAAAGCACTTCATCCCCTTGTCAAGATGGCCGACGCCTTGGGCGATATTGATGCCTGCTCCCATGCAAAGGCAGGTATCGCACATATCCAGCGGCATTGCATTTCCAAGAGTGTAGCAGCCGATATCCCCGCAGTAAATGGTCTTCTTCCCCTTCATTGCCTGCTTTACGGCATAGAAGGAGGCGCGGTGGGGACAGCCGGCGCAAAGAACCGGCGGACGCACCGGAAGAGGGATATCCGCCGGTTCTGCCGGCTGCTCCTCTTCCAAGCCGAGAAAAAATCGGATGGCTCTTCCGACGGACAGCATCGTGTTCTCCCCTGCTGCCGCAATGTCCCCGGTCAGCTTTCCCCGAATCCGGACCTGCAAGTGGTGCCTGCCGCAGATTTCGAGAAGCGCTCTTTCCAAGACAGGATCCAGCTCCTCGATGCAGAGAACCTCTTCCAGACCCTCGAGAAAACGAAGCGCCAATTCCTCCGGAAAGGGAAAGGGCGTCGCTACCTTCAGGATGCGCACGTGATGCTCCTTTTCCATGGAATCCAGGGCATACATGTAACTGATGCCGTGCGTCACAATGCCCTTCCCTCCGGAACCCCCTTCATATCTTCCCTTTTCCCGGTGCATGGCATTTCTCGGATACGCTGAGAGAACCGCCGTGAGCTCCCTGTTCCTCTTCTCGATCTGTCCGTGATTCTTCAGGGAGAGTCGTGGAAAAATCACCCAACGGGAGGAATCCTTTACAAATCCTTCCATTTCCACCTTTCGATATTCCGCTTCATCCTTGACCTCAATGGCTTCATATCCATGATCCACCCGCGTGGTGCACCGGAAGAACACCGGTGTATGATATTTCTCGGAAAAATCGAAGGCTTCCTGTATCATTTCATAAGCTTCTGCCACAGAGACAGGATCAAACAGCGGAACTTTGGAAAACATGGCAAAGGTTCTCGTATCCTGCTCTGTCTGTGAAGATATGGGGCCCGGATCATCTGCCACCATCACAACCATGCCGCCCTTGACGCCAACATATTCCAAACTCATCAGAGGATCGGAAGCCACATTGAGCCCTACCTGCTTCATGGTGACCATGGCTCTCGCGCCGCTGTATGCTGCCCCTGCCGCCACTTCCATGGCAGCTTTTTCGTTGACAGACCATTCTACATAGATGTCCCCCGGATTGCGCTTTGCCACGGTTTCCAGCACCTCCGTGGAAGGTGTCCCCGGATACCCTGCGACGAGCTTTACCCCTGCAGCAATGGATCCAAGGGCTATGGCCTCATTACCCATCAAAAATTCTTTATGCATACTCTCTCCTATCCTTCGCATACAATGTCATGCCCGCATATATACATAAAAACTGCCCCACGTTTCATCAACGTGCGGCAGCCGTAAGGAAAACGGGGTTACAGAATTGCGTGAGCCACGATGTACCCTACCAGACAGCCGGAGGATACACCGATCAGACCGGGTATCATGAAGCTGTGGTTCAAAATATACTTGCCGATCCTCGTTGTGCCGGAACGGTCAAATCCGATGCAGGCCAGATCCGAAGGATAGGTCGGCAGGAAGAAGTAACCATAGCAGGCGGAGATGAAGGACAGAATCAGAACGGGATCCATCCCCACATTCAGCGCCATAGGAACGACGATGGCAATTGCCGCGCCCTGGGAATTCACGAGTTTGGAAGTCAGGAAAGCCAACACCGCATAGGCCCAGGGATATGTCTGTACCGCATTGCCGAGAAACTCCTTGAGGAATGCCATATGCGAACCAAAGAAAGTATCCGCCATCCATGCAACACCGTAAACAGATACCAGAGCCACAACACCGGAGCGGAACACCTGGCTATTGCCCACATCCTTCGCCTTGACCTTGCAGGTCATCAGAATCATGGATGCCACGAAGAGCATGACCATCTGGATGACGAGGACCATGGAAATGGGTTTCATGACACCCTTTCCGTTGTCAAAATGCGGCAACAGGGAAGGCGCATTGCCGAGAATCGCGATGACCACAATACCCGCAAGGAAAATATACATGGCGCGATAGTATTCCTTCGGAAGTTCCTTATCCAATAGACTCTCCGTATCGCCGTAAACATAAGCCCTGTTCTCGGGATCTTTGATGAACTCCTGGAAACGCGTATCCTCAGAGAGCTCCTTGCCGCGCCGGTAACTCCACAGAGCTGCAAAGAAGACACCAAGCCCCGTTGCAGGAACAGATACCATGAGCACCTGCAGGAGGGAATAGTTGCTTCCGGCACCTGCCAAAAAGGCTACAACGGAAACCACAGCCACAGAGGCAGGAGACGCACAAATACCCATCTGGGACGCGACGGAAGCGACTGCCATAGGCCGCTCGGGACGGATGTTCTGCTTGATGGCAATATCATAAATGATGGGGAACAGTGTATACACCGCATGACCGGTGCCGCAGAGAATGGTCAGGAACCAGGTCGTAAGAGGTGCGAAAATCGTGATATGCTTTGGATTGCTCCGCAGGAACTTCTCAGCATACTTGAGCATGACCGTCAGTCCGCCGGACGTCTGAAGGAAGCCTGCACATGTGACCACCGCCATGATGATGAGCATGACATCGATCGGCGGTTTCCCCGGTTTGTAACCGAAGCCAAATGTGAAAATGATAAGACCGATACCGCTGATGACCGCCAGCCCAATGCCTCCATGCCGGACTCCAACAACCAAGCAGGTCAGCAGTACCACAAACCCCAGTAGCATTTCCATAAAATCACTCCTTTTCTCCGGTGACGCGCAACAACAGCTACCATAATCCGGAATACTTTTGATTTCGTTACTGGAGTAATTCGCCACAACTCCCGGATTTCCTTCCGAATAAAATAAAAAGTTAGATAAAATAAAAAGTCAGAGCGTGTTGAAAATTCAATACTCCACCGAATGGAGGTAGAGTCCTTGAGCCGGAGCCGTAGGGCTTGCTTTTTTCCGATCCTTCGCCTCCAGGATCACCCGGAACCCTTCGGGGGATATGCGTCCCTGCCCCACATTCACTAAAGTGCCGATGATATTGCGTACCATATGGTAGAGAAAACCGTTGCCATGGATCAGGATCTCAAGCATGTCCCCTTTTTCCGCAAGTTCCGCCCGGTACATTGTGCGCACAGGGCTCATGGGAGCGCCGCCACTGGCGCGAAAGCTCGAAAAATCGTGCGTGCCCAGAATGGCCCGCAGCGCCTCTTCCATTGCCTCCACATCCAAGGGATGCCCCACATGCCACGCGTAATGCCTCGTAAACGGATTCGGAAAGGTTCCTCTCTGAATGCGGTAGAGATATGTCTTGCTCTTTGCGCTGTGACGGGCGCTAAAACCGGCATCTGCTTCTGCCGCTTCCAGAACGACAATGTCATCCGGAAGGAGGCTGTTGACCGCCAGAGGGATGCGCGCAACAGGAATGCGTCCATCGGTAAAGAAATTCACAACCTGCCCATAGGCATGAACCCCCGCATCCGTCCGACCGGAGGCAGCCAATTCAATGGAATCCCCGAAAATCTTTTCCAATTTCGCCTCCAGAACATTCTGTACGGCAGTCACAGGAGGCCGCTGCCTTTGGAAACCATGGTAGTTGGTTCCGTCATAAGCCACAGTCAGACGAATGTTGCGCGCCCGCGCTTTCATTTCCTCCTTATGTTCCCTCTTCATATCCACCTTCCTTGTTCTTTCTCCATTCCCTCAAAACTGGTTCCACTTGAGAAAAGCCAGAATCCCGCACAACAGTGTGCTTGCCCCGCAGACCGCATAATCGACGGAAGTAATGCGAAGCGTCTTCATCTGGGTCCGCCCCTCACCTCCGTGGTAGCAGCGGGCTTCCATGGCCATCGCCAACTCGTCGGCGCGACGGAAAGACGAGATGAAAAGGGGTACAAGAACGGGAACAATGTGTTTCACGCGCTGCAGGAGATTTCCTGTAGAAAAATCCGCCCCCCTGGACTGCTGGGCCTTCATGATTTTATCCGTTTCCTCAAGAATGGTCGGGATAAAGCGCAGGGCAATGGTCATCATCATGGCCAGTTCATGCGCCGGAACGCCGATGCGCTTCCATGGGGAAAGCAAACGTTCCAGGGCATCCGTGAGTTTCACGGGACTTGTGGTGAATGTCAGAAGCGAGGAGAAGAGAATGAGCAGGATGAGGCGCAGGCAGATAAAAGAACCCTGCCGCAAGCCTTCCCATGTCACGGAAAATATCCAGAACCTTCCAAATTCTTCTCCAGGAGTGCTGAAAAGGTGAATGAAAAAGGTAAAGAGGATAATCCACAAAAGAGGGCGCAGAGATTTCGCCATCATCCGCAGGGGGATACCGGAAACATGAAAAAGGCTCACGAGCAAAAGGGACAATAGGGCATATGCGCCTGCCGTGTCGAAAAGAAAAATTCCGATGATAAAGACCAGGAGCAGGCTGACCTTTACCCTCGGATCCATGCGATGCAACAGGGAATTCCCCGGAAAATATTGGCCAATCGTAATATCAGATAACATCGATGCCTCCTGTAAGCATGACGGACATGGAGCCTCACTGCTGAAAAAACAGGGAGTGCACAAATCCTTCCTCTGTCAAATAGCGCGGGTCGAAGGGAATGCAGCCAACGGCTTCCTGCACCTTGGGCATCACGCGGAGCACTGCGCTCCTGTCTGCACCCAGCACACCGATTCCATCGCTGATGTCCTGGAGCTCTGCGCCATTTGCCTTGGCAAAAACCAGCAAAACTGCTGTCAGCGTTGCCGTACGACGCTTGATGGCATCGGAAAGGTCGGAACAGGTCAAAAAATCCCGATAGAGCTTGGTGAGGAGCTCCACGCCATGCGAACTGAATCCCAGCTTCCATGCAGATTCCTGCAGCCGCTTTTCCGCAGCGGCAAAGCGCTCCCGGAGTCCCTCCGCCTGCACGATGGGTGCCGGACAATCCTTCATTGGAACAACCCTGAGCTGGGCATAATCCGTAAGAATATGGATGATATGCCGGACGGCTGCCGCCTGGCGCAGGAAGAAGCCTTCAAGCGTAGCCTTCGTCTCCTGATATTTGAAAAGTTCAAACTGTCTCAATATCTCCTCCTTGATCCGCTTCCTGAGAAGTCCGCTGGCAGGAACCGTGGTGATATAGTTGAGCAGCATGACCCCCCGGGCATGGATATGTCCGTACAGGATGACCTTGTTGTAATCCGGCAGGAACGTATCGGGAGCGGGAAGGTCAATGAGCTCATCCGTAAACATATTGCGGCAGGTGACAAAATCCCCGTCCATATTCTCAATGTAAAAAACGGTGAACCTCGCCTTCAGGAGATCGCGGATGATATCGGCCTCCGTAGGCTCCAGATTCTTTTTCTCATGTGTATAGAAATAACGCAAAGGCGTTTCATCCGTTGCCAGCAAGTGATAATCGAACAGGAAATAATCCCAAAAGCTGAACCAGAAAGCCTCCTGACCCGCCTCGTCCGGATCAGCGGGATGCTCATAGTTCGGGCCGCCGAAAAGAGCCACTGCCCTTGTGAGATCCATGACGAACTCCGCCTGGTGAAAGTATTCTCCAATATCATGGAGAAGCTTGTCCAGGATGAAATTGAGCCTATCCATGTCCTCCGCCGTAATCTCATCCATGTGCTCCAGCGTGGTGTAAAAATCCCCTGCCTCCCTCCGCTTCGGCATCGAAAAACAACCGTCCTCATAGAAGGATTCCCTCGCATCCCGAAGACACTCTTTCCAGTGAAAGGCATTGGGACTATCCAGAAAATCATAAAAATTCTCTAAGAATTCCAGGACACCCGCAACATGAGCTTCCTTCAGGGAAAATCCCTTCTGCTTCTCCGAAATTCGGTACATGATTTCCTGATAGTCGTAGACGGTCAGGGCAAACAGCCCCTCCAGATTCTGCTCCAAAATATAGGTCAGAATAACGGACACCACGTCCCATTGCTGCCTCAGTTCACGGTCTTTCCTTCCCTGCCATGCCTTTTTTCGCAGATAACGCTCCACTTCATCCATGGACAGAATGAGTTCCGACTCCTTGTGCTCGTTATAAAATTTTTCAACTCGCTCATACACGTTGGACATAAAAATATATACTCCCCATAAATCCACGCCTCTTCAGGGCATATTGATCAAGCACGGCTCTTCGCTTGTGCTCATTAAGCGGTCATATTATACCACAAGGGCATATATTCCCGCTAAATTCGCACGGCTCTTCGCTTGTGCTCATTAAGCGGTCATATTATACCGCTTATAATGCAATAGTTCAAGTTTTGCCATGGGCAAAACTTGAACTATTGCGATTCCACTGGCTGGTCCTGTCTCAGCAGGAGGCAGTGAATGCAAATCATGGGGCGTTTCTCCTATAGACCCTGGAAAAAACTCAGGAACACCCATACGACAGCAGCAACGGCGGCAAGCACCAATGCGATGGGCAGAGCAACAAAGAGCACGATACCCAGAATAGCCGCCAGAACGACACCGCCGATCACCCAGTTGAGCCAATTCTTTTTGGGAGAACCCAGATGGATCTGATGAAAGCGAATTCCGGCTTCACGAAATCGATCCCGCTTGTAGAAGCGGGGGCCTTCCTCCCTTGTTCCTTCCGGAGTCTCCTCTATCGTGACCCCATCGTAGAAATTTTTCTCCTCACGTGACAAAACCCTGACTTTCGCCCCATCGGCACAGTAAGAACATATTCCCTTATCATCCAATTCGCGTCCACATGTATAGCATTTCATCCAAAATCCCCCTTGTCCTGAGGAAACCTTCATCGTTTCCCTAGGGCGTGTTGATGAATTCACGCACCCCATCTTCACGGTTCTTGACT
>DFES01000214.1 GCA_002369175.1 Selenomonadaceae bacterium UBA3796
AAAACATTCCATTTGGCGTTTCGACAGAGATTGCCTGTCGTAACGACCCTTTCGGAAAGGAAGTCTTGTCATGTATACAGAATATATCACTCTGGGCACCGTGCTCCTGCTCTCTCTCATCGGCCATAATATGACGGTCGTATATGCCACGGGCATCGTGCTCGCACTGAAGATACTCGGCCTTACTTCGATGCTTGATGCCCTTGGCACTCAGGGTCTGAACTGGGGCATCATCCTGCTCACGGCCGCCATTCTTGTCCCCATTGCCAACGGCACCGTGACCATTCAGACCATGGTGGACTCCTTCCGGACTCCCATCGGCATCATCGCCATCATTGCCGGCATACTGGCAGCCATGGCAGGCGGCAGCGGCGTCACCCTTCTGAAAACAACTCCGGAGGTTGTCTCAGCCCTCATCATCGGTACCATGTTCGGCGTTTTCTTCCTCAAAGGCGTTGCCGTCGGGCCTCTCATTGCCGGTGGCTTCACCTACTTCGTATTGCAGATGATAAAATGAGACGCCTTCATCTTTTTCCGCTTTTTCTCTGTTTTTTCTCCAAAATATCAAAAATTCTCAAAATCCAGCCTTGTCAAGACTTGCGCACGCTTTTTTTTTGTGCTATGATACAACTAAAGAAAGGAACTGCCTGGGATGTGCGTGAGCCCTCATATATGTCTAACCTACATTTTTTCTAGGGAATCCGATTTGACTCCGACGGATGCTGGGTCGTCTCGAACGAATAGCAGAAAGCGGACTTAGGGCACCCACCTGCGAGTTGCAGGTTTTAGACATAAGAGGGGAACGGCATCCTGGACCCTTTTGTCAGGTGAAGCCTTGGCGTGATGGCCAAGGCTTTTTCATATTGCGGAAATTGTCACCGAAAGAGCTCCCGAATCTCTTCTTCCGTAAGCTTCGAAAGAAAATTCTCTCCCGGCTGGATCATCTGGTCGACGAGGGATTTCTTTTTTTCCTGCAGCTGATAGATTTTTTCCTCAATGGTATCCTTTGCAATGAACTTGAGCACCTGAACATTCTTCTGCTGCCCGATCCGATAGACCCGATCCGTTGCCTGATCCTCCACCGCCGGATTCCACCATGGATCGTAGTGGATGACCATATCCGCTCCGGTGAGATTAAGACCCGTCCCCCCTGCCTTGAGGGAAATGAGAAACAGGGGAATCTCTCCCCCGTTGAATTCCTTTACGAGGCGCATCCGCTCCAGAGCAGGAGTCATGCCGTCCAGATAGAAATACTCCACCCCCCTGCCCTCCAGGCGTCTTGCAATGTTTTTCAGCATGCTTGTAAATTGCGAGAACACGAGCATGCGATGGCCGCCGGAAACAGCCTCTGCCACCACTTCCTCCAGCATGTCCAGTTTGCCGGAACCACCGTCATAATCCTCCAGGAACAAGGATGGATCACATGCGATCTGTCGCAGTCTTGTAAGAATGGAAAGGATCTTGATACTGGAGCCTGAAAATCCGTTCTCCTCCAACGCCATAGCGAATTCCTTCTGGCTTTTGAAAAAATACGCCTGATAGACCTTCGCCTGCTTTGGCGTCATCTCGCTGGTTCTGCGGCTCTCCACCTTATCCGGCAGTTCCCGCAGGACATCCTTTTTCATGCGCCTGAGAATGAAGGGCATCACATGCCGCCTGAGATCCTTCATCGCATGCGCGTCCTGAGCACGCACAATGGGGATCTCATAGCGCTGCTTGAACTTCGCATGGTTTCCCAAATACCCCGGCATGAGAAAATCAAAGATGGACCAAAGTTCCGTCAAGGTATTCTCGATTGGCGTGCCCGTCAGGGCAAAATATCCTGCTGTTCTCAGTTTCTTCACGGAACGGGCATTCTGTGTCATCGGATTCTTGATATGCTGCGCCTCATCGAGAAAACAGTAGCGGAACTCCTTCTCCCCATACAGGGCAATATCCCGCTTCATCATATTGTATGTGGTGATGACCACATCCATCCCTTCATCGATCTTCCCAAGGATTTCCTCTCGCTCTGCCTTGTTCCCCGTCACCACAACAGCCTTGAGTTCCGGGGCAAAACGCTGGATCTCGTCCATCCAGTTGTACATGAGGGAGGTCGGCGCTACCACAAGAGAAGGAGGCTTTCCTTCCTCCCTGTGCGCCATCAGGAATGCAATGACCTGCAAGGTCTTCCCAAGTCCCATATCATCTGCCAGAATCCCGCCCAAGCCACAGTGAGCCAAAGCGGACAACCAGCTGAATCCCGTGACCTGATAATCCCGCAGGATGCCCTTGAGAGTTTCCGGAACGTCAACCTCCGAATCCCCCGGATGACGTATGTCACGCACCATCGCCCGGAACCTCTTGCTGCGTTCCAGGCGCAGGCTCTCATCTTCCCGTGCCAATTCATCCAGGTACATGGCATTGGAAAGAGGAAGCTGCACCTTTCGCTCTTCATCTGCCATCCCCTTCCGGATGCCCGTGTTTTCTACAAAATCCGACAGAGCCGAAAGCTGCTGTTCTTCGAGGGTAACGAAAGACCCGTCCCTCATGCGGTGATAACGACGCTTCTGACGGTAATCTGCCAGAATGTCCATAAGTTCCTCGAAATCAATATCCTTGGCACTGAAGGTAAGCTCCAGGAGATTCTTGTCGTTGACGCTTACCCCCGCCGTGATTTTCGGCACCGCCCGCACGGGTTTCTTTTCAAAGCTGTCCGCATAGAAAATGTCAGCTTTCTTTGCAAGCTCCGGCAATGCCTCCGTCAGAAAATCATAACATCTCTCCTCGTCCTCCTGCACCATGCTCCCGTGCTCCGAGCGGAAACCGTAACGGTCAAAACAACTGAGCAGTTCCCGCTCCAGGCTCTTGTCCTGGATGATGATTCTCTCATTCATCGCCTGCGGTTCCTGCTGCAAAACGGGATTGAAGGAATTTTCGCCGTAGCGGAACACAGGGCGGATCTCCAACCCATCCCTGTAATAATCCAGGTAGAATTCCGCCTGCAGGGGATCCATCAAAAACCGCTGCTGGAATTTTTCTGCCACGTTCACCTCTGCAATGCGCCGCAGCCTGGGCATGATTCCGCTGAAAAAACGCGGCATATGGGCACCTTCCAAGTAAACGCGCCGATTTCGCGAAAAAACATCCAAAAGAAGCCCCGCTTCTCTGGCAAAACGCTCTTCCAGAAGATAGAAAAATCCATCTCCGTAAAGTATGCGGCAATCTTTATCTAGAGGAACCAGGGAATCATTGAGCAAATGGATGCATCCGGAGCTGCCGTGCTCCTTCACTTCTATCCGGAACCTCGGATTTTCCGGAATCACCTTTGCCGGCCGCGTCTGTTCTTCCTCGTAGCTGAACATGAATTCCTGCTGCCCCATGAGTTGCAGGAATTTCCAGAGACGACTGGCATTCAGCCGGAACTGCTTCTGATTGAAGCTTATGGTGGAGTTCATCCGGTAATAGACGCCATCGCCGACCTCGTCCTTCCATGCTTCCACCATGATCTGCCATAACCCCCGGGATACGTCATCGGCAAATTCCATATGTGCAGTATCCACCGTAAGATTCTTCCCAAAATGCACAGACTCTCCCGTTTCCACGCATAACATGAACTCCCTGAGGTTCCGTATGACGTAGGGCCGATGTTCCTCAATGCGAAATTCAAGCCAGTAATTGCGCTGATAATAGCGGTTCTGGAAAAAGAGATGCGGTTCCAATCGCAAAACCTGTGGCACGAAATCCTCATGCGCCGCATCCTCAAAAATACGAAGCATACGATCCCCTGCGGAATAATCCACGCCCTTGGACATCTTTTTCACGGAAAAACCGGATTTCTTCCCGGACACTTCCTGTTCTTCCTGCATCTTTTGAATTGCCTTCAGAACAGCCACCACATGATGGCAAGCCTCCAGATGGACAGCAGCGGAGGGACAGTCGCAGAGATACGACTCCACGGAAGTCCCGTTGCTGGACAGGCATATGCTGACATGACTGTCTTCCTGTCCCTCATTGCAGACAAGCCCCACATAGGTCGGCAGTACGCCATTTTCCCTGTGCAGGTCTTTCACCAGCGCCTCCCTGTAGTCACGGCATCCCCTTGTATAAGCTGTCGTTGTTGCCAGCGACAGTATCGTAATGTCCTTCAACAACTTCCTTCCCCCTAATACAGCCCTGGTTTCGCCCTCACTTCATCATCCAGCTCCTTGACGAAACAGATTCCTGCCCTTTTGCGAAGCTTTGCTCAGATCGTGTACCACACAGACAAAATGCAGACATCACACAAATGCCTGCATGATTGCACTCAAATCCACCGAAGAAATGCTCAAGCATCTTTCCCCGCCGCCTGTACCATGCTTGCAGCGTTTTCCGAGGCTGTCTTCTGTCCGTCGAAAGCCCTCAGCGCCTTTTCCTGCGATGCCTCATCCTTGCAAAGCACCAATTCTACGCGCTCGCCCAGCATGTATTTTGCCTGGCGGAATACCATCCAATACTCCATCCGGGGAGCTACCAGCACATAAGAAGACGCAAAATCACTGTGCGCGGCTCCCACCAGTTCCGCTACAGCGGGACAGCGCTCCTTCGTCCCTGTCACGATGATATGGGCGCCTGCCTCCTGCATCCGGGCTGCCTGCTCCTTTCCATCCACCATGGCAATCGCCCCCACGGGCATGATGGCATCATGCACTCCAAGCGCATGGGTTTCTGACATATTCGTAATGTGGATGTCCCGGAGCGGTCCCAGTCCGATGGCCCACTCCATGAGTTTGCCGGGATGATCCGTATGGATATGCACATGGATGCCGTTTTCCCAATGCTCCACCAACGCAAAATTTCCGAAATCCTTCAGCTGTTTCTCCATTTCCGCCATGTCGATCAGATGATTCTTTACCCGGAAACGCACGCAGTACGGACGGACGAGATCATCCCTGGGATTCGGCATGTTTCCGTTGGAAGCCGTAAGCCCCAGGGACAGGCTGACCGCCGGCGAAACAAAATTCCCATCCAAACCGTTCAGGCATCCCTTGAGGAAAATGAACATGATCCTCGCGCCTGCGTCTTCTCTCCCAATCCTGACTACTGCACTCTCTCCGGCCGCAATCGCCGCTGCAAGAATTTCCGTAATGGGAAGATTTGCCCGCACTGCGTGGTAGGCCCCCTTCGCAACTGCTTTTGCAACCGTGATGAAAGGATGCTCCGACCCCTCGTGGAGCACGCGTTCCGCATAGAGGATGCCATATTGGAAAGCCTTGCCGAATTCAGATGATGTTGCCTCGTACTTGCCGGAAAGCCCCTTGCTGAGACCACGAAAAAGCTGGGACAACACCACGCCCGCATTTCCCCTCGCACCGAACAAGGCTGCAGTGGAAACCCGCCTTGCAAGCCCGCCGATACTCTCATCCCTCACATCCGCCAGGGGCATGATTGCCGCTCCCATGGTCCGCAGAACGTGTGTCCCCGGAAACGCATCGGTTCCTGCAAGCTTGTTGATATTCTCATATTCCAGCAGAAGTTCGCTGTAAGCTCCCGCCACCATGCGCTTGAAATCGCCGCCCGTAATCATTTCCTTGTTTCCTGCCATAGTATCACATCCGATCTTTTCCATCTAAAATTTAAACGAAAGGTTTTGCATTTTTTTCGCAAGAAGCAATAGTTTGATTTTAACACACTTTAGCAAACCTTTCCAGCCCCTTTTTTTCTAGGGATAGAGCTTATTTGCGTATTTAAGCACGTTTTGAAAAATCTAATGTTTTGTAGGCAAAATGTAGGCAAAACTGTAGGGCAAGCCGCAGTTTGCTTATTCTATCATAGCCCGCCATTTTTCAAGAAACTGCGCCAAAACCTGTATTCGCCCGCCAATGAACACATTTTCGCTGCCCTCTGCCACGCTCCCGCCACAGCTCACGGGATCGCCGATGCGTCCGGTAGGAATGCCGTTGATAAAAACGGTGCTGCTTCCTGCTGCAGCTGCTGGAGCCTCTGCGTCTTCCCCATAGTGCTTCTAAGCCCCGCAAGGCTCTCCTGCAGCCTCCCGGCATCCGCCACGGCTCGGCGCACGGATTCCGGCATCGACCCGTCCAGTTCGCCCTGTATCCTTACCAGCATTTCTAAATTTCGCTCAGCCACTTGTCAACTCACCTCCCGGCATGATATTATAATTATAAGAAAATTTCGTAAGGTGGTGTGCTTGTCATGACCGATCCAAGACCTCTTTACAGAGTAGATCCAGACCCCTATCAAGCTTTGTTCCACTTTGCAGCGTACGGATGACTTGCGACTGTCCTCCAACCAACCATAATCGATTCCTTTGTATGCATTCGTTATCCTGTGACGGGAAGGACGATTCACGATGCGGTATTCTATGCTGGCGAGATGACTGTCCTGCCGAATTTCTTCACGTTTCTCAATGCCAAGATATCCGGAATCTGCATACAGCACATGGTCATCCTTGCGCAGCAGTTTGTGTGCTTCGCAAATATCATGGACATTTGCGGCTGTGGCCGTGATCGTATGGATGTAACCACTTCCAGCATCCACGCCAGTGTTGCTTGCGAAAATCAATTCCAAGGAAGTTCTTCATGGAATAGCTGTCATAAATGGCATCCTCAATCCCCTCATCGGACAGGTTAAACCATGCCTGCATCAGATACATGCGAAGCATACATTCCATTTCTTTTGGCGGGCGGCCACGCTTTCCCTCGGGATAAAAGGGAGATATCATAGCTACCCATCGTTTCCATGGAATGATTCGATTCATTTGCTGCAGAAAATTTTCACGCTTCGGCACTCGTTTCCTATGACTGTACTCGCTCTGCGACATAACAAGCACCTCCTCACTCAAGTAAACTCCTATATTCCTATTGTATCTTATGACAGGACATTTGAGAAGAGCAGCAATAAATCAGTATTTCCTTAATGTCTTCATGCGCAAGCAATTCAAGAAGGATTACAAACAAATGCTCAAGCATCCTGGTTGCCCGCGACATTCGGAACACCTGCGCCCATGGCGGACGCATATACACATCGAACACTGCACGCCACTTCCAGAAACTGATACCTGATACAGAGATACATCGTCAGCTTTTCATTCCACAGAACTCCACAGGTAACTACATAATAGGAAAAACTGACGTGCTGGCTATTCTGATTACACTCAAGTGTTTTTCCAGTAAGTCCGACTTCAGGGTGATAAAAAAGACCTTCAAGAAAGCATATGCAAAGATGGGCTGCCAGATTCCGACTCCTGTTCTTGCAAACATAGGCCAAGAGATGGGACTTCTCATGGAGTATCTGCAAATGCTATAGCGTAATGGACTAAGCATCGACGAGAAGGCAGCCTCCTACGAAGGGCGGCGCTGCATTCAAAAAGGTGAAGCTAGGCAAGTTACAGGCAAGTTAAAAAGCCGCCCCGGAGGAACGGCGGGAGTTGCAAGCCTTGATGATATAGCCGCCCCCCAACTATGAAAAAATAGCTGTTTTTTCATAGTTGCATATCTATCTATGAAAAAATAGCTATTTTTTCATAGATAGTTGTTTATTTTATATGTACATGTATTCTTTTCAAGGAGACATTTTATGAAAAATATATCCTTAAGAACACTATTCCACATCAATGAGCATGAATGGAACTCCACATATAACACTTTAATAAATTCACCATTAACGCATATACTGGATTTCAGCATAACCCCAGGCAACAGTCAAAAACAATTTCCAGCTTTCTTTTATTACACAGATGAATTAGTAAAAATAATCACTGATATATTGCCAGACACGAATGAACTAGCTACCATAATAAAGGATATTCCACCTATTGCCATAGATTCATTTTATCGTACCTGCTTAATAGAGGAAATCAAGTCCAGCAATGATATCGAAGGAGTGGCTAGTACTAGAAAAGAAATAAGAATAGCTCTGGAAGAACAAGGCAATACTTACGCTTCTAAAAATGTACGGCTTTGGAGTACGGTCAATAAATATGCAAAACTTCAGACTGAACAAGATATACCCTTTATGGACAGCATTGACTTGCGGTCGTTTTATGATGAATTTATCAGTGATGAAATTCGTCGGATAGATCCTAATAATCTTCCGGATGGCGAAACATTTCGAAGCGGTCCCGTAGATGTTTGGTCTAAAACAAAAGTCATACATCATGGATTGATGCCGGAATCCCGTATTATAGCAAGCATGAACAAGGCTCTTGAAATTTTGCACGACAACAATATCCCAAGTCTTGTAAGAGTAGCCATTTATCATTACCTTTTTGGTTACATACATCCATTCTATGATGGAAATGGTCGCACCTCTCGATTTATTACGTCATATTATCTTTCTCGCATAATAAGCCCACTGGTAGCAATAAGGCTGTCTATAACCATAAAAAAATCTTTACGCACCTACTATAAAATATTTAGAGATACCAATTCTTATGGCAACAGAGGTGATTTAACACCATTCATTACCGGATTCTTGTGGATCATACAAAAGAGTATCATTCGAGTAAAAACCATTCTTAAAGATAAGCACAGTCAATTGGATTATTACTCGAATCTGTTAAATGGGTTCAATTTTATATCTGATAAAACAGACAAGTCAATATGCTTTGTTTTACTTCAAGCCGCATTATTTTCTGAGGATGGAGCAACCTTATCTGAAATCGCTGGAACTATAGGAAAAAATGACCGTACTATCAGAACGCATTTATCTTCCTTGCCAAAAGATTATGTCATTATAAATACAAACCATCGTGCGCACAGGTACATGCTAAATCTAAAAAGCCTGTCAGATAAAGTGGAGAAAGCACATGAAACAAAATAAGCCGCCCCCGGAGGGACG
>DFES01000062.1 GCA_002369175.1 Selenomonadaceae bacterium UBA3796
AAGAGGCTCTTTGCGATATCGGAAGCCGGCTCCACAGCATCCGTGGTAATGCCGTAGCCGTGGGAGATGATGGTCCGGATATCTTCCTCCTCCACCCCCTCCGGTTCCAGGAGTTCCCTCACATGCTGGCAATGCTCCTGGGGAAATTTTTCGTAATCCACGTCGTGAAGCCAGCCGATGGCCTCCCAGTGTTCCTTGTCCTCATGAAAATATTCTGCCATAGCTCCCATGGCAGCGCTGACACATGCCGCGTGGATGAAAAGATGTTCCTCCGTGGTGTGTTTTTTCAGTATCTCCTTGGCTGTGGGCAGAGTTAATTTGCTCATGGACGGAATCCTCCTTCTTTGAGATAAAACAATATTTATTATAACATACATTTCAACACACCATTCGATAAAATTTGAGCGTATTTGTCCGAAAGGAGGATGAAATACATGTTCGCGGTAATCGTCAACAGCATCGCCATTGTTTTGGGCTGCCTCATCGGCCTGCTGCTCCGCAGAGGAATTCCTGAGAATACCTCAAATGCCCTGATGCAGGGACTTGGCATATGCACTGTTGTCATTGGCATACAGGGCGTGGTGCAGGAACAGAACATTCTCATCATGATCATCGCCATTGTCGTCGGTATCTTCATCGGTGAATCCACAGACCTGGACGGGCGCATCAACCGATATGCCGAAAAAACCGCTTCCCGTTTCAGCGGAAGCGGAGAGGGCGCCAAGATTGCCCATGCCTTTATTGCCTCCTGTCTCATCATGAACGTCGGAGCCATGGTCATTGTGGGATCGCTGAACGCGGGACTCCGGGGCGATTTTGCCATGCTCTACACCAAATCCCTGCTGGACTTCATTTCAGGCATCATGATGAGCGCTGTCATGGGAATCGGTGTCATGGGCTCTGCCGGATTCACCCTGGTTTTCCAAGGAGCTATTGTCCTTTTGGCAAACCACATCTCCCCCTATCTTTCCGATGCCGCCATTGCGGAACTCAACAGCACAGGCTGCCTGATCATCATGGCTCTCGGGCTCAACATGGCGGGCATCACCAACCTGAAGGTCATCAATTACCTTCCGGCACTGCTTCTTGTTCCCCTGCTGCTGATGATGGTCAATTTTTTTTGATTTTGTCATGATTCTGTCACATATCTATGGCATAATTCTATTAGAGTGTTGAAGAACGAAAACGGTGCGTTGCAGCGATAACGTGCCGGAGTTTTCCAACGCCCCTTATACCAAGAAAATGATATATAAGCATTGGAATGGAGGATGCAACATGAAAAAGAAAATCGCACTTATGGTAATCGCTGTGATGGCAGCAACTTCCTTGCAGGTCTTCGCTGCGGAGAGCAGCGGCAACGAAGATTCTCCCTGCGGTCCGAACGGATGCCCCTACTACCGGGATGGGCAGGGTTACCATGGAGACGGCCAGTGCTACGACGGCGGCCATCATCGTCGCTACGGCAGGGGCTGCTGGAACAACTGACATGACGTGATGAAAAAAAGCTGGCAGATTTTTTCCTGCCAGCTTTTTTTCATCACACCCTTGGTTTCGCGAAGATCATGCGTCCTGCTGCGGTCTGCAAGGCGGAGGTAACTTCCACACTGATGGTGTTGTTGATATGGCGGCGGCCATTCTCGATAACGATCATTGTGCCATCATCAAGATAGGCAACTCCCTGACCGGGCTCCTTGCCATCCTTCACCACCGTGACCTGCATGCTCTCGCCGGGAATGACCACAGGCTTCACCGCATTGGAAAGTTCATTGATATTGAGAACCTCCACTCCGCGAAGCTGCGCCACTTTGTTGAGATTGAAGTCATTGGTGACGATCTTTCCGCCCACCTGCTGCCCCAGACGCACGAGCTTGGAGTCAACTTCGGCAATATCCTCAAAGTCCACATTCGTGATCTCCACCTTGAGCTTGTTGGATTCTGTGCGGATCTTCTGGAGAATATCCAGACCACGCCTCCCACGGATGCGCTTCAGTGCATCCGCAGAATCGGCAATGTGCTGAAGCTCTTCCAGGACAAAGACCGGAATGAGCAGTGTCCCCTCCAAAAATCCGGTTTCACAGATATCCGCAATGCGCCCGTCAATGATGACACTGGTATCCAGGAGTTTATACCGCTTGTCCTCTGCCAGAACACTTCCCGGCAGCTTGGCGGATGTCTTCTCCTTGTCCTTCGGCCGCATGGCCTCCTTCAGCGCCTTTGGAATCCCGTCGAAGAGACTTCCGATTTCCTTGCGTTTCTTGATGGTGATGTGTATGCCAAGATATCCCAGGACAATGCTGAATACTACGGGAATATAATCTCCCACAGCGGGAATTTTTGCAAAGGAATAACTCAGAAGGTTCGCAATGACAAGTCCAATGGACAGGCCGCAGGCACCTGCAATGACATCATGGATCGGCATCTTGTTGAACTGCATTTCCACCCAGACATTGAATCGTTTGAGCTGCCGAATCAGGAATGATGAAATGAAAAAACCTATGAATCCACCAAAAGCTGCTCCCACCAAAATGCAAAGCATGCTCGCCAAGGTGAGCTTGAAGATCCCCATATCCATTTTCAAGATCTCTGTGCTGATGAAAAGCGTCAGTGCCGGACTGGCAAGATGCAGCAATGCACCGCCAACCATAGCCAGCAACAGGGCAATGATAATACGCAAAATTCTGTCAAGCATCCTTTTCACCTCCTTCCCTGTAGTATCATAACACTTATTTGCAAAAAAAGAAATTCAAACAGATTTGCCGTGCGAAATCTGTCTGAATTTATCCATGAGATCCACCAGTGTACCATAGCGGTGAGACCAGAGCCGTACCGGACGCATCGAAAAACGCGGACTGCTAACCCGCAGATCCTTTCAGCACAAGCTCCTTCAACCACTTCTCCACTTCATCCGGCTCTTTTTCACAAGCATAGACCAACTCGCTCACGAGAATCTGCTTCGCCAGATCCATGAGACGCTTCTCTCCGCTGGAAATGCGACGCTGCTTATCCTGTTGGATGAGATTGCGAGCCACTGCCGCAACATCACAAAGATTCCCCGTCTTCATGCGCTCCAGATTTGCATGAAACCTTTTATTCCAGCTTCCCATCATGCGCTCCGGTTTGGATCGAAGCACCTGCAAGACCTCCTGCACCTGCTCCTCGGAAATAATATCACGCAATCCGATATGATCCGCATTATCCACCGGAATCATGACCTTGAGATTTCCCATAGGAAGCTTGAGCACGTAATAAGACTTATCCTCTCCCAAAACCTCGCACTGCTCGATTCCTGCAATCACTCCGGCACCGTGCATCGGATAGACTACCCTATCACCTACCTTGAGCAAAGACCCCACCTCCTGTGAGAACTGTGTCCACATGATTCATTATAACACAATTCCTGCAGAATTGGCGAGTCCTAAATTTATTAATTTTAGCATGTAAAATAAAATACGTCAACCATATGACGATATATTTTAAACGATATATTTCTATACTGGTGAACCGTAAAATTTACGAATGAGTTGCAAATCATTCGCGGTATATGCAGAAGCTGTAAATATTTCCCTGCACTTCCTTTGGTAAATATTAACGGCTTCCAGTATACCGAAGGCCAATATCCTTCACAACCTCGCCGGCCAAAATCAATCCCGCCACAGAGGGAACAAAAGAAATGCTGCCGGGCACACGCTCCCTTGCGCCTCCATCGGCTCCCGGAATCTGCCTGGGGGCTTCACGGGAACAGACGACCTTGAGCTTCTCCACACCATGCTCCCTAAGCTTTTTTCGCATGATCCGTGCGAGGGGATCCACATTGGTCTTGTAAATATCCGTCACCTCAAACGCCGTAGGATCCAGTTTGTTCCCTGCCCCCATGCTGCAGATGATGGGAATCCCCCGCCTTTGGCACTGCAAAACCAGATCGATTTTCCCTGTCACGGTGTCAATCGCATCCACCACATAATCATAGGGCCAAAGGAAAAAATGCTCTGCCCTTTCCGGCAGGTAAAACTCATCAACGACATCAACCACAGCCGAGGGATTGATGTCCAGGACGCGCTGGCGCATGACCTCTGCCTTTTTTTGGCCAATGGTTTTCGTTGTGGCCGGAAGCTGACGATTGATATTCGTAACACTGACCACATCGTGATCCACAAGCACCAGATGCCCAACGCCTGACCTGGCCAGCCCTTCCACAACGAAGGAACCTACACCGCCTATGCCAAATACTGCAACCGTGCTTTCCGACAGTCTCTCCCTGGCCTTCCTGCCCAAAAGCATCTCCGTCCTAGAAAGCCAGTCCAAATTCTCTTTCCGCTCAGTTTCCATTGTTGAAATCCGTAATCTTGAAAGCCGGAATTGCGAAAGCATCGCCTGACGGCCTCAACTGGGGTTTGTTCATGAAATCCGGCGTATTGAGATTGAACCCCTGCTGCACAGCATCCTGGCTTTTGGGAACTTCTGCCTTCGGCGCCTTGAGCGCCGTGCTTCCGACAAAGTCCGTAGCGATGATCGTCGCCTGGATCGTCCCTTCCATGCTGTTATCGACCACAACGCCAAAGATGATATTCACCTCAGGATCCGTATTCTCAAAAATATACTTCGTCGCCTCATCCACATCCCAAAGACTCAAAGTCTCATCCGCCGTGATGTTCAGGATAATTCCCCGTGCGCCCTGCAGGGATTTTTCGATCAAGGGACTTGCCACGGCCTGTTTCACCGCATCTACAGCGCTGCGCTTGCTCTGGCCGATGCCCAGAAGAGCATCGCTGCTCTCGCTCTGACGGAAAATCGTCGTAACATCGGCAAAGTCCACATTGACCACACCCGTGGTCAGAATCAGCTCCGTCACACAGCGAATCGCCTGTTTCAATACTTCATCCGCTGCCTTGAAGGCATTTACGAGGGAAAGCTTCGTTGTCTGGAGTTTCATCAGGTTGTCATTTTGTACGGCAATCAAGGCATCCATATGGGACTGCATTTTTACAATCCCCTCGTTGGCCGTCTTCTTCTTCCTCGGCCCCTCAAAGGAAAACGGCACCGTCACCACACCGATGACGAGAATGCCCAGTTCCTTCGCAATGCGCGCCACAATCGGCGCAGCTCCCGTACCTGCACCGCCTCCCATGCCTGCAGTGACAAAGATAAGGTCTGCCCCGCGCATCATGGCCTTGATTTTTCTCTCATCTGCCTTGGCTGCCTGCTCTCCAAGGGCAATGTTTCCACCCGTTCCACGACCCCTTGTAATGGCTTCGCCAATTTGCAGGGTCTTCACGCCTGCCGCTTCCATAATGGCCAACTGCTTCTCGTCCGTGTTCACGGCTACCAGGTCAATATCGGAGAAATCGCTCTGGGCCATGCGCAAAAGCACACTGTTGCCGCCGCCTCCCACACCGAACACCTTTATTGTAACGATTGATCTCCGGATTGCCGTATCATCTGCCGCCATAGAAACCAGGCTCCTCCCGTTCATGATATCCCCCCCGAATTCTTCGGGTATGCTAAGTCTACTCGTTATGAATTGTTTCAATCCACGTCGGTATTTTCAGGAGCACGACAAGCCATATCGCGCGGATTGACTTCTTGTGGGTGGGGGATACCGCTTCGCTCCGCCCCCACCCACGCGATACAGGCTCTCACTCCCGCTTATGGAAGCGGGAGACTCATTCAGTGTTGAAATGATTTCTATCCTTAATATTTAAATCATATTCGTGAATTTTACATGAAATCCTCTATTTCGGACAGACAAAATAAAAGACAAGGCCAAAACGACCTCGCCTCTCCCTCTTCTCTGGATCTTCAGCTGAAGAGAACCAGCGTCATACATGCAAGAACAACCTTCCAGCCGTCAAACTTCAAGCCAAGCACTTCCCCTTCGAAAATTTCCAAGAATCTTTCGGTAGAATTATACTATTATTCCGCGAAAATAGCAAGGGCGCAGAAAAATATTAAGACGACCGCCTTTTCCTCCGGGATTGGAGCACATCCCCCATCTGCGTCACAATCATCCCGGTCGCCATGAGAATGCATCCGAAAATCTCCAGACCGCTCATAACCTCGCCCAACACGATCCATCCGGCCGCTGCACCGAAAATCGCTTCAAAACTCATAATGATCGCCGCATGGGACGGTTCCGCATATTTTTGTCCAATGATCTGCAGCGTGAATGCCACCCCTGCAGACATGATACCGCCGTAAAAAATCGCAAAGCCTGCCTCCAGGATAGGCTGCCACTGAATGCGCTCGAAAGCCAGCGCCGCAAAAAGGCTGAATACCGTACAAACGCCCACCTGTGCCGCCGAAAGTTCGATGGGATCCACGCGACAGGCAAAGCGCCCGATAAAGAGAATATGCGCTGTCCAGAAAAAGGCGCTGACAAGCACCAACCCATCCCCAAAGCCAAGGGAAAAATCCCCCTGTATGGAAAGAAAGTAAAGCCCCGTCATTGCCAGCAGTGCGCCTGCCCAGTTCCCCATGCCGATGCGCTTTCCCAGAAAAGCAGAGGCAATGGGCACCAAAATGATGTAGAGGCATGTGATAAAAGCCGTTTTTCCTGCTGTGGTATAAAGCATGGCAACCTGCTGAAAGGATGTGGCCACAAACATGATGCAGCCCGCTCCAAGCCCGGCTCTCCATCCCGGCTCATAATTCCCCGACCACCTTGCCCGCTCTCTAGGTTCCCGATAAAGATACCAGAGGACAAGAAGGGAGCAGAACCCTAGAAAATAACGGGATGTGGCATATGTAAAAGGCCCCAGATGATCCATGCCCGTCATTTGTGCCACAAAGGTAGTGCCCCAGAGAAAGGCCGCCATGAGTAAGAAAAGATTCCCCCGAAGGCGCATAACCAGCCTCCTTTGCCTTATAACGCATAGTCGCATCTCGGGAGCCAATGTCTTCTGCCCTATTTCGCAAAATAACCCACCGTGCGCCTAAGCCCATCCTCCAGAGATACCACCGGCCTCCAGTCCAGCCCCCGGAAGGCCTTGCCGTTTGCCAGCATCGAACGGCGGATATCCCCGGGACGTTCCTTTCCGTAAAGGGGTATGATATTCCTTCCCACGACCCTGCTCAATATGCTCACGAGTTCACGCAGGCTCGTCTCCGTCTGTGTGCTGAGATTGTAAGCCGTGTTCACATTCTTCGTCACAAGCGCCGCGCAAATCCCGGAAGCGATATCTCCAGCATAGACAAAATCCCGTGTCTGCTCCCCGTCACCAAAGATCGTGATATCCTCTCCCTTGACGATCCGCTTCGTGAAGATGCTGATGACCCCGCCCTCGCCGCCATCACCCTGCCGCTCTCCGTAGACATTGGAAAAGCGAAGAATCACATAATCCATGCCAAAAATTTCACGATAAACCTTCAGATAATGTTCCACCGTTACCTTGGAAAGCCCGTAAAAGGACATGGGAGCAAGCATTCTGCTCTCCAGCACAGGAAGCTCCTCCAGTGTGACATTGCCATAGCTTGCCGCCGTGGAGGCAAAAACGATTCTCCGGATGTTGCACAGCCTGGCTGCTTCCAGGAGATTCACCGTACCGATGATATTCACATCAGCATCCTTCCTGGGATCCTGTATCGATGCATCCACCATGGTCTGTCCCGCCAAGTGGACAATCACGTCGAAGTCTTTTTCCCGAAGAGCGCGGTAAAGCTGGTCGTCGCGGACGTCCATCTCTATGAACTCAACGTGTTCCGGTATGTGCTCCCGAATGCCTGTATGGAGATTGTCAAGTACGACAGGTGTGTGCCCGCCTGCCTGCAAAGCACGTACTAGATGGGATCCAATAAACCCCGCACCGCCGGTCACTAAAATTTTCACAAAAAACAACTCCCTCTCCTATTTTCCCTGCTCTGCTTAGGATGTCTCACAGCACAATCCAATCAAAACCTTTTCCAAAAGCTCTTCCCCCGCCTGCCCTGTCTTCAAAAGATAATCCGCATCGGACAAGGCCAGCATTGCCTTCTTCAAGACCGGCACAGAAAAGCGTTCCGCCGCACGCCCAAGGCGCTCCGCAATCACAGGACTTAGCTCCAAGGGCTTCGCCAGTGCCCTGCCGCGATAGCCCTTCGCCTGCAATTCCTTTGCCTGCCAGAGCTGGCGCACATGACGCGCCAACAGCCCAAGAAGGAGCGGCTGATAAGCGCCGTCTGCGATTTGGCGCCGCAGGAGCATGAGTGCCTTCCTCACATTCTTGGCACTGACGGCATCCATAAGAGCAAAGGCAGAAACCTCCGGAACGCCGGAGAAAACCTCCGCCAGCGCCTCCTTTGTAATGCGCCGTTCCACAGAAAACAGCGCCAGCTTGTCGAATTCTTTCTCCATGTACTCCAAGGGAATCTGCTGCATCATGCTCACGGCGCTGGCAAAGTAAAGCTCCGCCTCCCGATCCATCGTCCTGTTCATGGCCTGCAGCTTTCCCTGAAGCCATCCGTTGATATTCCACGGACGGACTGCCTCCGCCTCCAGAACGGCACCGTATTGCTCCACGGCCTTATAGAGTTTCCTCCGCCTGTCTGGCTTGTATCCTGCCACAAAGATGACATAAGCATACTCCGGCATATCGGAAAGGAGCTGCAACAGCCGCTCCATTTTCTTGTCCGGCGTTTTCTTTGCTCTGCTTTGGCTCTTCTCTCCGCTTTCCGTCCTGCTCTCCCGGAAAAGGGATGTATTTTTCAACAGAACCACATTCTTATCCGTAAAAAAGGGCGCCGTTTCGATGAGCCCTATGAGCTCATCCGTATCCATATCTCCCTCTGCCTGCTGCAAAGAGTCCTGAACTTCCTCCTTCACCGGAAACAGCCGCTCCAGAATGCGTTCCTTTGCTTTCCCAATATAGTAGTTCTCTTCACCGCTGAGAAGATATACATGCCTCAGGCTGCCTTTTCGCAAGGATGCCATGAATTCACCGAAATTCAAAGGAAAAACCTCACTTGTAGCTCACGTTCACACATAAATTTATACATAAATATAGATTCGTTTCATTTGACCGAAATCCTGCAACAGGCAAGCCGAAAATACCAGCCCAAAACCTCCAATCGCAAAAGCCGCCCGATGACCGGGCGGCTGGTTTCTAAAAATATGGGATTTTCCGATGGTCTTACACGAGGCCATGAGCCAGCATAACATCGGCAACCTTCTTGAAGGCAGTGATATTGGCACCTGCCACAAGATCATCCGGATCCGCATAAGCCTCGGCATTCTTCTTTGCAGACTCAAAGATGTTCTTCATGATGCCATTGAGCTTGCCATCCACTTCCTCAAAGGTCCACTGGAGACGCTCGGAGTTCTGTGCCATCTCCAGAGCAGAAGTTGCAACACCGCCGGCATTTGCTGCCTTCGCCGGTGCAAAGAGAATCTTGTGCTCCTGGAAATAAGCGATGGCATCAAGCGTAGACGGCATGTTCGCCCCTTCGCCCACAGCCTTTACACCATTTGCAACCAGTGCTTTCGCGCTCTCAAGGTCAATCTCGCTCTGGGTAGCGCAAGGAAGCGCAATATCGCACTTCACAGTCCATACACCCTTGCAGCCCTCATGGTATTCCGCCTTCGGATGATTCTCCACATACTCCTTAATGCGGCCGCGACGAACCTGCTTGATCTCCTTGACAGCATCGAGGTCAATCCCATCGGGATCATATACATATCCATTAGAATCGGAGCATGTAACAACCTTGGCGCCAAAGGCCTGGGCTTTCTCAATGGCATACGTTGCCACATTGCCGGAGCCGGACACAACCACAACCTTATCCTTCATATCTATGCCCTTGTCATCCAGCATGTTCTTTACAAAGTACAGCAGGCCGTAACCCGTAGCCTCCGTGCGAGCCAGGCTCCCCCAATAGTCAACACCTTTGCCCGTGAGAACACCGGCATCGTAGGAATCGCGAATACGCTTGTACTGGCCAAAGAGATAGCCGATCTCACGTCCGCCAACGCCGATATCACCTGCAGGGACATCCACGTTTGGCCCGATATGACGCACGAGCTCCGTCATAAAGCTCTGGCAGAAATGCATGACCTCATTGTCGGACTTGCCCTTCGGATCAAAATCAGAGCCGCCCTTGCCGCCTCCGATGGGAAGTCCCGTCAGCGCATTCTTGAACACCTGCTCGAAAGCAAGGAATTTCAGTATGCTGAGATTGACACTGGGATGGAAGCGGAGGCCGCCCTTGTATGGACCAATGGCGCCATTCATCTGCACACGATAGCCGCGGTTGATCTGAATCTCGCCCTTATCATCCTGCCAAGGAACACGGAACGTGATGATGCGCTCGGCCTCAACCATGCGCTCCAGGATTTTCGCTTCCTTGTACTGGGGATTCTTCTCCAGAAGGGGAACCACCGTGGTGAGTACCTCTTTGACCGTATTGTGGAATTCCTCCTGGTCAGGATCACGCTTCTTCACCAGATCCAATACATCCTGCACATACTGCTTCATATCTGCCATACCAATCGCTCCTCACATGGAATCTAGAATTGGAAGACCGCTTGCACAGCCTTCTAGCACATACATTTGTCCTTTATCAAAAAGAGTGGTAAACATAATCTTGGAAAAAGGACGCCCTCATTATACTACAATGTCTTGCATCCTGGCAAGAAAATATCATTTATTTCTCATAACCGTCCGGATGCTTCCGGTGCCAGTTCCATGCTGTGCCGATCACTGCTTCCACATCGGTGAAGCGGGGCTTCCATCCCAGGATGTTGCGGGCTTTGTCCGAGGATGCGATGAGTTGGGCGGGGTCTCCGGCGCGGCGGCTTCCCATCGCTACCTTGATTTCTCTGCCCGTGGCTTTTTTCGCCGCTGCAATCATCTCCTTGACGGAGAATCCCTTGCCATTTCCGAGATTGAAAATGTTGCTCTCGCCACCCTGTCTGAGATATTCCAGAGCCAGAACATGGGCATCGGCCAAGTCAACCACATGGATGTAATCCCGCAGGCAGGTGCCGTCCGGCGTGGCATAGTCATCACCGTAAACCGTGATATGCTCCCGCTTCCCCAGCGGAACCTGAAGAATCAACGGGATGAGATGCGTCTCGGGATGATGGTCTTCGCCGATGGATCCATCCGGCAGTGCTCCTGCCGCATTGAAATAACGCAGGGATACGTATCGGATGCCATCTGCCCGACTGACCCATTTCATCATTTTTTCCATGGTGAGCTTCGTCTCACCGTAGGTGTTGGTTGGATTTGTCTCATCATCCTCCATGATGGGCACACGCTTCGGCTCTCCATAGACTGCCGCCGTGGAAGAGAATACGATTTTGTCCACGCCGTGGCGCTTCATGGATTCCAGAAGGATCTGCATGCCGTAGACGTTGTTGTTGAAGTATTTGAGAGGCTTTTCCATGCTTTCCCCCACCAGGGAGTTCGCCGCAAAATGGATGACCGCTTCCACCGCATTCTCCGTGAAGATTTGGCCCAGGACGGCCGCCTCACGGATATCCCCTTCGTAAAACTTTGCCTTGGAATGCAGGGCATCCCTGTGACCTGTCTGAAGGTTATCCACAATGACGACTTCTTCCCCTTTTTCAATGAGCTGATGGACAGCGTGGGAACCGATATAGCCAGCGCCGCCGCAAACGAGGATTGACATCTTAAAATTTCCTCCTTTTCTGCCAAACGTAACCTTTGTATTTTCTTAAGGAAAGCCCCACCCCCGAAAACAAAGGAGTGAGGCTTTTCTCATTTGAATTCCACGAATTCGTCGATTCTCGCGCCGCCCTTGATCATGGGCTCAACGAAACTCCTCCAGACGTTCATGACGATGACACGGGGCTCATCCTCCGCCACCATCGCCTTCCGGAAGGCTTCGGCAAACTCCTCCTGGGTGGATACCGCCTCTGCCGTTATGCCAAAGCTCCTGGCATAGGCCACATAATCCATCTGGTAGTCGAACTCACAGGCGATGTAGCGCTCCTTGTACATGACTTTCTGGAGCTGTCGGATCATGCCAAGGCTCGTGTTGTTTACGATGATGGAGATCACCGGCAGCTTCAGTCGGGCAATGGTATAGTATTCATTTCCCGTCATCTTAATGCCGCCATCTCCCGCTACATGAACCACACGGCGACTTTTGCCGTAAAATTTCTGAGCACCCATGGCTGCCGGAAGTCCAAATCCCATGGTGCCAAGTCCTCCGGATGTGAGCCAGGTGCGAGGTTCCTCAATGCGAAGATGCAATGCCGCCCACATCTGGTGCTGTCCAACATCCGTAGCGAAGGCAAAGGGCTTCCCTGCCGTCGCTTTTGCCACCTGATGCATCGCCCATGGAACGGTGAGCCGATCCACATGATAATCGTAGTCATACTCGTCCTCCCAGGAGCGTACCTGCTGCCACCACTCCCTGTGATCGCTTCCGGGCTCATGACGCATGAGAAGTTTCAGTATGGTCTGCATATTACCTGCCAGTCCGAGACTTCCGGCAACATTCTTGTCGATTTCCGCAGGATCAATGTCGATATGAATGAATTTTGTATTGGAAGTGTATTTGCTGAGGGAACCTGTCTGCCGATCCCCGAAGCGGCTGCCGATGGCAATCACAAGATCTGCTGCCGCTACCGCATGGTTCGCCGCCTTTTTTCCATGCATACCCGCAAACCCCAGGGACTGCGGATGGGAACGTGGAATGGCGCCAAGCCCCATGAGGGTATGGACCACCGGCAGATGGAACTTCTCCACGAAGGCCTGCACTTCTGCCGATGCACCTGCGGAAACGACACCCCCGCCAACAATGACCACAGGACGCTTCGCTTTCGCCACTTCCTCCGCTGCTTCTGCGGCGCAGATGAGAAAATCCGCATCCGGCTTCCCGGGCTGTTTCTTTTCCGGCTCCGCAGCCTCATAATCCACATCCATGAAGAAAATATCCCTCGGGATATCGATCAGCACCGGCCCCGGACGTCCCGTGCGCGCAATATCAAATGCCTGCCGGATGGTAGACACAAGCTGCTTTGGATCCTTTACCTTGAAATTGTGTTTCGTCACCGGCATGGTCACATCGAGGATATCCGTCTCCTGAAAGGCATCCCTTCCCAGAAGCGTTGTATCCACTTGTCCCGTCAGTGCCACAACGGGAATGGAATCCATAAATGACGTGGCAAGACCCGTCACCAGATTCGTGGCGCCCGGCCCCGAAGTCGCAATGCAGACCCCCACCTTGCCCGAGCTTCTGGCGTAGCCGTCCGCTGCATGAGCCGCATTCTGCTCGTGGGTCACCAAGACCTGCTCTATTCTCTTCTCCTCGTACAAGGCATCGTACAGCGGCAAAATCATGCCCCCCGGATAGCCAAAAAGTACGTCTACCCCCTGCTCCAGAAGGCATTGCACTACAGCCTGGGAACCCTTCATCGTAAGCCACTCCCCTACTATACTCTATCGCAAATCACTTTCGTCGCCTCTTCTGTGCCGATTTTCGTAAAACCGTCCTTCCAGAGATCCGGCGTGCGGAATCCGTCGGCCAGAGCTTTGTCCACGGCATCTTCCATTGCCTTTGCCGCCGCTTCCTCATGAAGGGAATAACGAAGCAGCATCGCCGCTGAAAGAATCGTTCCCATGGGGTTGGCAATCCCCTTCCCCGCGATATCCGGCGCAGAACCGTGAATGGGCTCGTAAAGGCTTGTGCACTCGCCGATGCTGGCAGAAGGCATCATGCCGATGGAACCGCCCACGACAGCCGCTTCATCACTCAGGATGTCTCCGAAAAGGTTTCCCGTCACGATAACATCGAACTGCGTCGGGCGAACCGCAAGCTGCATGGCACAGTTGTCCACATAGAGATTGCCAAGCTCCACCTCAGGATAGCCTTCCGCAACCTTTGCCACCGTGCGCCTCCAAAGCCTGGACGTGGCGAGCACATTCGCCTTGTCCACAGAAGTAACCTTGCTGCGGCGCAGCTTTGCCGTTTCAAAGGCCAGCTTTGTAATGCGCTCCACCTCCGGAACGGAATAATTCTCCAAATCCCAGGCGCGTTCCTGTCCATCCTTGATCTCTGACTCGCAGCGCTCGCCGAAATAGATGCCGCCCACGAGTTCCCTGACAATGACGAGATCCACGCCCCGCACCAGTTCAGGCTTCAACGGCGAGTATTCCACCAGAGCATCTGCCACCTTCACCGGGCGCAGGTTCGCATAAAGTCCAAGCCCTTTCCGAAGTCCCAAAATCGCTTTCTCAGGACGCAGGGCAGGGTCAACGTGATCCCACTTTTCGCCGCCCACTGCGCCGAAAAGCACCCCATCCGCCTCCTTGCAGGCCTTGAGTGTTTCCTCCGGCAGCGGAGTGCCAAACTTATCGTAAGCGGCACCGCCTGCATCATGGTATTCATATTCCAATCCGAGGCTGTATATTTCATCCACCTTTTTCAGCACTGCAACGGCGGAATCCGTGATTTCCTTGCCGATTCCGTCTCCCGGAATGACAACGATTTTTTTTGCCATATACTCACTTCCATTACTTATTCTTGATATAGTTGATAAGCCCTCCGGCATCGGCAATCTCCTGCACAAAGCCCGGCAGGGGATGTGCATGGAATACGTCGCCTGTCGTAAGATTCTCGATGGTTCCCGTGGAGGTATCTACACGGAGCTTGTCATCGGCCTTGATCTTCTCCACATCGTCTCCGATCTCCATGAGAGGAAGCCCGATGTTGATGCCGTTGCGATAAAAGATTCTGGCAAAGCTCGCGGCAATGATGACAGGAACTCCCGCAGCCTTGATGGAAACAGGAGCATGTTCCCGGGAGGAACCGCAGCCAAAATTCCTGCCGCCCACCATAATGTCTCCCGCCTTCACATTTTTCGCAAACGTCTCGTCAATATCCTCCATGCAATGGCTTGCAAGCTCCTTCGGATCAAAGGAATTCAAGTACCTTGCGGGGATGATGACATCCGTATCAATGTTGTCGCCGTAGCGCCAAACCTTTCCTTCCACTTTCATGTTACTCTACCTCCTCCGGTGCAGCAATCCTTCCCAAAATCGCACTGGCTGCCGCCACATGCGGTCCGGCAAGATAAACCTCGCTGTCCACATGCCCCATGCGTCCGCGGAAATTGCGGTTCGTCGTGGAAACGCACTTCTCTCCGGCAGAAAGGATGCCCATGTAACCGCCAAGGCAGGGGCCGCAGGTGGGTGTGCTTACAACACATCCCGCATCGATGAAGATCTCCAGATACCCCCTCTTCATCGCTTCCTTATAGACCCATTGGCTTCCGGGAATCACGATGCAGCGTACCTTCTCGTGTACCTTGCGGTTCCTGAGGATTTCTGCCGCGATTTCCATATCCTCCAGCCTGCCGTTTGTGCAGGAGCCGATAACCACCTGATCGATCTGGATGGCTTCGCCGATGTCCTCCACTGCTTTCGTATTGCCCGGAAGATGGGGAAAGGCAACCACGGATTTCAGCTTCCCAAGATCGATTTCCACCGTCTGACAGTACTTGGCATCCTCATCTGCCGCCACCGGCTCATAAGGTTTCTTCACACGCCCTTCCACATACGCTTTCGTCACCTCGTCGAAGGGGAAAATGCCGGCTTTGCCGCCTGCCTCGATCGCCATATTCGAGATGGTCAGCCGATCCGTCATGGAGAGCTCCGCCACCCCCGGCCCCGTAAACTCCAAGGATTTGTAGAGGGCGCCGTCCACGCCGATTTTGCCGATCAGCGTCAGAATGACATCCTTGCCGTTAATATTCTTCGGCTTTCTGCCCACAAGATGCACATTGATGGCCTCCGGCACTTTGAACCATGCTTCTCCCGTCGCCATCGCAACAGCGAGATCCGTCGTACCGACACCTGTAGAGAAGCCGTTCACTGCGCCATACGTGCATGTATGAGAATCTGCGCCGATGGTCAGCATGCCCGGCCCCACAATCCCCATTTCCGGCAGGATGACATGCTCGATGCCGACGCGTCCGGCTTCGAAATAGTTGACCAGATTGTGCTTCCGGGAAAAATCCCGCACGCTCTTGGCAAGATCCGCGCTCTTGATATCCTTCGCGGGCTGGAAATGATCGGGAATCAGGGCTATTTTCTCCCGATCAAACACGGGTTTTCCGATTTTCTCAAACTCCTTGATCGACGGAGGCGCCGTCACATCATTCGCAAGCACCATATCCAGCTTGCACGTAATGAGCTGCCCGGGCTCTACCGATTCCAGTCCTGCATGTTTGGCGAGGATCTTCTCGCTCATGTTCATCCCCATATAAAATTCCTCCCAACAAGCCTTCCCCCGAAGAAGGCCTCACTTGCAGAAATCGGCTTACACCCGAAAGCGTAAGCCGATTGCTTAGCTTATTTAGTTTATTCTACACTCAGAACTGCAAATCCTTCTTGTCCTTGAGCCAGGACATCATGCTGCGAAGCTGGCCGCCCACTTTCTCAATGGGGTGCTCGGCGTGGAGCCTGCGCTGTGCCAGGAAGTTCGCACGCCCCGCCGCACGGTTCTCAAGGAGCCAGTTGCGTGCAAAGGTGCCGTCCTGAATTTCCGTCAAGGCCTGCTTCATGACCTTCTTCGTCTCCGGAGTGATGATGCGCGGACCCGTCATGTAGTCGCCGTATTCCGCCGTATCACTGATAGAGCGGCGCATCTTTGCCATACCGCCTTCGTACATGAGGTCCACAATGAGCTTCATCTCATGGAAGCACTCGAAATAGGCAATCTCCGGCTGATATCCGGCCTCTACCAGAGTCTCGAAACCGTTCTGGATGAGGTGGGTCACGCCGCCGCAGAGAACAACCTGCTCACCGAAGAGATCCGTTTCCGTCTCCTCCTTGAAGGTCGTCTGGATGACACCGGCGCGTGTGCCGCCGATACCGCGGGCATAAGCCAGGGCAATATCAAAGCACTTCCCCGTAGCATCCTGCTCCACTGCGAACACATCGGGAACACCGCCGCCCTCCGTGTACGTGCGGCGAACAAGATGTCCGGGCCCCTTCGGAGCCACCATGAACACATCCACGTCCGC
>DFES01000190.1 GCA_002369175.1 Selenomonadaceae bacterium UBA3796
GCGCTGTCGCGCTGAGCGCTGTCGCTGAGGCATTGAAGGCTAAAGCGGATGAGGAACTCAGTTCCCTTGCCCTGGGCTGTCTTGACTTCGATGCTGCCGCCCATGAGCTCGACAATGCTCTTGGTGATGGCCATGCCGAGCCCCGTTCCCTGAATGTTGCTCACCGTGCGATCCCTGGTATAGGCATCAAAGACTGTGGCGGCGAATTCCTCGCTCATGCCCATGCCCGTATCCTTGACGCTCAACTCGTAGGAGGCGGTATCCCCCTCCTTTTCGAGCTCCCTGAGGGTGACGAAGATGCTGCCCTTTTCCGGCGTGAACTTGTAGGCATTGCTGATGAGATTCAGGAGCACGCGGTTCAGCTGTTTCGTATCGCACATAACCCAGCGATCCGTCACTTGGGAGGTGTCTACCTTGTATGCGATGTCCTTGACATTCATCTGGGTGATGAAGAGGTCGTAGACATCTTCCATGCTCTTTACGATATTTGCTTCTGTGAGCTCCAGTTCCATCTTACCGTTCTCGATGCGGCTCATTTCCAGAATGTCGTTGATGAGATCCAAAAGGTGCTGGTTGGAGGCCTCGATCTTATCGAGGTAGTCCTTTGCCAGAGGACTCAGCCCCTCTTCCTTTCGGAGAAGAGCAGTGTAGCCGATGATGGCATTCATGGGAGTGCGTATGTCATGGCTCATATTGAAGAAGAAGGTGGTCTTGGCTTTGTTGCTCTGCTCTGCCGCAGTCTTCTGCACCTCAAGGCGCTGTTCCCGCCGCATCATGAGATTGTAGATGTTGAACATGATGAAGAGGGTGATGAAGACGAGGGTCATCTGCAGGACGTTATGCCCCGTAAGGGAACTGCTTACAATATCCAGCTGCGTTCCCAGGTAATAATCCGCATCCTCCTTTTCCGTCAAATCGAAGAATATCTGGTGGTCGATCATCTCAGCCGCATAGTAGTTGCTGAGGTTCTCCAGAACGATTTTCGCCGTGTCACGGGTAGACTGGCGGAGCCAGAGCATGGAGGTGAAGAAAATCAGGAAGAGGAGGGCAATCCAGCTGATGGTGGACTTTCCGAAGCGCCGCTCCGTATCCCTCTGGAAAATGTAGCGGAAGAATACGAAGCCCAGGATACTCCATACGATAAGGATCAGGTAGGATTGCGTGGAAAGAGTCTCCACAGACCAGAAGCCGGGAAGCATGAAGTAGAGGAAAAAGAAAAGGGAGATACCGCAGCCGAGAAAGCCGGTCACCTGCACGGTGCGGTTGCCCTCGTTCCGTGCTCCCTGGAAGGCGATGAGGGAAGTATAGGCATAGGCGATGGTGACGCCGATGGTATTGACATCCACAATCCAGCTGATTGCCGTTCTTCCGAAGAAGGGAATGGGCAGGGAGATCAGCATGAGAAGGAGTATGATATTCTTCGGGGTTCCCTTGTCGCTGAGTTTCCCAAGCCATTCCGGAAACATGTTGTCTCTTGCCATGGCGTAGAGAAGGCGGCTGGCGCCGATGGTATTGCCCACGAGGCCGGTGACGACTCCGGCGATGATGGTGATGCCGAGGACGAGCAGACCGGGTGTGCCCATGAGAAGATAAGCGGCATGAAAGGTGGGAAGTGCGGCCAGTCCGGACAGATTGTCCAGCTCCTCCAGATAGGTGGGCCATGCCCCATAGGCCTTCGGAGTTGCCAGTGCGGCGAGGGTGGCAAGCAAGATATAGGCCAAGGCGCCTGCGATGACAGCAGCCAGCATGATGGCAAAGCTCTTTTTCGGAGAAAAGGCGAATTCCTCCGCAGAGTTCGATATGGACTCGAAGCCTGCAAAGGCCCATGGCGCCAACACCATAATGCCGAGAATGGCAAGTGCGGGATTTTTTTCCGGCGCAAAAGGCGGAGAAATTTGGAAGACTGCGGTGCCGTATTCCGAGAGGGCGGCTCCGAAACAGATGAGGATGCCGCCGAAGAGGATGAGCGCCATCAGGGTCTGGAGCCGGGCGACAAGTTTCCCGCCGTAGATGCAGATAAGGCCGAAGCCCCAAAGCGCCGACAAGGAGAGGAGCACTTCCCCAAAGTAGACATCATAGCCTGCGACCGTATAATGGAATCCGACCTGGAAGGTGTCCCCGAGAAGTTTTTGGAAGACCAGGGGAAGCGCCGTGGCGTTCGCCCAAGTGATGGCGATGAAGACGAGGAGGAGGAACCATGCGCTCAGGAAACCGTGGTCATAGCCCATGGTGCGCTTTGCATAGGAATAGGTGCCGCCGGCATCAGGGCAGTGGTTCATCATGTAGTGGTAGTTGAACCCGATGATCAGCATGACGACAGCCCCGAGAGACATGCCGATGGCAACGCCCAGGGGACCTGCAATGGGGAGGAAAACCGTTCCCGGCATAACGAAGGCTCCCCATCCCACGGCGCAGCCAAAAGCCAGCGCCCAGGTATGAAGGGGCGAAAGATAGGGACGTAATTTTGTATGAGATGTGGTTTCCATAGTGTCCATAGGCATATCCATAAGGAGGGAGTCCGCTCCTTTCCGTGTCATATATTGTAGTACAACATACATCAGTATATATTATAACGCAATTGTTCAAGTTTTGCCAATGTTATCATGGAAAAAGCCGGAACTTTCACGATAGATGAAGTCCCGGTGCAGAATATTTCTTATTCTTGCTTTATAAAGTCACCGTCGAATTCAATTCTCCACACTGCATCCGATGGGGCGGAATCCTTCCGGAAGCGTTCGACGTTGAGACTGTCGCTTGTTTCATAGAAGCGGGTCGCTTCTTCTTCGGACAGTCCGCCCTGTATTTTTCTCCGGATCAGGCGGTTCTTCAAAAGTTCCGGGGAGGCATGTATCCGCAGCGTGTAGTCGGCCAGACAGCGCAGCTCCTGCCATCCGGGGGCTTTCAATAGCAGCCAGTTTCCCTCTATGAGCAGGATCCTTCCCCGTACCTGGATCCCGTTCGGAAGAACATCGTGGATTCTGCGGTCATAAACAGGCCAGACGGTTTCCCCCTCTCGGAGGGCTCGGATCTTTGCCTGCAGGCCGGCGGCATCGAAAGTCTCGGGTGCTCCCTTGATGGCTTTCAGGGGAAGGGATTTTCCGTCCCGCTCCGTGAAATGTGTTTCCAGATAGCTGTTCGGGTAGTGGAAGCCGTCCATGCCCAAAGCCTGTATTTCCGTGATATCATCCCGCTGCCGCGAGAGTTGTTCCAGGAATTGCAGCAGGGTTGATTTCCCTGTGGCGGGAGGGGCGGCCAGAAAGGCGATGATATTTCGCCGGTGCTTTTGGTGCAGGGCGGTGAGATGCCGGAGGAACGGAAGGAAAAGCTCTTCCACGGTATCCTCGTTATACCTGACTTCCTGAGGCAGGCCGTTCACTGTTATGCGGTACGATTTCCACTTCTTTTCCCTTGCGTTGCTTTCTTTCACTGCGGCACCTCCGATGGCGGAATCCCAATCCTCTCGACACTCCGAGTATACATGAAATTCGCCTTCGCTTCCAGAAAAAATTGCAGCTGTTTTCCGGAAAGGAAAAAGGTGAAAACCTTTGGGAAAAAGAAGGATTCTGCTATGCGCCTGTCGAAAACATAAAATGTTTCTTATGCTGAATCTACGCTGAATCTACATTAGATGGGAGGGAGCGTTGCAGCCCGGAGGGGCATGACAACGGAAATCAATGGCAGAAAACAACCACATCGGTATCGTAGCCCATGATTCATGGCTGGAGCCATTTGAAGAGGCTATACGGGGCAGACATGATCATGCGCAGTGGATGATCAACAGGCTCACACAGAACGGGAAGCAAACTCTGTCGGAATTTGCTTCGGGGCATCTCTACTACGGCTTGCACAGGACGGAGTCGGGATGGGTTTTCCGCGAGTGGGCGCCCAATGCCATGTCCATTTACCTGGTGGGCGACTTCAACAACTGGCAGGAGAGCGAAACCTATCGCTGCAAGCATGTGCTTGGTACAGGCAACTGGGAGCTGAAGCTTCCGGCCGACAAGCTGAAGCACGGCGACCTCTACAAGATGAAAGTCCACTGGTGGGGCGGTGAAGGAGAGCGGATTCCCGCTTGGGCGCAGAGGGTCGTGCAGGACGATACTACGAAGATTTTCTCCGCGCAGGTTTGGGAGCCAAGGAAGCCCTTCACGTGGCATGACGAAGGCTTCAAGATCAAGACGGATCCCCTTCTCATCTATGAATGCCATATCGGTATGGGACAGGATGCCGAGAAAGTGGGAACCTATGCCGAATTCAAGAAGAACGTCCTTCCAAGGGTAATCAAGGCCGGTTACAACTGCATACAAATCATGGCTATTCAGGAGCATCCCTACTACGGGAGTTTCGGCTACCATGTCAGTTCCTTCTTTGC
>DFES01000101.1 GCA_002369175.1 Selenomonadaceae bacterium UBA3796
ACGGCTTCTAGTATATCGACACATCGGACGCTTTCCTTAAATTTTATCAAAGGAATCGCTATAAGTCAAAACTTTGCGCCTACATACAAATTGGGGCTGTAACAACAGCCCCAAAATTCACAGATTATGCATTACGCTTCAAGCATCCGATTCAATCAGCCCGTAATCCCCATCCGCACGGCGATAGACCACATTGACGGACTCCGTGGTCGAATCACGGAACATGAAGAAGTTATGGTTCAGGAGGTTCATCTGCATGATGGCTTCCTGCACATCCATGGGTTTTACCACAAATTTCTTGGTCTTTACCACCTGATATTCTTCATCATCACCGGAGATTTCTACAGGCGCAGATTTTAATGCCTCGGCCTTGAAGCCGCCGCCACGGAAACGGCGCGCGAGTTTCGTCTTCTGCTTGTGAATCTGGCGTTCGAGTTTTTNNGTTCATCTGCATGATGGCTTCCTGCGTATCCATTGGCTTCACCACAAACTTTTTCGTCTTCACCACCGTGTATTCCTCACCATCGTCCCGGTCAGGAATGGGTCCGGATTGCACCTCCTCGGCCTTGAAGCCGCCCTGGCGGAATCTGCGCTCCAGTTTCGTCTTCTGCTTGCGGATCTGACGCTCCAGCTTTTCCACCACCAGATCGATCGATGTATACATATCCATCGTAGCTTCCTCGCCACGAAGCAGAACTCCACCCTGTACGGGCACAGTGACCTCCACAATATGACGCCCCTTGGATACCGTCAGGAGCACCGTGATCTCATCGACTTTTTCAAAATATTTCTCAATCTTGCCAACACGCTTCTCCACATACTCCCGAAGCGAAGGAGTAATCTCGATGTTCTTGCCTCTCACAGTGAATGTTGCCACAGGACACATCCCCTTTCTTTTTGCTGTGCTTATTATAATTATTCGTCACGCATGGAAAAATCCCTTCTTTTTGCCTCCATGATGCACAGAAAATTTTCTTTTCCATAAAACGAAAGCCCGGTCTACCTGTGCAGACCGGGAAATTGTCGTTATGAAAGATTAGGCCGTTTTAATGACATTAGCCGCCTGAGGACCACGAGTTCCCTCCACAATGTCGAACTCAACCCCCTGCCCTTCTGTCAGGGTCTTGAATCCTTCATCCTGGATTGCCGAGAAATGAACAAACACATCATCGCCGTCTTCCCTCTCGATGAAGCCATACCCTTTCTCGGCACTGAACCATTTAACCTTTCCTGTCATTCATAATTCCCCCTAAAAATTAAATACCTCTGGCCGAAAGAACAACCATGATGAAGATTATACCACCAAAGGTATTTTATGTCAACCCCGCGATTCAGCTTCGCAAACATAGAACTCCTCTTCCTGCAAAGCAAAAGACCCGGTTCTCCCCGGGCCACATCACTAGCTCTCTATGTTTGTCAAAACTCCGTCTTTTTCTTGTTGAAGCAGTCACGACAATAAACCGGGCGGTCGTTCTTCGGCTCGAACGGAACCTCTGTTTCCTTGCCGCACTCCGCGCAAACAACCGTGTACATCTGACGCTGCTCTCCGCCATCACGATTCCTGCGGCGCTTGTCACGGCAGTCCCTGCAACGGGCCGGCTCGTTCTCAAACCCCTTCTCGGCATAGAATTCCTGCTCACCTGCACTGAAAATAAATTCCTTGCCGCAATCCTTGCATACCAACGTCTTGTCTTCGAAAGCCATGAAAATAATCCCCTTTGACATAAATACTAAATACCCTGATGAACCAGATCATCTTTAAACTTACCAAGGAGATATGGGGAAACCAGGGTATCCATTCGTTAGTATACCTTAATTTCACAAAAAAATCAAGCAATTTATTTTGTCCTACAGAAATGTTGCCAAATCTGACGATATCTTCCCTCAAGCTCCCTCATATATGCCTTGCTGTCCATCAGTCGCGATTTTAAGAGATGTTTCCTCAGTCCATCTCGGTAGCCCTGAATAATTTTTTTGTTCGAAGCTATCTGGATAACTTTCTTTATATATTCCATCGGATTCTGTGCTATAAGCTCATCCAGATCCGCACTTCGAAGGATACTGGCTCCCAAACGCGTGCCATGGCTCTGCCCGCAAAGTGTCACCACGGGCACCCCCATAAAAAGGGATTCGCATGTGGTAAGCCCTCCTGTATAGGGTGCGGTATCCAAGGATATGTCAATATCACTGTACTGCTCCAGATAGTCACTACTGTACGGCCTCAACTCTACGCGACCCACGGGAAAGTTCAGACGGGCAAGCCGATCTCTCAGGATTTCCTGACCCGATGGAATACTGCAGAGTTTACCCTTGATGATGAGTCGGGAATCCTGCACTCGCTCCAAGATTCCCCGCCAAAGACATATCATATCGTCCGTCACTTTAGCAAAGTTGTTAAAACATCCAAACGTCACGCAGCCGTTTGCCAGAAACGGAGCCACCTTTCCCGGTGCCGGCATCTCCCGAACAGCCCCAGGGTCATAACAAAGGTGGCATCCCTTGAGCCGCAAAGGTTCTTCCGTAAACCCCTCCCCCCTCCCGTCAGGCATACAAACCTCATCCGAAAGGATATAATCTATAACAGAAAGTCCCGTCGTATTCATGTACCCAATCCCCGTTACCTGCACAGGAGCCGGCCGAAATGCCATCACATCCATACAGTTGTTCTGTGAGTGCCCTGAAAGATCCACAAGGATATCCACATGATCCTCTGCAATCATCCTTGCCGCCGTTCTGGGGGAACGACCACGGATATCCCGCCATTTTACCGGGAAGCGCTGAAACCGTTTTGTTACAGCATCACTGTACCCTTTCGAATAGCAGTACACAGAAAACATCTTTTCATCATAATCCCGGAGAAAAGGCGCCAAGAAATACGCCACGGCATGCAATCGAAAATCCGGAGAAATATAACCGATGCGCAGTCGTTTATCCGGAGACCTTTTTACTTCCTGATGAGCATAAGGTATAACACCCACCAGAAGAGAGGCAAATTTCTCTGCTGCCCTGCGTGAATCTTTCGGCGACACGGGACGGTAATTGCACATAAAAAGATACTTGCTGTATAACTCCGCTTTTCTTTCTGAATCTTCCGTTAAATCACTCATTTCAAAAAGAGCTTTTGTCGCACCTACCGGATCCGCCGCCAAATAAAGAGCATCTGCCAATAATCCCTCCGCACGAAAAATAATATGCAGAAGAAGAGTCTCCTCGATGGCCAGATTTTCCCGAAAAAGCTTCTCGTCCTCTGGAATTCCTTTTCCGAGATGGAGACGAACTCCCACTTCTTTGCGCATCCGCTGAATTTTCTCCCGCATTTTTCCTGCATCCTTAAGGATTCCCCGAAGCAAGGGTATTTCTTCATCCAGACGAAATCTTTGTGCTGCTATGCCTGCCAGAACAAGCCGTGCGCGAAAATTTCCCTCATCCATCTCTGCTGCATCCTGCGCCAAAATGTCAGCTTCTTCCCAGTTTCCGCTGTATAGTGCTGCCATCGCCATGACAGCTGGTCCATCCGCCATCCGAGGATCCATGTCAAAAAGCTCTCTGGCACAAGCACGCATTCCTCTGGGATTGCCTTCATCTGCAAACTTGTCTGCCAATAGGAGCCAGTTTAGACGCTCATCCATAGGCTATCGTCTCACATCTCACAAGTCTGGGATCTGCCAAATGCATCATGCTCATTCCTCTCCCCCACATGAATCCATCAGTTCCAATAGCATCGTCCGCTCTTCTTCCTTTTCGCTTTCTCCAAGAGCTGCCTCCAAAATAGCCCGCACGACCCCAATGTGACCCGATGAATGCGCAATGAGTCTCTCATAGAATTGTCGGTGATGAAATACCGACTGCTTCGCAAATGCCGCGATATAATCCGGAAACATCAAAACACTACTGTAGAGATTCCAAAGTTCATCACATTGCCCCTCAGTATCAATGCCATATTCTATGCGGTGCAGGATACGCGAGAGTGCTCTTCGATCCTTTGCTGCATACATGGATTTCAAAAGCGCCATCTCCGGCATGGAACGGGCTGCCCGCACCAGCCAGAATTCTACATCGAGATCCCCCTGCACATTGTCAAAGCCTGCCTTCTCCAGCTTATGGATGAAATCCGCATCCCCCGGGCGCCTTTGGGATGCAACGCGAACATCTTTATAGAAACAAGCATACATCAATCGCTCAAACTCTTGCCTCGCATAGAGACGAGACACCACATTATAATAATGCCCTTCCATGAGATTTTTCAACACAGACCAATGGCGGATATTACGGAAACTGGTAAGCCATGCCCCCGTCTGCTTAAGAAACGTACTGAATCCGGCGGCGATATCCTGAGGATTCCCTACATGTTCCAACGTCAAATCCCCTATGATATAGTCAAGGGATTCCCTGCGAAGCGGAATTGGCATCTCGCGATAGTCCAGAATCATCCATTCCACCGGAACCCCTTGGAACTCCGGCTTCTCTTGCATATCAGGATCCGCAGTCACAGCGTAAAGTTCTACAGCAGGAAACATCCTGCAAAGTTCCGTCAGATAACCACAACTCTCTACGACCAGAATCTTGATTGGAAGATCTCCAGGAGTAAGAAAATTCAACAATTCCGGTCTGATTTTCTCTGCCACTTTCACACCTCCGGGCGAAGCTCATCTCCATATTCCTTGAGAAATATCTTTTGATACTTCTTGTATTCATGAGCCAATGGCTTTTCCTTTGGGCAGTGGATGCACCAAAAATCCTCCGCCTGATCTGGAATCACAACACGATACCCTCGTCTTTTCATCTCCATACAGACAGATGTATCATAAAGATGCCAGCCCGTGAAAAGCTCCTCTCTCCAATGAAGGTCATACTGTGTTGCAAGAAACAGTCCATCCACAGCTTCCACTTCCTGATATCTGCCTTCCGGCTGCCGACACTGGGAATCCACCACACTCTCTGGCTCGCAGGCGTGAAGCACTCTTCCGTAAGTTCGAAGTCCATCCCACCATACACCGCTTTTCGGCAGTGTACGGCAGCCAATGACTCCTACCAGGCCAATGGTCTCATCCATGAAAATATCCAAAAGATCCTGCACGAGATTCTTATTCACCACCAATGTGTCCTGATGAAGATAGACTTTGTATTTCGCGTCAGATTTCGTCATCCCTCGATTGTAGCCTTCGCACATAGAGGCTGCTGCCGATATCGGCAGATATTCTACCTCCATTCCTGCCGGAAGACGTAGATGCTTCAGATAGAGAAGGCATTCATTATACCAATCTGCATCATTTACACATGTGATAAAGCATACCTTCCCTGCGTTCTTCTTCATATTTGTTCTCCCAAAATCAGCGATGATTCCTCAAATACCCCATCATTACACAGTACGCCTCCACAATATTCTCTGGGGGAATACGACAGATGCAATGAGGCATCATCGTACAGCATCCGCCAAGCACAGCCGTTTCATCACAGGGAGGCAACGCATGATCGGGTCTCAAGACAATCGCGGGCGTTTTCCATGGGTAAAACCTTTCATAAAGGCTATATACAGCCTTATCTTCCTTTTTATCCACGGCTTCCGGCAGAACTCCTATGACGGGCACCCTGAATGCCGCCGCCATCTGCGCGATATCCAAGCCGTTGCCAATGTACAGGTCTGCCTTTGATATCACAGCAGCCATCACCCGCAACGAGACCTGTCCAACAAGATTCAACACTGTGTTCCGAGGCATATGACGCACAAAAAAATCGCTCTCCAGATCTGCATCACCTCCCCCTAGGAGAATGAATCCCGCACCCGATTCTGCAATCTGTAAAAAAGCTTTTACATACTGCTCCACAGGATATTTCCGGCATGCCTGGCCAGCCCCCAACGCCACCACTACCATGGGATTCTTCTCCATGAAGTTAATCAGTAAACGCATGGCAACATTCTCATCCTGTTCGTCAAACCATAGTTCCAGGGAATCATCCGTCACATGCGCTCCCATCTCCTTCAATAGGAAAAAAGCTCTCGCCGTCTCATGAACGACCTCAGGAGAACCTATTACCGCACGGCTTAGGAACATATCATGCCCCCGATTTGTTCTTGCCTTCTCCTGGTGCACTTTCTCACTATAACCGATGCGTTCTCTCGCCCCACTGATAAAAGACAGCAACAATGTCCATGATCGATCCACCCCCCATTGAGGGCAAAAGCACACATCATACGGATACTTCCAAAGATGACGATAACAAAAGTCGACTGCTGATCTAAAAATATCCTGAAAGGCCGTTCCTGCACCGGAAGCAAATGCAATCACTTTATCCACATAAGGGCAGCACTCCACAAGAGGATATGCCGCCGGATTCACCACCAATGTGATATGCGCCTTAGGCTTATTTTTCCTAAGCTCACGCAAAAATCCACTGACCAGCACACAATTCCCAATGCCGTCCAACCGAATCACCAGAATATTCTCCCGTCGTTTTTGATCCATGGTGCGGTATCCCAATCGCCTAAATATCGGTTCCATGTATCCGACAAAATCCGGCAAATCAAACCTGTGTGTCAGCATATTACGTTTGATATAAGATTCACAGTAAAATTTCAGTTTGTACGCCGTCTCCAATTCACGTGCCACCCGTCATTCCATTTTCCGAGTTACATCTCCCGCAGTGTCCTCATAAGGGAAAAATCTGTTGGCTGGACCTTGGCTACATATTGAAGCGCCCTGCTCTTGTCCCCACGTTCCGCCGCTATAAGAGCCAGGCCTTTGAGCACCACTGCATTGCTGTCCTCTATACGCAACGCCGCTTTCAAAAACACCTCCGCAACATCAAAGTCTTTCGCAAAATAGTACCCTCCGGCAAAGGTACAAAGGACATTTATTTTTTCTTGCAGTGCTCCGTGCCGACCTTCTATTTCCCTTACCTTTTGAAGTGCCTCATGAATCGCATCGTGCATGGACTCCTTCATAACCTTTTCCGAAGAAGACTTCTCGAGTAGCTCCGCATCAGGCAAGTCGGTCGGCATCTCATCGCAGGAAATTTCAAGGAATTCTGCAATATTCGGATAATCTTTACAAATCATTTCTTTTCGAATGCGTCCATAATATTCTGTAATCCTGCGAATATCTTCTTTATCATCCTCATCCAGCATAGACATGTTCTTCTCCAGCATAACATCAAGAACAGCCAACGCCTCCGCAACACGATCCTCTAATATACACAGCCTTGCTAGTAAGATTCTCGCCGCCACATGCGATTGATCGTAACTCAATGTGTTATTGACCCATTCCCCTGCACGCCGATAATCTCCCTGCATGAAATAGGCGTATGCAGCCGCATAAAATACGTCTGGATTATTGTCCTTCGCCTCAATAAGCTGTGCCAGTGTCTCCAGCATTGCCTCATAATCCTCTGCATCCATCTGCTTCCAAAGCTCCTGCTCCTTTGCAAGATGCTCTCGCCGTATTTCCCTGAACTGACGATCCTGCCGTTCCTTTCTGAGCTTTTTGCCATACCGTCCCATGTTCTTCCCTCATTCCTTGATTCATTATACCTTATCCTAACGCAATTGTTCAAGTTTTTTAAAAACAAAATATTCCAACTATCTGTTCAACCCTCCTCATATTTTCGCCATAGCTTTTTGTATATCCTTTCCAAATCTCGCATATACATTGCCGAATCCATCACTGGACTCTTCTCCATACGAGAACGCAAGGTCTCATGAAGATGGTGCAAATAATTCCGATTTCTTGCAATATTCACAGCTAACGAAACATATTCATCGACCGAAGTGGCACAAAGTTCCGGCAGCCCAACGTTTGAAAGCAAACTCAGGCCAAATCTTTCATGATTGCTGCGCCCCGCCAAGGTTATAACCGGAACGCCCATATAGAGTGCATCGCATGTCGTGCCGCCGCCAGGATAGGGAAAAGTATCCAGAGCAATGTCCATGTGCTTATATTCCTGGAGATATGACACTGAAAAACCCTGCATGTCAATGCGCGAAGAGTCAATCCCAACAGTCTCCAGTCGCTTCAGTTCCCGTTCACATCGTCTGGGATCATCCAGCATGCCGTGCTTCAGATACAATCGAGCATCCGGTACCTCACTCATGATGCGTCCCCAAGCCTCCAGAACGCCCTCGCTGATCTTGTTCACATTGTTCATGCTGCCAAAAGTGACCCATCCGTTTTCTTCCATGGGTAGCACAGGCTGGAACTCCGGCGGCTCAACCACCTGTCGATAGCAAAATTGACTATGGGGTAAGTGCAACAACTTCTCGACAAAAAATGCCTCCTCCCCCTCCACTGCTGTATATTGATCCACAATAAAGCCATCCACGCAAGGAAGTCCCGTTGTTGAAAAATATCCGACACCGCAAAGTTGTATTGGAGCCGGTTTTCTTGCCATTATCGGCAATGAATTGCTTCCCGTATGCCCAGAAAGATCAACAAGAACATCGATTTCATCCTTATAAATGATCTCTGCTGCCTCATCTGCCGTATACCCGAAAAGATTGCGCCATGCATCCGCCAAGCCCTGCAACATGCGACTGACATCGTCCTCCCTACAGTTCGCGTAACCATACACCTCAAATTGCGCTCTGTCCGCACCGTGAAAAAAAGCCTGACTGAAACATGCTACTACGTGACGTCGAAAATCAGGAGAAATATACCCTATCCGCAGTTTTTTGTGGCGCCTTCTCCGCACATGAGTGTATTGGGAAACATCTTGCAAATATTCCCCATATCGGCACGCTTCCTGAAGCATGAATTCGGGAGGACGAGACAGGTACTGAAGGGAAAAGAGATAGTTGCTGTAGTTTGTTGTCCAAGATTCCTCAGAAGTGGATTGCTCACAGGCAGAACGATATTCCTGCGCTGCAAGTTCCACATCGCCACGTTCCTTGTACATTTCCGCCAGAAGATTGTGCTCCAACCCGCTCCATGGCTGTGGTAACCCCCCCTGAGCAATCAGTGCAAGGCAACTCTCTCTGGCTGCATCCATATCTTTTTGCAGATACTTCAACCTGGCCTGCAAGAAGATGCCGAACAGATAATCTTTCGACAGGAGGGACAGCGCTTCATGGGCATGCTCCACCTCGCCCTCATCCAGATAAAGGGCACAAACCTGTTCATTTATTTTTTTCGACGGCAATCGAGCCTTCAAAAGCATATCTGCAACAGCTAATGCCTGAAGCCTGTCCCCCTGTCTCACAAAATCGCCCATGACGGAAGGGAGCTGCACTGCTTCCCTCGCTGGGAGTGTACTCTGAGTCTCGAGGAAATGCTCCCAGACCATTCGGTACCCCTGTTCCACTGCCGCCATATAGTTCCGATAATCCATCAGGGATGACCTCTTCATCATGCTACGAAGGTTCTTACGGAACATGGCAATGAGCACCGGATCTCCCGCCAGTGCCACGGCTCTCTCTACGTATTTTTCCGGAGTTTCTGCCGCCAGCTCGTCCAATCCAATATTCTTCAGAATACTCCAGCCAAAGCGCCCACCATGGCTCCTTCCTCTCAATGTCACGACAGGCACTCCCATATAAAGTGCATCACAAGTCGTGCCTCCACCGGGATAGGGAAACGTGTCAAGAACGATGTCCACATCACCGTATTCCGATAAATACTCTCTCGTAATGCCTCGAACCTCCACCCGTTCGAGTTCCAAGCCAGCTTTCCTCATCCGCTGCAAGGAAATTCTTCTTCCGTCCACGCAATCAAATATGGACGCCTTCAGCAATAACCGGGAGTTAGGTACCTCCTTCAGAATTCTCGCCCACAATTCCAGAACATCATCATTGACCTTTGTAAAATTATTAAAACTTCCAAAGGTTATGTACCCGTTCCTTTGACAGGGAGGCTCGCCCAGAGGAGGTATCCCCTGAGCAGGCACATAACAGAAATGGCTCTGTGGCAACACAAGAAGTTGTTCTGTGAACGCCCGTTCCATCTCCTCATCATCCAGGTAGACATCTCCCAGAAAATAATCCACATCAGAAAGTCCCGTAGACGCAAAATATCCAATACCCGAAATCTGTACCGGTGCAGGCTTACGCGCCAAAATCGGAAGGCAGTTATTCTGCGTGTGACCGGAAAGATCCACAAGGATATCAATCCTGTCCCCATATATGAGCCTTGCGGCTTCATCCGCCGTGCAGGAATTGATATTTCGCCATCCATCCACCTGCCCGATCAGATAGTTGCTCACACTGTCTTCTTGACCGGACATATAGGCAAACACTTCAAATTTTTCCTTGTCATAAGCATTCAGAAGAGCATAACTGAATCTCATTACCACATGATCGCGCAAATCCGGAGACACATACCCAATACGCAGTTTTGCCCTGTCATCCTGCCGCCAGCGATGATAAAAACGTGGAACGTGCCGGAAAAAGTCATCATATCCCTGTGCTGCTTTCCTTGCCTTGCTTGGAGTCACATCCGGAAGATAATGCAGATTGAAAAGATAGTTGCTGTACTCCAATGCGCCAAGTTCTGCAGAACATGCAGTTCTTGATGCCCGAAGATAGTATTCCACACTCCTTTGACTGTTCCCAAAAAAACGCCAGCACTGACCCATGAGATTATATATCTTTTCTTTCCATGCGGGAGGTATTTTCTTCTCAGGAATCTTCTGCAATACGGCCAACGATTCCCACCGTTCCCCCCGAAGGAAAAGAACCCTTGCTTGAAGGAATTTCGTCTCTATACTTTGGGGATAAAGCGCAATGAGATCCTTCAATGCCCTCTCTGCACCCTCAGCATCTCCTTCCTCAATATATGTACTCACCAAAAGGTTTCTCGCCTCAATCGGGGATTCCATTTTCCATGCTGAAAGGTACATCCGTGCCCCTTTGTAATCACCGTGCTCCAGCAGGTCATAAATCTTCCTGCGCAAATCTTCTCCTTTTTCCGCGATGGACTGATTCATTTCATCACCTGCCTCCGTCTTCCAAAGAAAGGATTCCCCATCCTGTCGAAGCATCCGTTCCCATTCAGTGCACCGCTTTTCCAGCGTCAAGAGCATTTGTTCCGTAAACAAAGTTGGTTCCATGTGCCTTTGCTTTCCGTATTCCAGAAAGACCCTTTTCGCTTCCCTCGCTTCCTGAATTGCCCGAGGAAAATCCTTGAAAAACGCCAGACACTCCGCATACTCGGCATAAAATTCCGGAAGCTCCGGAAAACAGCGGATTGCATGTCTTGCAACCTCGCAACGATGTGCCTGAGACTCTGCATGCAAAGCTAATCTCCTGAGAAGTATCCGCCAGGATCGACTGGCATACACAACATTCCTCCGGCCCAAGCGAATATCAAGTTCCGCATATTTCATTGCATTGGAATCATCATCCACTCCATCATATGCTTCTGACAGATACATGTATAAATTATCTGCCCCCGGATTCTCCTTTAATTCTCGTAGTAAAAGCTTCAGATTTCTCCGTGCTTTTGCCCCTGATATATTATGAGAGTATCCGGTATGTATCAACACCAAATCCTTTGCACCGACCGAGCGAAGGCTGGAAACTGGATTCCCGTTGTCCCGAAGCTCCTCATGTATACGACCGCAGTAACGGAGACGGGAACTGGAACGAAAAATTCGGGGCACATACGTTTCCAACAAGACAGCCCCACTCTCCTCGTCAATATTGCGCAAAAATACAATCAGAACATCTATTGCAGCAGCGTCAGCTATTTGAACAATCTTCGGCAGGTTTTCCGCCGTCTCTTTCGAAAAATACTCATCTGCATCCAAAAAAACAACCCAATCCGCCTTCACTTGTTCCAAAGCAAAATTACGTGCAGCTGAAAAATCATCCCCCCATGGAAACTCGTAAACCTTTGCTCCATAAGATATGGCAATTTTTTTCGTATCATCCGTTGATCCTGTATCTACCACGATAATATCATTTACTGATTCCTGTATACTCGAAAGGGATCGTGGAAGAACACGCCCTTCATTTCTTACAATGTAGCATGCCGCGATTCTCATCATACACTCCGCATTCTCTTTTTACAGTACAAACCACAGCCGATCCGTTTTCCCAAGGCAAAAGCCTCCCCAAAGGGGGAGGCCGGATCAATATTTTCGATTGAACAGATTACCTGCCGCATTAAAGTTTCTGAGGTCATACGCCTTCACAGCACTGGTATTGCGCCTAGACTTGTTAAGCCATGCCCTTGCCTTGTATATAACCTGCATATCCAAGGGCTTTATCTGGGCTACCAAATCTCGAAACTCTCCGGTTTGACGAAAGGTATGAGGAGGCAATGCCTTCATCTTATCCACTAATACGCTCCGCTGATCCACAATTGCCAAAAAAGTATCAATATCCTCTTGTTCGATAAACTTCAAGAGTTCCCTCGAGAGTACAAGGTACTTGCGCCAAAGCACAGCCGCCTGGCCATTCACATCCGCCCCCTCATGCATAATTGCCCGCCGGTCCTTTCTCTGCCCGAGCCTTCTTCATTGCCTGTGCCCAAGCATCCCGCAATTCCGTTATGATCTCCCTTGCCTCTTCGATCTTACTGGTGTCACTCTTCATGTTTCCCTCTACCAGTCGATCATATACATAATTGTACAATGGAAATAACTGATGAGAAATTTCATAATTCATATTGAGCGTCACCCGAAACTCCGAGATAATGTTCTCTGCCTTTTGAATAGAGATATTGGCTTGCTCGTAATCCTTTTTTGATAACGCTTCTATCCCTTCTGACATGAACTTCAAGCAACCGTTATAAAGCATGAGTGTCAACGCCTCCGGCGTTGCCGTCATGATTTGCTGGCGCTTATATGCTTCTGCTGCATTTACCATTACCCTGCCTCCTATGTACAGGACTGAAGCCTGCTGTTATCCGTTGTTATATGTAACGTAATTCAGCGTCATCGACAGCTTTTGCAGTGCAACTTCCATGGCATCATATTTTTTATAAAGGAGCGTTTCAAAGGTGCTCATCTTCATCTTGAAATCACTCATCTTGTTCTGCCATTCCTGGATTTTGGTTCCCAGGGTACTTCCATCGCCGACCTCCGTGGTTGTTCCCGCATATGTCTTGATTTTCTTCAAGCCGGCATTGATAACATCACCTATTCGCTGTGCAACACCATTGCCGCTGAAATCGTCATTTTCATCTAGCTTACCGAATACCTGATAGACACTGTCCGGCTCCTCTTCGAGAGCTTTCTTTAGCTTTTCCTCGTTCAGTTCGATATGACCACGATCTGTCGATGTTCTTATTCCGAGGTTAAACGCCGAATTATACTTCCCGTTTATACCGTCCACTGGAGTTGCGAGTGCTTCACGCACCTTGCTGATGATATCGCCAATGTACGGATCACGATAGAGAAGCCCCGATTTGGCCTTTTCATTCCACTTCTCTACCTGTTCCTTCGTCATGGCCTCTTCCTGAGATTTTGTGAGAACGTCATAGTCTTTGTACTTCTGTTCGTTATATTTGTCCTGAAGCCCATCCAGCATTGTATTGTAGTCCTCAACAAACTGCTTCACACGATCAATGATAGAATCCGTATCCTGTGTCACTGTCACGGTTGCAGCAGACTCCGTCTTATCCAAGAGGGTAAACGTAATGCCTCCCACAGTAACCTTGTTATCTATGATATTGTCGTACTTGCGCCCGTCAACAGTGATTTCTCCATTACTACCTGATATCTCCACTGTGCTGGCTGATGCATCGCTACTATCATAAGTAAATGTCTTAGCTTCTCCCAACGTGCCGTTCGTGGACTCCCCCAAATGTAAATTGTTGAACAATTTTGCTGCAACATCGTCATTCATTTTCAGGGAAATCTTATTGTCCTTTCCACCCTTGCTGTTATACAGGCTGAAAGAGTCATTCACGGAATCATAAGCCGCTGTAACATTAAGCCCCAGCTTCTTGATCCTGGATGCCAAATCATTGAGTGTCATTCCGTCAGCAAGATCGCCATAGGTGATACTAACGGTACGCTGATCTTCTGACAAAGTAGAATCCCCATCCCCCACAACAAAACTCAAGGCTGTGCTCGTATCCCCCTCCGTGCCTGCTATGCCCAGAACGTCCTTCAGGGTAATGCTGTCCGGCTCTGCATTCGAATTCGCACGCGTAACCCCTTCTGTGGAAATAAGATACGCATTGGAAGACAGGGAATTCACTTCCACGCGATGACTCATGGCTACTGCCGAACCATTGGCAGATACGGTAAACGCCGTATTGTTGTTCGATGTTGCCGACATAGCATTCATCTTTGACTGCAGCTTATAATCTGTCAATTTATTCATACTGAAATTGGTCAAATCCGTATAGACAGAAGAATACGCCTCCTTCTGCCAAGTCATCTTGGTTTCTTTCTTGTACATCTTGTCATATTCGCTCTGTTTCGACATCATGCCGACTTTAACCATAGACTCAATGTCAAGACCCGATCCGGAAAGACCGTAAATTCCGTTGACCCCCATTTCCCTCACTCCTTTACCTGCTCACACGTTCTTGTCCAAGAACGCGCCAATCCATTCCCTGGCTTTCTTGATATTCTCGATCATCTCTTCCGGGGGAAGTTCCTTGATAACATCGTTTGTTTTCTTATTGATCATGCTCACCGACATAACATTGACTTCCTTATGGTATTCAAAAGCTATATCACAGTTGATCTTGTCCATGAGCTCATTGAGTTCCTTCGTAATAAGGCTCACAGACTTCTCATCCAGTTTCGGAGGTTCCTTCTCCTCCCTCTGTTCTTCTTCCAATGCCATGCCGCCGTTAGCGTTCCATTCATCCTGCATTCGTTCCAATTCCGATATACTTGCCTGGGGCGAGGACTTCGCCGGCTCTTTTGGCACCACCTGACTGGCAGATGATGCAGCCTTTTTGGCTGCTCCAATGACAATGGAGCCTGCCATGACATCCTGAACCCTTCCAACCATCTTGAATCCCTCCATAGAACAACATTTGGTCTTTTATTTCCTTGACCTGGAATTCACCTTCACACCCCTCAAGATGTATGCACCTTCAGCAGTCTCCTCCTTTCTTTTGGGGCAAGACCAGACTCAAATCTATGCTGCCCGTTGGAACTGCCGCAGCTTTCTTGTTCTCTTCCTGTATAGCTCTGTATATTTCTCCTCGATAAATCTTCAACGATCTTGGAGCATCTATGGCAATGCGTACATTGTCCCCCTGTACCTCCACCACATTGATGACGATATCATCGCCTATCATGATCTGCTGGCGTGGCTTTCTCGTCAGAACAAGCATCAATCAACCTCCTTCTCGGGAAACAGGCGATGTCTCGTAGTATATTGGCTCTTCTCCAAAACAATCTGCCTTGCCTGCATATTCCCTGTATTGATTGCAATTGGTGCCATGAGGTTTGCCGTCATGTCCGGCACACTCCCCGCCGGCACGGTAAGCAAAACGTAAATCAGCAAGTCCTCCTGCGCTCGAAGGCCAAGTTTGGCAACCGCCTCATCATCAATCTCAAACTCATATTCCGGAAAGAAGATGAAAGGGATTGTCATCAAAAAAGCCAAATCCGGCGTTGAAAGAGATTGCAAAAAGACATAAGGACTCGATTTATCGTAGGGAATAATAAGGAACTCGCGTTCCTCTTCAAATGCGGGAATTCCTTGGGCAAAGTGAACCACCTTGCTCTCATCGACCTCTATTTCTCCAAATCTGACTGTATTGACCGTTCTCATCAGCACGCCTCCACATCATGAATTATGCATAAGTATCATACTTGCCCCATGTAACCCATTGACGAAGATCTCCCTTTTGACGCAAATACGTCTCTACCCGCCCGCGGTTGAAATCGCTCTTCGCCATGGATTCTGCATCAATACGAGTAGTATAATGCCCGGGGTCAGGCTCTGCATGCGCTTTTATCGGTGTAAAACGCATCTGCGGATCCGGTATCGCTTGGACATCCAACCAACGCTGTTGGGATATGCGGGAGAAAAGTTCCTGTTTCGCCTGCTCTGCAACCACATTCCTCCCGGGACGCGCAGCATTGTTCACCATATCCTGCGCCTGAGAATTGCGCCTGGACATTCCTTGGCGCATATCCTGAAGTCCTTTCTGTCCCTGCACCCTCGCAAAATCCTCATGATTTGTATAACCATAAGAATGGCGACTTGGGTAACTGTCGATCTCCAATGTCGGCTGCTCCCATCCTGCATTAGCACGCGGTGCCTGATAATCGCCATGGAGCTCTGCTTTCTTGAAGTGTGTCTCCAATTTCGACAGCTGCGTACGAATGCCAATCCTTGGCATCGTCGACCGTATGTTCAGTCTTGCTATTTCCATACACACTTCCCCTTCCTTTGGGAAACTCCTTCTCCATCTCATTTTACCATTGAACGCATCAGACAGCAAGAAAATTATGAAAGATTCCACAAGCCAAAAGATACGCAAACAGAACACGGTGACTCTCTCCAGAGATAAGATACCGTCCTATCAGAATTACAGATAATCTGCCAGAGACGGTGGGAGAATTCGACTCCCCACGGACAGCGACATATTATAGATGGTCTGCGCTTCCATGAGCTTGATTGCAAGAAGCCCTACATCTGTTCCACTCACATCGTTGATATCCCCAGTGATAATCTCATTCTGCTTGTCCAACATTGTTGCAACGCTGTTATAGACATTGTGTCGGGCAGCAGTTGTCGTCTGTGCTGTGTTCACTGTCGAATGGGAAACATCCGCAATGGTAATCCCATCACTGGACATCCAGCGATTGTCTGCCGCTTCCAACTTCTTGCATACGGCAAACATACTGTTGATCATTGCCGTCCCAGAAGAAACGTAACAGACCTTTCCGTTCGACATGATGGTCGTCTGATTTCCTGAGTTCGCATCATCAAAGATATCTGAACCGTTAAGATCCTGACCCGTGGCATTCACCGTATCTGCTGTCTGATCCACCACACCATTGAGCTTTACCATGGAAATGTACCTCGCATCCCCTTGGTAAGACACAATATGCTGGCTAATCGTCTCAAACGCAAGAGTAATCGGATTTCCGTCAGAGTCGGTGATAGTGCTTCCATTGGAGTTCGCCCCTATAGCAGGATTATAATTCTTACCCGCATTCGGAGAACTCGCCGCATCGTCTATAATCTCCCCTGTACCAAGAAAATGATCGCTGACTTTCGCTTGCACAGCAGTCTGCGTTGGATCCCAATCAGGCAGTATCCCCACTTCATCGCCAGCTGTCACATAAGACTGCCCCGAAGCAATCTTGTTCTTATAGCCGTTCATGACAAAGTCTTCCGTATAGATATAGCCGGTCATTGTATTTAGAAGATAAGTTTCCCCGTCGCTCCCCTTCATCGTCAGCATCTGTTTCAGCGTGCCACTGGCATCCACGCCCTTGCTCAAGTAAGACGATGTCGTAGGATTCGGATCCGTAAAATATGCCGTCTGCGGATCATCCAATGTCTTTGGAAGCCCCCGATCCTTCTCCTCCACGGAAACCACAAAGGGCTGGGTCGTATCGGACTGGCCGGCGAACAGATACCTATCCCCCTGCTGCGTATTTCCAAGGGAAACAATTTCATAAAGTTTTGCCTTGAACTCCTTGGCGATAGCCCGAAGATCATCCTCTCCATTCGTCTCGTTCGCAGCATCAACGGTTTTTTCCTTCAATGTGGTATAAATATCCGTCATGTTGACCATGGCAGCATCCCCCATTTTCATCCACGAAACCGCCGATGTCACGTTATCCTGGTACTGGAGATTCTCCGTATTCCGATTCTGGTAGCGGATGAGTTTTGAGTATCTTATGGAGTCATCCGAGGGACGGTGCAAATTGCTCCCGTCGCTCTGCTCCATGAGCTTTGCCTGTTTCTCGTAGCTGGTCTCCAACTGTGCAGTATAGCGTCCGATCATTCGATTGCTGGATATTCTCATCGTGGCACACCTGCCCTTTCATCTCTTCCTTTACGATTACCTTCCTACCACACCCGTATTGTTGATGAGACGATCCAGCATCTCATCCATGGTGGTAAGGCAGCGGGAGCAGGAGCTGAAGCCCTGCTGGAACATGATCATATTTGACAGTTCCTCATTCCAGTTGACACCTGCCGTCGATTCCCTCCACTCCACAATCTGCGTCAGGACATCCACCTGGGTCTCGACATTTGTATCCATGGCCTCTGCGCGGGTTCCCAGCTCCGTCATGATCTTGACATAGTAGGAATTCAGGGAAATCGTGCCAATGGAGCGCTTCGCCTCGTTCTGAGCTGCCGTAGCGGTCCTGTCGTATTTCGGAGTCTTCGTCATATCCATGTTGAACAAGGTTCCCAAAAGTACGGAATTGGATCCGTCCCCTGAGCCGTTTTCCATAAAATCACCGGGATTTGCCGGTATCACAGGATTTCCGTTGGCATCCAGTTCAAAGGAATATCCGCTTGCCGCAACGAGCAGATGTCCATTTTCTGTCGTCAGCTCATTGTTGAGCGCAAGGGACGCGATGATATCGATCTTGTTCATCTTGTTCGTCACAGTAGCGGTTCCGCTGCCTGTGACCGTCGATGCCACATAATAATGATTGGGGTCCGATGGATCGGGATAGTTCGGATTCACTGCAACCGTACGCGCCGTCACGGAAATTCCACCGCTGTATGACGTGGACTTCAGGCACAGGTTCGTCGTATCCCATTCGTAAATGGTGTCTTTGTCACCAAAGAAATTGATGCCCGCAGTGCTGTTTGTATCAATACCATGCCCCTGCTGGTGCTGCTCATTGAGATCCGAAAGCATGAAGGACGCGATGTTCGCCATCTTGTCGATGTATTCCTTATCCTCTGCAATGGCATCGAATTCCGCCCGCAAGGAACCCCGGATCGGCTCGTACTTCACCTTTGATTCCTTGATGACGATGTCATAGTCCGTAACGCCGTAGTCGCTGTTGTAAGTGGGATCCGACATCGCCAGCGTGAGCTTCGTAACGCCGTTCACCAGTGTAATCCCGTTGGATACAATGGTGTACATGCCGTCATCATTCTCGTAGATATTGACATTGACGTATTCGGAAAGCTTGTCGATCAAAAGATCCCGCTCATCCCTCAGATCATTGGCAGACCCGCCCGTGGCCTCCAGACCCGCAATATTTTTATTCAGCAGGACCACCTGCCCCAGCATCTCATTGACCTTGCCCACATTCATCGTAATATCGTCATAATTCGCCTCGATCTGCTCCTGCAGCTGCTGGGTCACCGTATGAAGCTTGTCGGCAAAGCTCTTGCCCCTCTCCAAGGTAGAGATGCGCGCACTGGAGTCGCTGGCAGAAATGGAAAGCGTCTGCCATGCCTCATAAAACTTCGCCATGGCATCCTCAATTCCATGTTCTCCCGAATCGTCGAAAATGACCTCCAGCTTGTCATATTCCTTGGCTCTTCCTTCATAATAAGTCTTGTTGGAATTTTCCGACCAGTATTGCCTATCCGCATAGAGATCCCTTGCGCGGGTCAGTGCGATAGAATCCACACCTGTCCCCACAAGGATCGTCCCATACACGGACGACTGCTCCTGGGAAGGGGTCGCCGCCAGATTCACCTTCTGGCGGGAATACCCCTCCGTATTCGCATTGGATATATTATGCCCCACAGTCTGCTGGGAAAGCTGGTTCGAATAGATTCCCTTGACCATAGTATTGAGTCCTGCAAAGGTGGACCGCATGCTCATCCCTCATCTTTCTGTCTTTTCTCTTACACGTTTGCGTCAAACATCCTGCGGCTTCCGCCGGGAGCCGCCCCTGCCTCAGGGGGAGCGTAGGTTCCTTCCGCTCGGGCACGGGAAATCAAATTGATATGATACTCCATAAATTCCTTGCTGTGGCGCAAAAGCTCCTTCGCTGACGCGCTTTGTCCTATCATCTTCTTCTGCAAAGCATCTACCTGCAAAAGCAGGCGCATGGCCACATCTCTCTCCACAGAGGCGGGCTGCGCCTGGACGAAACTAGCCATATTCTCCTTCTGCCCGGTTTTCAGGAACTTCTCCTGCTGCCGCTGCAGACGGGATAACTCAGCATACATCCGTTCTATCTGCTTCACGGCATCGCTGACCTTCCTGCTGTCCTCCCTCTGATGCAAAGCTGCCTTGAGACTCTCCAAAAGCGCACTCAGCTTGGAATAGATCACCATCTGCTGACGGAGAAGTTTGATTACCTCTTCCATGAAAATGAAAATCCTTTCTGCAACGATCACGCCCGGAATTCAAAATTCCTGCGATGACTGACGATATCCTTCCCTCCCTGCCCATAGGTCGGCTCCACGGAAGCGCCGCTGAGCTTGTTGAGCTTCACATTCACAGCATTGAGAGCGCCATGGACGAGAACGGAGTTGATTTCATTTTGCCGCACCACGGCCTCCACCCGCTCATCGAGTTCCTTATGCAGCTCTTTGAGCAGATTCCGGATGCGGGGATTGGGCGCAACAGAAAAAAGCTCCGTCATTTTCATATCCGGGCGGAGATTCTTTTCCAAGCCCGCCAGCTTCGTGAGAACCGCCTTGCGGCGAGCCTCCAGTTCTGCTATTTTCGCGGCATGCGCCCCTTCATCCTTGATGAGGGGTTCCAATTGGGGAAGATTCACGGAAATCAGCAAAGCATGCTTCTTCTGCTCAATGGATTGCAACAACCCATATTCCTTGTTGATCTCCTGCATGACCTTCATGAGTTCCTGCCACATACGATTCCCCCATCAGAAACGGCTCATGAGCATACGGCTGGCAATATTGGCTGCCGATACATCATAATTCCCAGTTTCAATCGCCCGTGTGTAAAAATCCACCTTGTCCTGCCGGACCTCTTCCATGCCCTTCAGGTCATGGAGCATACTCCGAAAACTCTGAGCCTCACTGGAAAGCTGAACCTCATCCTTGAATGTGACAGGCAAGGCCTGACCCGCGCGTCTTGCAGGCCTTGCCGTGTTCACTGCATACGCTCCCGCCGCTGCCTGTACATTATTGCTGATATACATATGCTTCACCACCCATGTGATTCCAATCCTCTTTGATCGATCCATTCTGTTCGAACCAGCAGGAATTCCCTTTCCTTCAGCTACTTTATCGTAAAAAAAGGCAGGAGACTTAACTCCTGCCTTTTGACGATATTTCGCATATATCTCAGATTTTCTCTGTATTTCTTCATTTTTCGTTGTTTTTTGCCTGCCGAGCCGATTTCAAGGGGTCAGCGCTTGGAATACATGCCCTTGCCCTTGTTGCCTCCCCCCGGCATGGTAGCAACGATCTTCGTGCGCGCTGCCTGAAGCTCGCTGCGTGCTTTTTCCTGGCAGGTCTGGCAAAGCTTGCCCATCACGATGGGGGCACCGCATTTTTCGCAGGGATAGGTCATCTTTATCCCGATCTGCTCGAACCGTCCCTCACGGATCAAACGCTTGATCAAGGTCTCGTTGACACCTGTCGCCTCAACGATTTCAGGTATCTTTGCGCCTCTGTTCTCACGTACGTAGTCAATGACGATTTTCTCCTTGTCCTGCTCTTTTGCAAAGCAATCTGGGCACATTTTCCTCCCCATCGCCGCAAAGAGTTTGCCGCAAACAGGACAATTTTTGATTTTGCCAGCCATCTCTGCCACTTTCCTTTCCATAAACAGCACTCAGAAACCGTGAAATGATGAATATGCGGTTCCTATCATAATTCCTGTTATGTATTTCGCCGCCGGGAGACAGAATCCTCTTCCGCCGAAAAATTTTTCTTGCTTTACACGCCCTACATGCGCTTCACGGGAATCGGGCCACGGGAAAGGGCAATGGCTCCTGTCCTTGCAATCTCCACAATCTCGTATTCGGAAAGGACTTCGCAGATGGCATCGATTTTGCTCTGCTGGCCTGTAAGCTCAATGACCACATTCTCCGGCGTGATATCCACGATGTTGGCGCGGAAAATGTCCACGATATTCACGAGATCCGCCCGGTCCTTCTTCGTTGCCCTGACCTTGATCATCACGAGTTCCCGCTCAATAGAGGGTGCTTTGCTGAGATTCACAATCTTAATGACATCAATGAGCTTCGAAAGCTGGTTCACCACCTGGTCGAGTTCATTCTCCGACTCCACGGAAACCACGATGTTGATGCGGGTGACAGATGGCTCCTCCGTATACCCTGCAGAAATACTCTCAATATTAAAAGCCCGGCGGCTGATAAGGCCGGACACATGGGTCAGAACCCCCGGCTTATTATCCACGAGCACAGCAAGCAAATACTTCTTCATCCTCATTCCCCTCCCAGTACCATTTGATCCAAACGCTTGCCCCCCGGCACCATGGGAAGGACGTTCTCCTCCTGCGGCACAATGCAGTCAATGACGGCAGGACCCGGTTCCGCCAAAATTTTCGGCAGCACCGTCTCAAGCTCTTCCTGTTTGGTCAAACGATACCCTTTGAGCCCCATGGCCTCTGCAAGCTTCACGAAGTCTCTCTTCCCCTTGAGTTCCGAAGCGGAATAATGGTGATGATAGAAAAGACGCTGCCACTGTCCCACCATGCCCAAGAGATGATTCTCCAGGATGACCGTCTTCACATCCACATCATGATCGGCAATGGTGGCAAATTCCTGACAGTTCATCATGATGCTGCCGTCCCCCGTGAAAAGCACCACTTTCTTATCAGGGCAGGCAAGCTTCGCTCCCATGGCAGCAGGAAGACCGTACCCCATGGTGCCGAGGCCGCCGGAGGTGAGGAACTGGCGTGGCTTTCGCGCCTCGTAGAACTGAGCCGCCCACATCTGATGCTGTCCCACGTCCGTTACTGCAATCGTGTCCTCATCCATAAGAGCGCTGATTTTACGGATCAGTGCTCCGGGCTTGATACTCTCCCCATCTTCCTGATAGGAAAAAGGATGCTCCTCCGCCACTTGCAACGTGTGCCGGAGCCACTCCTCATGCTTTGCGGCAAAATCCGTATGCGATGCCAGGAGCTTTTCTTTGAAAAGGGGGAGGGACCAGCGCAGATCCCCCAGCACACGGTAGTCCGCATGGACATTCTTATTGACCTCTGCAGGATCCAATTCAAAGTGCACGATCCTTGCCCTTGGAGCGAACTCTGCCACCCGCCCCGTCACCCGATCGCTGAAGCGCATGCCGATGCACAGGAGAAGATCACAGGATTGGATTGCCATATTCGCCCCGTAGGAACCGTGCATGCCGGCAAACCCCAAATATCCCTTTGCCCCGGAAGCCATGCACCCAAGTCCCATGATGGTGCTTGTAGATGGCACACCCAGACGCTCCACAATGGCGCGAAGCTCCTCTGAAGTACCGGAGGAGGTCACTCCGCCCCCGAAAAACACCAACGGCTTCTTTGCTTCTTCCATGGCCGCCACTGCCGCATCGATCTCTGCCGCATCCCCGGTATAATCCCCCGTGTAACCCCTCAGCTTCACGGTTTCGGGATACTCGTAATCGAACTCCGTGTTGAACACATCCGCCGCCACATCAACGGACACCGGTCCTGGGCGTCCCGTCCGGGCAATGAAGAAAGCCTCCTTGATTACTCTGGGAAGTTCCCTGACATCTTTCACCAAGTAATTGTGTTTCGTAATGGGCGTCGTAATGCCACAGACATCCACCTCTTGAAAAGAATCCTTGCCGATGGCGGGATTCGCCACCTGTCCCGTAATGCAGACAAGGGGCACGGAATCCATATTGGCTGTTGCGATCCCGGTGATGAGATTTGCAGCCCCCGGGCCTGATGTCGCAAAGACGACCCCCACCTTTCCGGATGCGCGGGCATACCCGTCCGCTGCATGGACAGCCCCCTGCTCATGCCCCGTGAGAATATGGGGAAAGTTCATCTTGTACACTTCATCGTACAATTTCAGCACCACACCGCCCGGATAGCCGAACACGATATCCACGCCTTCTTTTTTCAGGCTTTCCAGGACAGCCTGAGCACCATTCATACGCAAATGAAAAACCTCCTTATGTTTTATGTCCGGTCACTGGCCAGCACCAAGGCATGGATTCCGGCTGCGCCCGCCTCCTTCAATACCTTTGCGCATTCAAAAAGCGTCGCGCCGGTTGTCATAATATCATCCAAAAGCAGGATACGCCTTCCCCTGACATCGGCTCCCTCCACCAAGGAAAACGCTCCCCGAAGATTCTGGCGCCGCGCCTTCGGGGCAAGACCGTACTGGGCTGCAGTCCTGCGGTTACGGGAAAGCATGCGCTCCATCGGAATCCCGCTATTCTCCAGCCAGTCACGAAAAATGAGTTCCGTCTGATTGAAGCCCCGCTCCCTTTCCTTGGAACTATGAAGGGGAACGGGAACAGCGGCCGCCGCTCCGAACATCTCCCCAATGTTCAGATCGCTGGCTCGCAAGAGAGTGTGTATATAGGGAAGATTTTCTTTTTTTCCTTGGTACTTCAGCCCTCGAATGAGCTCCCGCAGGCCTCCCCGATAATGGCCGATGGTCCATACCGATGCCAGCACTCCCGCCATTTCCACGGAAAGGGGCAGTTTCTGCACACAAGCAGTCTGACGCAGGCACGTCTCGCACCACGCCCCCCGAGTCTCAACATACGCATTGCACTTCGGACAATGGGGCGGATACAGGAAATTCATCAATTCCTCTGCAAGCTTCATCTCTACAAATCGAAAAACATCCGATTGCGCTTCTTGCTCTCCCATACCATGACCGCCTGCAGGACAGAGCCTGCAACACAGCGCGCCTTGTCGGAAAGGGTAAAACATTCCTCTCGGCTCATGACAGGATTGATGTCAACGATTTTCTGCCCCTTTTTCACCACAGAATCGCTATGGAGGATGCCACGGAGAACCCCGTCGATCTGGCTCCGTATCTCCAGCACCCTTCCGTCTTCCCCGTGAATTCTCGCCACAGGTTCATCACGCTGCATTTTGTGGGAAATGCCATGGAGTCCCTCGAACCGCCCGGCCTCCGGGGCAAAGAGGATCTGGCCGACGGCTCCCGCCGCATCCACCAGGCTGAGTTCCTTCTGATCGCGATAGGAATACCCTTCGTAGATGATCTTCCCCAGGTTATGTCCCCGCATGGTCTCAATCACGGCATCCACATCCCGCCCTGCACAAAAACCAGGCCCCAAAGCGAGGATGTGATCCGCCATATCCTTGGAAGTCCCCTTGTTTTCATGAGCCATAATGCCATCCACGACAATCTTCGGCTTGAAATAAGAAATGGACTTTCCCTTGGAGTCCACCATCATGACGACTTCTTCGGACTTCAGACGCTTCTCAGCCTCTTTCAGGGACTCCGCAAGCCTGCAGGTCACACGGGACACCATTTTTTTGCCATCATAGACGGCATCGGCAAAGGACACCTCCCGCCGGGTAGAAGTGGGCTGTGCCTTCTCCAGCATCAGCACACGAAAGCCGGAATTGTGCAAATAAATCGCCGCAGCAGTGGCGAGCTCTCCGCCACCGCGCACAATAACAAGACGTTTCATGCCAACCCTCCATTCCTGTTTATGTAATAATTATAACGCAATTCCTCCGTTTTTGCCAAGAGGAAAAGCCTCCCCAACATCGGAGAGGCTTTCCTTCGCTCTTCACTTTCATTGCAAAATATCCAACACACTGCTGGCGTTCTGATTCGCCTGGGACAGCATGGACTGCGCCGTCTGGGAGAGGACATTGGACTTTGTATATGTCACCATTTCCTTCGCCATGTCCGCATCCCGAAGCGTACTTTCAGAAGCGGTAGTATTCTCATTAGCGGTCACAATATTGTCGTTGGAAAGCTCCATGCGATTCATTTGAGCCCCCAAGGAAGTGCTCACGTGAAGCAGGTATTTTAACGCCTGATCGCAATCCCCTACGAATCTCTCTGCTCCCTTTCTCGTCCTTAAACAGCTTCCGCTGGCATTGGCTCCGGACTTCGGATA
>DFES01000018.1 GCA_002369175.1 Selenomonadaceae bacterium UBA3796
TCCTCCGGGGAAATATGGGGATAGTCCCGCATGGCAGTGAAAAGTTCCTTGGTAGTCTTGTCTGGGCTGGACAGGAAGGACATGATGTCCGTGGGACAGGGTAGCCGCAGTTTTTCCTTGTTGTGCTTGTACATGAGGTGCATAATCACCCCGGAGAGGAGCGCCGAAGCGGAATTATCCCAGAAGGGATCGCCGCCGCCCTGCTTTTCCCCATCAGGCTTCACCATGATGCCCACAATGGTGGACACATCCCCCAATTCTTCCGGAGTCTGGAAATTGATTTCAGCCAGAGGATTCCACCTTGCCGAGCTTCCGTCCCCGCATAGGGGCGCAAACTTCATCACCTTCTGCCCCAGGACTTTCTGCCGAAAGCCGCTGGTGGCTTGCCAAAGTTCCCCTTTCACGTCAAAAAAGAAAATGGAGTGCCGCCAGACCAGCCCCGTGGGAATGATGGTGTTCACGCCCTTGCCGCTCCTTGTAGGAGCCATGAGGAGCATGTGTTCCACTCCGTCATGGAGCATGAGCTTATGGGTGTAGGGATTTACGCCCACCACCACGCCGGAGGTCTTAAGCTTTCGGATTTTCTTGGTATAAGGGATGATGCCAAGGATTTTCCGCTTTTCCTTCTGCACCTTGTCCTCGTACATGCCAAGCCCCGTCTCGTCAATCTCCTTCTTGGAGGCAAAGGAAGCAGAGCCATGGGAAGTCTCCTTCTTCATGCCCTGGGTGCAAAGGTAGGTGAATCCACCGCCAACCACCACGGCCAAATAAGGATAAAAGGCGTAGCCCCCCAGAACTTCCGGGATAGCCTCGGCGATTCGCCCGTCCTGATGCCAGAAATAGTATTGGAAGGGCTGGTAGATGTGGAAATCCCCGAAAGAAAGGCAGGCTCCCAAGGCCGGGTTGTACTCACATTCAGCCGCCACGCCCTGGGTGGCGTACCAATAGGCCAGCAAAAGGCAAAGGCCGATGGAAACCGAGCCGATTTTCACCACCTTCTGCCGATATTCCCGTTCCTCGTCCATCCTGTCACCTTCACGTAAAAATATTCATCGTCCCTGCGCCGTTTGCAGTTTGCGCCCGGCGCTATTCAAAAGTTCCATGATACCATTGGCCTTGACTCCGCTTTGCTGAAACTCCTGAAGAAGCTGGGAAAGTTTCTTCTCCGCTTCCTTGCGGGTCACGCTCTTTCGCTCCTCCGGCTGAAGAACAGCCTCCTCAAGTTTGCGGGGCGTGGGATCTGGCAGATAAAGCCTCCGTTGCAGTTCCGGTATGGCCGAGGGAATGATTTCATCCGCAGAGGCGCGAATGAGTTTCCCGTCCCCAAGATCAATCTCCCAATGAGGCAGGTAGTCCTTGGCATCCGGCAGGGAACGTCCCACCACCTTAAAGGTTTTATCTGCAAAATGGAGCGGATCGCCCTTCAGGGGAACATACCGCTGGGCAAAGCCCTCCTTTTCGTAATGGTCGGTCAAGGTGTCAAGGATTGCCTTCGCGTCCTGATTTGACACGGCGAAGCTGTCCTCCCGAAGGTAAAGGGCAATCTTTTCCTCTTCCGTACCAAAAAGACAGGTCTTGTGGTTCTCCAAGACGGGAAGCCTCTCTTCCGTATGGACAAAATCCACCTTAGATGCCATATCCAGCGCTTCCTCCTTGGCATTCTTCAAGACACCGAATACCTTGGAGCCGTAACGGTTGCGGATTCGTTCCGGGTCGAAACGGAAGGTACGTACCGTTTCGGTCAGAATATCCCCCGAAAGCTCCGGTGCTGCCTGTGTCAACTGCATCTGCAAATCGTAGGCCGCCACGATGTCATCGGCGTTTTGCCGCTCCGTCACCCGCTCGAACTTCTCAGTGGCGGTTTCCTGCTCGTTGGCGTGGATAGTAAGCGCCATACGATTCATCATGCTGGTGTAGCCGTAAACCTCCGTCTGCATGGCTTTCTGCCGTATATCCTCCGGGAATTCCTCCATCATCCGGTTCATTTTTCGCAGGAACCGCTCCGGCAACAGGACACGGATGTGGTCAAAGGACTCCCTGCTGTATGTTTTCTGGGCTTCTTGATAGTTGTTGCCCAAAAGCGCCAGAATCTCCGGGCGGGCTATGCCAAGTTCATATTGGAAGGTTCCCTCAAATACCTCCCGTAAATCGTCAGCCGTCTTGTACTGCCCGTTTGTGTCCCGGTAGATGAAATCATGGTCTTGGTAATCTTCTCTCAAGTCCCAAAGAGTTGCAGTTTTGGGTGTGAGTCCCCAAAGAGCGGCAGTCTCCGGCGAAATCTCATTGCTTCGGAAAAAATAGGGTTTTGCAGATTCTTCGTCATAGGAATAAAGCTCTGGCAGGACACCCAGCAGGTCACTCACTTCTATCTGCTCCTCATGCCGTACGAAATCAATCAAGACCTTCTCATAGCCGTGCTGAAGGTCATAGACCTGACAAAGCTCCTTGTCCGTCCAGTCTTGCGTATCCATTTGGTCATCACCTCGCAAAATTCTTCCTTCTTGCTTCAATGCGGCTTCTGTCAGAAGGTCAGGTTCTCTGTGACATAGACGCTGAACTCATATCCCGGCTCAACGGTCACGGTGTCCTGAATGTTCGCCGCCTGTTGCAGAAGCTGGGAACTGGCGGTTATCATGCTGGCCAATGCCCCTTGGGAGGCAAGCTGTCCGGCAGTATAGGTGTCACGGGAGGAAGTATTGCCTGCCGCCAGAGAGCCGAGAGCCGCAATCCCTGCGCCAATGGCGCCGCCGGAAATCTTTCGCCCTGTGTGGTGATGGACTTTCCCTTGAATCCCGGTGAATCCGGCACCGTCCATGGCCACCAGGTTGCCGCCAATCGTCCAAGAACCGCCGTCGGGGAGCAGTAACTGTCGAAAGGTCACCGGCACACGCCCATTATTGGCCTTGCTGCTCTCATAGCTTCCCGTGAGCTTGCTTCCTTGGGGAATGAGAAGCCTCGTGCCTGTGGCAGAATCGTAAACATCGGCAAGAACCTCGGCCTTTACCTGTCCCTCCACATCCGTGTTGATGCCGGTAAGCAGCCGCACAGGGATGGTTGTCCCGGCATTGAGGGTTGCCCCATTGGGCTGGGCATAGGAAGGGGCAGTGGAACCGGACGCACTGTTGCCGCTTACCACACCCGCCTGTCCGCCGGAACCTTCACTGCCGCTTGCCGCAGAATCCGCACCGCCGAAAGACGTCCCTCCCAAGGCAAAGGAAATGGCTGACTTGTACCGGTCATTCTTCGGAGCTTCCGGTGCGCTGTTCGTTTTAGGGGCTTGCGCAGGAATCACGGGAGTTGCCGAATAGTTTCTCGGTATCTGCGCAGTGGCGGGAGCAGGTGTCGGGGCAGAGGCCACAGCCGGTTCCTTCGGCTTTATGTCCTGCTGTGCAGTCTGAGCCTTAGCCGCTTCTGCCTTGGCCGCTTGGTTCTGCTTGGCAAGTGTTTCGTAGTCATTGGGCAAGTCCTTCGGCTTCTTCAGGCTGGCGATATCCGCATCGGAAACCGTAGGTGTGTTATCCTTAACGACTTCCTCATCATCGTCTTCCGTGGCAAAGATAAAGGCGAGACAGAAAATCACGATAAAGAAAATCCCTATGCCGTTGACGATTTCACGGCGAACGCCAAACACCTGATCCGGCTTGCCCTCATTCATGGAAAAAGAGGCGATTTCCTCCTCCTTCTCCTGTGCCTCCGGGTCTTTCTTCTTCCGTCCCAGCTTTTTCATCAGGAGCTGAAACAGTCCTTTGAACATTTCCAAGGGTATCCTCCTCCCTGCGCCTTATCCCTTGCGCTTGATTTTCACCGTCTCCGTATCAGACAGCCGAAGTTCCAATTCATTTGCCACCCGGTCAAGAATGTAGCAGTTCCCGCGAACGGTATAGTTGGCCAGAGCCACGCCCTTTTTGCCCTTCTCCTTGAGGAAAAGCGCCGGGATGCGGGTGGGGAGCTTATCGAACTTCAGCACGGTTTTCTGTCCATCATCAAAAACCACCGAAGGCTTGGTTTCGGAGTTGCCGGAAATTTTATAGCCAAAATGCAGGGATTCCAGACTGCCGGAAAAGATTCCCACAAGGGTACGCTCGTCATGCTCCTTCTGCAACCGAAGGGCTTCCCTGTCCTCCAAGCCGTAAGTCCATGAAACCATGGGATTGTACCAGTTGCTGGTGGTGAGGATGAGCTGATAGCTCCGCTTGTCCGTTGTGACAATGAGATTCGTGGTGGAGGTGTCCACCGTGGGCTTCACATAGAGATGGGGAACGCCGTCCACCGTGCTGGTGTTCACCGCCCAAGCACTTGTATCTCCGCCACCTACAAAGGAAATCATCTCTCCTTTGCGGAAAGACAAATCCGTAAGATACCCCACCCGGCAGTAAATCTTATAGAGCTGATTGGGGGCGTAGCGGAATACCATGGTGGAATTGCCCTGACTGTTGGCGGCATCCTGTGTATAGCTTACCTTCTCCCCTTCGCCGGGATTGACAAGATAGATGGACTGGTTGGCGGCAGGATAGGGGGCAGCGGATGCCTGTTTAATCTCCAGCCGTTCCAACCGCTCCAAGATTTGGGAGAGCTTTTCCTTGCTCTCCTGCTCTTCGGCAAGCTGCTGTTCTAGGTCGGCAATTTTCTGCCGCATTTCCTCTGCACTCGCCGTATCTTTCTTCACTGTCTCGACGGCTTCAATATTCTCCTTACGGACATCATCTGCCGGTTTCTCTGCCGCAAATACACACATGGGACTATACAACGTCCCGGCCACGCCCATGAGCAGGGCAATCTTTTTGACATTTCCAAGTTTCATCTCTACTGCTCCTCTCTGCTATTCCCCTGATTATTGCTGACCAACCGTCGCAGCCGGTGTATTGGCCTTCGGTGCTTTGGTATTGGTGGTCTTTTCCGTATTCAGTGCTGAAGCATCCTTTGACCAAGAGAAATCCGTGATGTAAAGGCCGATGGGATTGATGGCAAGCTGTTCCTCGTCCTCGCTCCGAATGGTCTGCACGGTAAAAATGCCGCTGTAAGGGGTGATGGTCTTTTCTCCTGTGCCAATGATGAATTCTTCCTCTGTCCAGCGGATCTGATAGGAGTGACCTCCCTCCATGGGCAGGATAGTGGAAACATTGATTTGTACCGTCTGATGGCCGAACTTCTCCGTGGTGCGCTCCGTGCGGAGCATGGTCTGTAGCTTCGTGGAGGCATCCTTGGTGAGATACCCGTAAGCTGTAGTTAGATTTTCCTTATATACCACCGGGTCAAGGGGAATCTCCCTCGTGTTCTTCAGGAACTTAGCCAAAAAGTACTTGTAGACCGCCTCCCCCGGCGTATACTCTGCACTTGCCGCCACAGTGCCGATATTCCGCACTGCGCCGGTAGTGGTATCCACTTCCACCACATAGGGCATCACCGCTGAAGCCATGGACTTATAGACCAAGCCTCCCGTCAGGCAAATGGCCACCACCATCATTCCCGCCAGCAACAGGCGTAGGTTCTGGTTCTGGACAACAATTTCACCTTCCCGCTCGTCCCATTTTCGTGCAGCCCGTTCTGCTGGACTGTCCGGGTCGTAGTTGGTGAACCGTTCCGGCTTGCGGAATATCCCCTTAATGTTCATTGAGCAATCCCTCCCATAGTTCTTGACGCAATTTTTTTGCCCAAATTGGGCAAAATTTTCTGCTTGACAAAACGAATTTTTTGTGAATCACCTGCCAATACTGGTTTCCTGAAAATCTGTCCCTGATTTTCACCATCAATCCCTAGTGTAAGCCAAAGAAAATAAAAAACTTCTTATAAAGTTGCTCATTTGGGGCTTGGAACGCTGATATTACGCCACTTCCGATTTTTTGCCCAAATTGGGCAAAAAAATCACGGAGTCCAAAGTGGAATCACCTTGGCCTTGATACAGCCAACGGGGATAGTCCCGGTATATCTGCCATCAAAGGAGCGGGGATTGGTTGCCACAGGCAGCACATGACCTTCGGGGACAATGAACTCACCCCGAAGTTTCGGCAAGGGATGCCCCTGTGTGTCGCTGTCAAAGACCCGTCCCCGTGTTGTCCCTTCAATCGTAAATTCAGGTGGTTCTCCATGGACGGCGTAGTGTTCGCCAGCTACTGCCCCGATCTGCTTCAAAAACACATGCTTGCCGTCGCCCCAGCCATAGTCAGCTACCATTCGCCGCACTTCCTCCGATGGCTCGTATACGATATAGTCCCCCTTGTGGTAATTCCCACCCGGTATGCGAAGGTAAAGTCCCAAAGGCAGGCTATCCGTGATGTTCAGGAAGAAAAAATAGGACAGTCCATGAAAAAAAACGGTAGTGATGAACAGACATAGGCTGAATGCCATAACCTTTTTGCGCATAATATTCTCGCCTCCACGAGGTCATTGTATCGGGCGCAGGAATAAAAAACTTCTTATAAAGTTGCTCATTTTCAACCGTGAAAAGCCTCCGACAAGGCATCTATGCAAGGTCGAAGGCTTGGATTTCATTGACAAATATAAAAGCCGGACACATGGCACCGTGTCCGGCTATGATTATGATTTCGTGCAAACCCTATTGGGGGGATGTTCTGTCAAACCAGATATTTACTCATCTCTTCTTCGAACTCCCGCAGGTGACGGCTGACAACGCATTTATGTACATGACAGGAGCGAGCAAGGCATTTTTCCGGCTCATCGGGATGATTTAGGCGGGCAGCCACAATCCGCTCATGCAGGGAAACGGAATCTTCGTCCATAAAGTATTTCATTTCCTCCAAGAGTTTCTTGTACTCCCTGTGACGGACGATGAGGGCAAGAAGCCAGT
>DFES01000229.1 GCA_002369175.1 Selenomonadaceae bacterium UBA3796
ACATCTCAGAACAGGCGGTGAGCATATACCCGCAGGGCACACGTCTCCCGCTTCGTTGAAACGTCAATTGTTCAAATTTTGCCGTAGGCAAAATTTGAACAATTGTATTATAAAGATCTGGATAGGGTAACATATGAAAACGGAGATGAGGAAAGCGCATGAAGATTTTTTCGGAAGACGAGCTGAGAGATTTTCTTCAGTCGAAGGAATCAATTGTCATCTACGGCACGGGTGGGATGGGAGGAAACCTCTATCAGTACCTGCTCAGGAACAACTGGCTGGGGAAGCTGTCTTTTTTCCTGGTATCGGAAAATACCCAGGGGGATTATGAGGGCATAGCCGTCAAGGGGCTTCATGACCTCACGGAGGAAGAGAAGCTGTCGACAGTTGTCATAGCGACCCGGCAGAACTTCCATGAAGAAATCATTCGGGGGCTTGCAGAAGAGGGCATTTCCGATTATCACACTATGAGCGAGGATGTCCTGAACCTCATCGAGAGACTTGCCATGGAGATGCCCGGGGACGAGGAGAAGCCTCAGGCGACAGCCGGGGAAGCTTCCGCGCCAGGGACGGGACGGACGTCACCCTGTGGCAGAGGGATACAGGCGGTATGCGGGATTCATGAATACCTGGAAGCATTGGCGGCCCATGCCGGTGACTGGCTGATCCTTCTGGCGGTGAGGGATACCGTCGGACTGCATCTGGATGCGGAAATCAATCGGCGATTGATGACGCTCGGAGCAAGAGACCTCATGCGGAAACAGTGGAGAGGCTATGGATTCGTATCCTGTTCAGGCGAAGTGTTGGCCGATACCATGGGAACGGCGGGGAAAGGCATTTCTGAAACCCTGGAGGTGCAGGGGCTCCCCATCAGCATTGAGAGCTACCCCTTTCACGATGGGGACAGGGCTGTGATTCGGGTGGGAGGACATGACTATTCCATGAACTCCCGTGGGCTGAACATCGTAGTATTTGATCTTGGGAAAAACCAGCTGGTGGATTCCGTGGGATTCGATACCCATGCGAAGAAACTGACGTGTTCCCGTTCCGATCTCTACATTCTGCCGGAGCGGTGCCCGAGGCGGGAGCTCGAGCCTGTGGCGGGTGATTTTGTTGATAAGGGGCTTTCGGACTGCCAATATGAAGTGGGTGTAAGAAAACTTCGGAGAAGTCTTTACGGTACGTGGATGCAGCCTGGAACAGCGCAGCCCAAAGAACGCTGCAATCTTTCTTTCTTCCTTGAAATGTGCAGCCGGGAAGAACCTGTTGTTCTTCCCGGAGAAAAAATATCGTTCCTCCACACCATGGATGAGATTCCTGTGGAGGAGCTTGTCCGCGGCGTAGCGCGGGAAATGGGATTTCCTGTGGGAGAAGCCTGCCGGATGGCGGAAGATGTCTGCCTTGATTTCCGATCCGTTTTGGAAAAGGGGCTTGACGGGATGACGGGAGAGCATCCCTCCGAGGAGTCGGCACGCTGCAGGGATGCCATACTGTCACTGGCTGGCCGCTATGCAGAAGAAGCCCATCGAATAGGAAATGAAGCGGTGGCAGCAAGCTTCCGCCGTATTCCCGCTCGTCCTGCGGAAACCTTCGCGGAGGCCGTTCAGTGCGTCCGGTTCCTCCTGGCGATGCTTTCGCTGGCCGGGCACAATGGCACAGTCCTGGGAAGGATGGATCAGTATCTGTATCCTTACTGGAAAAGGGATCTGGAAGCAGGGAGGATGACAGAGCAGGGGGCAGTGGAGCTTCTTCGGGAATTTTTTGTCTCCATTTCCCGCAGCGGAAGGAAGCCGTCTGTCACACTGGGAGGGTGCGGCTCCGATGGGCATCCTGTGTTCAACGATATGACGCATCGCATACTGGAACTGGCCGCCGAAGGGAATCTGCCGCCGGCCGTCATCGTCCTTCGCATCGCGCCGGAAACCCCGGGAGAAATCCGTGGCCTTGCAGAAAAGTGCCATGGACTGCATTCGGTCATGGATTCTGAAATCCTCGGCAGCTTGGGGAAGCAGGGAATTCCGGAGGAATTTGCCAGGGATTATGTAGTGACCTCCCATGGGGAAATCGCATTGCCCGGCCAGATTCGCAGCGGCAGACTGGATGGGGAAGTATCGTTCCTCAGAGCCGTCAAAGAGACAGAAAAGGAAATTGGAAAAGAAATGAAACGGGAAGACGCGGAAGAGCTCCTGCGAGATGAGATACGAATCCAGGTGCTGGGAATGCTGCCCTATCAGACGGTTCATTGCTTGTCCTCAGCCCTTCTCGGCCTGCTCGCTGTCAAATTCGAGGGCAGTCAGGAGGGAGCGGCGCGAAGGTTCTACGTTCCTTATGGGGAACTGGAACAGGCTTCCGATGCATGGAGGGATCTTCTGCTGAAGGCAGGCATCCCAGACAGCGGCATTGGCAGGGAGGAGACGGAACATTTTCTGGAGGACAGCCTTGCGGAAGCATGTGAGCGCTTCTCAATGTTCAACAAAAGGCTTGTTCCGGAACTGCGTGTGACAGGAGGTCTCTCATGAGTGCAGGGAAAAGGCTGTTTCCTCTTTCGCATATCGTTTTTCCGGATGCGGATTTCATGGAGGCAGGGGAACTTTTTTGTCATACAGGGGAGGAGTACGTCAGAACCGGTGATGGCAGGCTGGTGAAATGCCGGAGGATTTCCTTTGATACATGGATGAATCTCTTTGCTGCAAAAAAATGGTACACCTACTGTGATTTGGGAAAAATATTTCTGAAGATCCATGCGAAGGGAGGGTTCCATCTCCGGGTCATCGGGCACGAATTCACGGCAGCCTTTGGAGTGGTGGACAAAGTGCTCCTGAGTCGGTTCTGCGAAGGGGAGGATATGCGTGAGGTCACGGTGGAGCTTCCGCCGGTGGAAGAATATGCAGGCATATCCTTTTGCCTGGAATTTCCCATGGGGGAGCAGTATGCCCTGGGGGATATGTGCTGGTGCACGGATGCATTGCCGAAGAGGGAGAACAGGATTGCCGTTGTCACCTGCACATTCCGCAGGGAACGCTACGTCAGGAAGACCATCCGGAAGTTCATGGAATTTATGGAGGAGGATGAAAGCAGGAAATCCTCCTTCCACCTCTTTGTGGTGGACAATGGGCGCACTCTGGAGGAAAGTCCCGAAAGAAGCAGCGTAACGATTCTTCCCAACAAGAATGCCGGAGGCGCCGGGGGATTCTGCCGCGGCTTGATGGAGGCGAATGACCAGGGATTCACCCACTGCCTCTTCATGGACGATGATGTGGAGATATTCCCGGAAAGCTTCTTCCGGACCTTGGCACTTACGAACTATTTCAAGGAGGAATACCGGGACAACAGCGTCAACGGCCCCATGATGAACCTGTATGACAAGACGGAACTCTTCGAGAATCTGGCTGCGTACGACGGGGCTATGGGATTCAAGTCCTGCCGTGGGCCTCTTCGCATGGACAGTGCAGGGGCGGTGCTGGAGAGCATCGATCTTCCGAAGGAACTGTTCCGGGAGAACTTCGTCCATTCCGCCTGGTGGTATACATGCTGCAGCCTGGAACGCTACAGGGACGAGTACCCTGTTCCGGTGTTCTTCCGCTGTGATGATGTGGAATGGAGCTGGAGAAAACAGGGAATGGAAATCATCAGCATGAACGGCATCTGTCTCTGGCATGCACCTTTTCAATGGCGTGTGGGAAAACTGGCGGATTGCTACTACTGGCCCCGCAATACGCTCCTTCTCTGCATGGTTCATCAGGAAGGAGGGAAGCAGGGGGTGCTGGACTGCCTGAAGAGCCGGTTTGCCTACCTTTTGGATATTCTGGACTATGTCGGGGCAGAGGTGTTTCTGACCGCGATAACGGACTTCATGAAGGGGCACCATATCTTCATGGAGGATCCGGAGACCCAGATGCAGCGGGTTCGTTCTCTTTGCGCCAAGGCTGCGGTTCGCAAGGGTGTGGACTACATGGAACTGGAGCGGGCAGGGAAGCATGCGCGGAAAACAGACAAGGAAACCGGCACTTCCCTGGACTGGTACCCTCCTGCAAAGGACTTTGACGGAAAGAAGCAGGTGGAGGTCTACAACCTTTCCAATGCGACCTGCGAGACACGCATGAGGGATGACCGGAGGGCAGAGCGGCTGGAGAAGGAGTTCGGGATCGCCCTTTATGCGCTGTCGGTGCAGTATGAGTCTCTGCGCCAAGACATGAAGAAGGGATATGAGAGATTTTGCACGAGGAAGTTCTGGGACGAGTACCTGGGAACCGCGCAAAAGAATGCAGGAGAGTGAGGAAATGGGAGAAGAGAAACTCCGGCCGTTGGCAAATATCCTGTTCCCGGAGGAAGGGTTCCTGGATGTTCCGGAACTCTTTTTCCGGAGTACGGAATGTTTCCACGAATTTGGACATGGGGGACGGCAGGAATGCCAGAGGTACTCCTTTGATACCTGGATGAATCTGTTTGCGGCAAAAAAATGGCGCAGGTATTGCGATCTTGGAAACCTTTTCCTTCGGGTCTGCGGAAGGGGTTCCTTGCAGATAGAATTGGTGGGACATATCCTGGATGCCGGGTTCGGACTCATCTCCGAATCGCTGGGCACATTTGACCATGAGTTCGGACAGAATCCGTCGGAGCATGCGTTTCCGGTGGAGATTCCCGGAGAATTCGATGCAGTATCCCTTCATGCCATCGTGGGAAGGGAAAGCGCCATGGAAGCCGCGGCATGGTGCACGGACAAGGCGCCGCTTCGCAAGAACCGCATTGCTGTCGTGTCCTGCACCTTCCGCCGGGAGGAATACATCCGGCGGACCATGGGAAAATTTCAGAGATTCATGGAGGAGAATCCGGACCTGCAGGACAGGTTTCACCTCTTCGTGGTAGACAATGGGAAGACGCTGGAGGCAGGCAGCAAATCCTTCATCGATGTCATCCCCAATATGAATGCCGGAGGCGCCGGAGGATTTGCCCGCGGTCTCATGGAGGCAAATGACGGTGCGTATGACCGCTGTCTTTTCATCGATGATGATGTGGATGTTATCTCCGAGAGCTTCTTCCGCACGATGACGGTGGCGGATTATCTGCGGGAGGAATACCGTGGGGCGTTCATCAGCGGTGTCATGATGAACCTCCACAAAAAGACGCTTTGCACGGAGAGTCTGACGGTGCGGGATGGCTTCTGGATCCATGGGTATCATGGGAACTGCTCCGTGTCCTCGCCGAAGGACGTGCTTCGCAGCATCCACGTGGACCCTGCGGTCTTCGACGAGGAGACGGCAAGCTCCTCCTGGTGGTATGCCTGCTTCAGCCTGGAGGATATGGGAGGCGAATACCCGATTCCCGCTTTCATCCGCGGAGACGATGCGGAATGGAGCTGGAGAAGGTTTGGAGCACATCACATCGTGCTCAACGGCATCTGCGTCTGGCATCTTCCGTGGGAATGGAAGACGAGCCGCCTGGTGGACCGCTATTATCTTCCAAGGAACATGTTTCTGGCGCATGCCATTCATGACAGGAACTTCAGGAAGGAGTTCGGGGAGGAATTCACCCGCAATTTCGACTACCTGGCCCAGACGCTGGACTATCCCTCCATTGACCTTTTCCTTGCATCCATGAGGGACATTCTCAAAGGCCGGGAATCGTTCGCCGAGAATCCTCTGCAGCAGAGGGAACGGCTGTCCCGGACATGTGAGAAGCCGGAAATCCATGCATGCAGGGACAAGGGGAAGCTTCGGACACTGGCAAGGCAAAGGCTCCGCGACATCAAGGGGAAGAGGGGCATGGCGCTGGACTTCAACACGGATCCCCAATGCTATCAGGGCAAGGAGGAGGTCAAGGTTTACCATCTTCTCCATGAGAGCTACGAACGCAGAGTGCGGGACGAGAAAAGAGAACAGCGCGCAAGGAGAGAGTTTCAGTGGCTCCTGTATCAAATGGGAATCCATTATGAGGAGCTTTCGGAACATCTCCATGCCTGCCATGAGGAATTCAGGGCGAGGAAGTTCTGGGATGCGTATTTGGAATTGGACATAGAGGCGGAACGTAAGGGGTGATGGCCGGTGGATGATTGCATGGATTGCTGTGAGTATCGGGATGTTGTTATCACTCCATTTCTCGTGCCGAAGGCACATTATACGAACCCATCCCTGATCGGTAACATATCTGTGGACATACCATATGCGGGTCATTGGCAGTTTCGGAAGAGAACATCTCGCAGATGCAGGATAGGGGTGGAAGAGGCTCAATATACCGTGGAGGAGCCCTGTATTTATTGCGGATATCTTTTTCCAGGATATGGGCACTTCATACTTGAGAGCTTGGCCATGCTTTATTTCATAAAGAGGATGCCTGCACACTACAAGCTGGTATTTTCTTATGCTGCGGAAGGCGGGATCAAGGCTTACCAAAAGGATATTCTTGAAAAGCTGGGGATAGGCTTTCGGCGGATAAGTGTTATCAAGGACGTTGCTTTGTTCAGGCGAATTTGGATTCCCCCTGCGGGGTATGCATTGGGGAGCTGGTGGCTCGATGCACAGCAAAAGTCGCTGGAGATTATCGATAGCAGCCCTGTACAGGGAAGGAACCTCTATATATCGAGAAGCAAGTATCGGCCTGGGAGAGGAGCCGTCAACGAGGATAAGCTGGAAGAGATTCTTCTTTCCAGGGGATGGCGGATTATGTATCCCGAGAAGCTTTCGTTCATGGAGCAAATAAAGGAACTGGCCGATGCGGAAACCGTGTTCTGCATCTCTGGATCGGCACTGCATTCCATTGTGTTCCTGGGAAATATCAAGTCGCGGTTTATCGTGATTCCACGGGGGCATGGCACGACATACAACATGATTGCAGAGGCCAAAGCCATCAAGGAATACTATCTTTTCGATGTCCCCAAGGAAGACTTGACACCGAATATCAAAAATCCCGTCAGCAAAACAGTATCCCTGGATATACGGTTCATTGAAAAGATTTTGGAGGATACCAGCGATTTTCGTAATCTTGGAAAATCGGCTCAGTATTTCCGGAATCCCCAAAAAGTAATGTTTGACTACAGAACGGCTATGGAAGAGCCGTATCCCTTCTCCGAAGAGGATCATGCTGTGTACAGGATTCTGTATGCCGATTTCCAAGGAAAGACAACCCAGGTGCATCACTGCGTCGTGGATGCGATGGCGAGAAATCTGGTTCCGGAATACGCGGCCGGGAAAATATTTGGAATGTTGGCTCCGTTGGATATGGAGCTTTCCATACGTTTTCTGGAGCATGTGCTGTCCAGGTTTCCACGCACGAAAGATGCGACCAGGTACATGGATCAAATCTGTGAAGCATGCAACAAAACCGGTGACGGGCAACAGATGCAGAAAGACGCTGTCTATCGGATGGCGGGCATGGAGGAAATGAAGCGCGGAAACTATTTGCTTGCGGTTCGCTTCCTCAGCACGGCGCTGAAGCAGGGAGGAGTTCTGGCAATCAGAGGCACCATATCGGAAATATACAACAGGATTGGAATGTACAGGGAAGCCGTATCCTATTCCCAGGAAACAGTTGATCTTACGAATGGTTCGGCGTGGTCATATGTACATCTGGCAATTTCGTATTACAACAGAAAGGACTTTGCCAGAGCACATGAAAGCATCATGCGCGCCTCGGAGGCTGCGCCGGAGAATCCATGGTGTCTTAAGTGGAAGAAACGGATCCTGAAGAGCTGCCAGAACCTTCCGGAGGAGGGGAAAGGGACAGCTGTCTGGCCGGAATGTGGTTCCGGGGAGGATGAGATCGATATGATGCGGCAATTGCTTTGGGAACAGAAATACCGCAATGCGGTTATGGATTCGGAGTGGCTTTTGAAAAAGTCCATTTTCCCTGGGGATGGGACGGATGCAGAAGTTGGCTATCATTTCTTTTATTTTCTTTATCGTATTATGGACGAGTACCACCCAAGAAATATTTTGGAGTTTAATTTTGGGCAGTCGACAAAGATGATCGCGCAATATGCCGCTGGGAGGCAGGCAAGGCATGTCGTACTGGAGCAAAGCCGGAGCAGGGTGGAACATTTTCTTCCGCTTTGGGGGATTCCCTGGAAGAATACAATTGTTTATGGATTGCCATTGCAGGAGGCTCACATGAAGGGCAAGACGGGAGTTGCATATCAGGAGTTTGATCGTGCATCCGGTTCGTCACAGTACGACCTTGTGGTGATGAAGTGCCCATCTGGAAAGGATATCCGGATCCATATGGATCTTCTGCCAAGGCTTCCCGGAATTTTGCATAAGGACTTTGCAATCCTTATGGATCATGTTGAGGATGACTGCGGAAAAATGGTGCGCCAATGCATTGTGGAAACTCTCAAGAAAAATGGCATCGGCATTATTCAGAAAGATATTCGGGGATTTCCCTCTGATGCATGCGTGCTTGCATCGGAGGGATGGGAGTACGTGAGGGAATACTGACGGCAGTTCAGTTTTTTGGTGGATGAGAGAAATGAAAAAAATCGGCGTAATTATATGCACCTACAACAAAAAGGAATACGTGCTCAAATGCGTCGCATCCCTTGAACGGCAGAGCTTCCGTGATTTTGGGATCTACGTGGTGGACAATGCCTCTACGGATGGGACCATGGAGGCCGTGCAGGAGACTTATGGAAGCCTCCTGCATTATCTCTGCCTGCCGGAGAACCTCGGCGGAACCGGCGGGTTCAATGCGGGACTCCGAACGTGCATGGAAGAGCCCTTTGATTATTTTCTTCTTTTGGATAATGATGTGGTTCTCAAGGAGGACTGCCTGGAAAAGCTTGTTTTCCTTATGGAGCGTCATGGAGATCTGGGCATCCTGGGCTGCAAGATTCTCCGCATGGACGAGCCGGATACCATTCAGGAGTTTGGCCCTGTTCTGGATCCGGAGAACGTGAACTTCATCCTGCGTTACCGGGGAGAGAAGGACAGCCTTCCCCTGCCGGAGATTTTGCCCTGCGATTATGTCCCCGCCTGTGCCATGATGGTGCGGCGGGAAGTGGTGGAGCGCATCGGCCTCATGCCGGAGGAGAACTTCATCTACTACGATGATATCGAGTGGTGCGTCCGTTGCAGGGAGGCAGGGTGGAAAGTCGCGGCAGCGAACAAGGCCAAAGCCTGGCACAAGGGAGGCGCAGCCATACAGACGACAACATTCAGCGTCTACTACATCAACCGGAACAAGACAAGATTCTATATGTGCTATTTCCCGGGGAAATTCCAAACGGAAGAGGAACGCATGGAAGCTATCGGGCACCGGGCAGACGTGATCCTCCGGGATATGTTCGAAGGCTGCTTCGTCTGCAAGCAGCAGGGCCAGCTGAATGTATTGAAGACCCGCATGGACGCTTTCCTGGATGCCATGGAGGGAAAGACGGGGAAGGCGGAAGCGTGGAAGATCCGCCCCCATGAGCATACCTATCTGGACAGGTTCAAAGAGGTGATGGGGAAGGCAGGGAAGATTGCCATCCACACGCACGGTGATGAGGCCAACACTTCCCGCGTGCTTTCCTTTTTGAGGATCGTTGAGCAGGAAAGGGGACAGGCCATGGATATTTCCCTGGTGGACAAGGAGAGCCAGGGAGAAAGCCTCTTCGGACTGACGGTGCTGCCGGAACTGCCAGGCAGGGAGTCGGACTATGACCATGTGCTGCATGTGTGCAGGCATGTCTATAAGCTGGATCCGGGGAACCTGGAAGGCTCCTATGTGGATGGCTGGGGGAACCTCATGCTGGGACAGGAGGATTTTGAGAAGCTGCTTGATTATAGAAAGATGCTGGAAGTTTTCATGCTGTGCTATCGGGAGCGGATGGTGCAGGGAATACTCGAAATGTATGGCGCAAGCAACAATAGAGACAAGAGAATGGACGGAAAAGGAATGGTGGATTGATGGCACTAGCAGATATGAGTGACAATATTATACTGCGCGACATACGGATACTGCAGGAATATTTATCTGCGCTGAACCGCATGACAAACCGATTGATTCTGATTTCTGTGAAGGACACGCCGGGAATCAGATTTACGGAGGATCTTTACAAAAGATGTGCGACATTGGGATTGAAAGTGGATTTAAGAAAAAAGCATTGGCATGGGTATGTGGGGGCTATATACAATCATTCCTCCGTTCGTGAGATTCTCGCGGAAAAGGGAGAATGTGCAGAGACGGAATTCCGTCTGCAGACAGGAGAGAACATGCATCTTGTAAGCAAGCCATTTCCTGCAGGCAACTTGTCGAAGATTGAAATCGATGGCAAGGATTATTCGGTTAATAAGCGTGGACTGAATATCGTTGTATATGATGTTGATAATCACTATGTGGTTGATTCAGTATCTTTCGACACACATATACCAGATTTTTCATGCCGCAGAAATCTCGTGGTTGATCCGATACAGCAGTCAATGGATGCTTATGGGAATTTGGCTAAGATGGTGCAGAAAAATCAGACGAAACTCGTCAACATGGAGTATCTTCTTTTCCACATCAACCATAGATTCCTAGAGGAGCAGGCACGAAGAAAATTGCAGGCGGGCATACCGCTGAGAGTATTTTTTATTGTAGACGATGCCGCAAAATTTCCTTCGGGAACCGTTTATGAAGAAATGGAAAAGAAAAAAGCCTTTGAGCCCTACATCTTCATTGTCCATGCCTACGATAAAGCATTTTATTCGGATCCGGAGAAATGGAACGAGACAAAGAGAAGCTTCGCATGGTTCCGGGATCATGGGTACCGTACAATTTTGGGATACAACGAAGATCGAAGGCCCATTGGACTGGAATCTTTTTTTCCAGACATCCTATTCATTCAGAATCCGAATTTGGGAACATCCCTCTACCAGCCCGTATCCATGAATTACAACTTTCTTACCTGTTATGTCTCCTATGGAATGGGGGTTGTGAATATTTTCTCTTATCACTATGAGTACCCCGCTAAGAATATATCTTGGAAGATTTTTTCCCAGCATAGGCTGGCTCATGAACTGGCTGTCAGCAGAGCGTCCACCCATGGAATCAACTATGTTCTTTCCGGTTACCCGAGACTTGACCTGTACCGGCGCAAGGTGCCTTGCAGGGAACGTGCGGGACGAAAAAAAGTGATTGTGGCGCCTCACTGGAGCATACGGCGGACTGGCGAGGTGATCAACATGGCAGTGTTTCATTTGTATCATAAGAAACTGATGGGACTCCTGGATGAATTTCCGGATATTGATTTCTGCTTCAAGCCCCATCCGGAGCTGAGAAACCGGATTCGACAGCTGGATAACTTTGGTACGGACATTGGCATGACGTTGGAGGACTATGAAAAATATCTGGTGGATTGGGAAGGTCAT
>DFES01000009.1 GCA_002369175.1 Selenomonadaceae bacterium UBA3796
GGGGCTGTCATTGCCATGGTTTCTGTGGGAATGGGGGTGCGGAGCAATGTGCAGACCTCCATCGCCAGTCTCGGCAGCAATATGCTCATTGTTTCTCCCGGCTCATCGAGCAGGGGCGGCCCCCGCAGCGCAGCCGGCTCCATGACAACGCTCAAGTATGAGGATGCGGCTGCCATCAAGGATAAAATCAAAAACATTGACTATGTTTCGCCTACGGTTTCTTCTTCGTATCAGGTGGTCAACGGCAATCAGAACTGGAGGGCAACCGTTTACGGTGTGACGCCGGACTTCATGTCGATCCGCTCCCTTGAGGTGTCTACAGGTTCCTTTATCGCCAAGGATTCCCTGGACAAACGCCAGAGAGTGGCGGTTCTCGGCAGCACGGTGGTGGAAAATCTCTTCGGCACGGAGAATCCGGTGGGAAGAAATATCCGCATCAACAATCAGCCCTTCAAGGTTATTGGTGTCCTGCAGAGCAAAGGACAGTCCTCCATGGGACAGGATCAGGACGATGTGGTCTACATTCCTTTGACGACGGCACAGGAGAGAATGCAGGGCATTACGTATGTGCAATCCATCAATGTGCAGGTCTCAGATCCGGTGAAAATGGATCAGGTCCAGCAGGAGATCGAGAACCTGCTTCGTCAGCGGCACCATATTGCCAAGGGGAAGGAAGACGATTTCAACGTCCGCAATCTCACAAGTCTCATGGAGACCATGACGCAGACAACGACGATGATTACGATCCTCCTTGGGAGCATTGCGGGAATTTCTCTGGTGGTTGGCGGCATTGGCATCATGAATATCATGATGGTTTCGGTAACGGAGCGCACGAGAGAGATCGGCATTCGAAAGGCTCTGGGAGCGACGTTCTTCAACATCATGACGCAGTTTCTCATTGAGTCTGTGGTCATTGGAGTCATTGGAGGCTTCATCGGTATTGTCCTCGGTTGCGGCATTTCCCAGGTCGTTGCGAAATTCGGCGGCTTTTCCACAGTCATCACCATTTTGCCCATTCTTGTTTCCTTCGTGTTCTCCGTGGGAATCGGTCTTTTCTTTGGCATCTATCCGGCGAGAAAAGCGGCAAAGCTGGATCCCATAGAGGCTCTCAGGTACGAGTAGAAGCGAGCTGACCTCGTCGAAACGCAATTGTTCCAGTTTTGCCTATGGCAAAACTGGAACAATTGCGTTATAATAATATACAGTGAAGGAGGAGATGTCTGGATGAATTTGAAAAAGATGATGGTTATGGGCTTGGCGGCGGTTATGACGGCGGCATGTATCACTGGTTGCGGCAGTACGGGGCAGCAGTCGGCGCCTCCCTCTTCTGCGAATGGCAAGACTATTGTTGTGGGATTGGATGACAACTATCCGCCGATGGGCTTCCGCGATGAGAAGAATGAGATCGTGGGCTTTGATGTGGATCTTGCCAAAGAAGCCGCGAAACGCCTGGGACGTCCCGTGGAATTCAAGCCCATCGACTGGGCCAGCAAAGAGGCTGAGCTCAAGAGCGGGCGCGTGGATGTCCTCTGGAACGGCATGGATATTACCGAAAAGCGTAAGGAGAATATGCTCTTCTCCGCTCCGTACATGGATAACCGCCAAATCATTTTTGTGAAAAAGGGTAGGATGGATATCAAGGACGAGGCGACGCTTGCGGGCAAGGTTGTCGGAACCCAGAGCGGCGGTACGGCTGAGGAGTATATTGTCGGCAATGCCGATCTCAAGAACAGACTCAAGGATTTCAAGACGTATTCTGATTACATTTCTGCGTTCATGGATTTGGAGAATGATCGCTTGGATGCCATCGTGGCAGATGAAATCATGGGCCGGTACTACATGAGCAAACACAAGGACAAGCTGGAAGCCGTCGATGTGGCAGTGGGTCCCGTGAGCACCTTCGGCATTGGGTTCCGCAAGGATGATACGGCGCTGCGGGATGACGTACAAAAAGTTCTCAATGAGATGAAGAAGGATGGTACAACGGCAAAGGTATCGGAGAGCTGGTTCGGCAAGGATATCACGAAGAATGAATAGATGATGATGTAAGGAAACAAAGTCACATTCCCCTGTGCAGCAGATGATGCGAAGGTGTTTACTGCACAGGGGTTATTTTGCTATATAGGTCTCCTGATGAATTGTTGTCCTATGACTTGGGGGTGTGAAAGATGAAGAAGATACTGATCGTGGATGACGAAGCAAGCATATTGACGGTAATGAGGCGCATACTTTCTAAGCAGTACGAGGTCGTATGTGCTTCCTCCGGCACTGAGGCACTGGAAATATTCGACAAGGAAATGCCTGATCTGGTGCTTTCGGATTTGCGCATGCCGGAAATGGACGGGTACGAACTGCGCCATTTCCTGCAGGAAAAAAGCGACGTTCCCTTCATCTTCATGACGGCGGACGACAGCAATGAGAGCGAAAGCAAGGGCTTTGAGATCGGTGCGGCAGATTATATTCGGAAACCTGCCAATCCGGAGGTATTGCTGCGCCGTCTCGGCAATATTGTGCAGAATATCGACAGGATCCACGGACTGAAGGCGGCCGCATCTCTGGATCCCATGACGCAGATGCTCAACAAGAGTGCAGTCCAGCAGGAGATAGCGGCTCTTTGTCAAAATGTACCCGGCATCCTCATGATGATTGATTTGGACAGCTTCAAGCTTGTCAATGATATCTATGGCCATGACATGGGGGATCGCATCCTCATACGCTTCGCGGAACTCATCAAAGGAATGATCCGCTCCACGGATGTGGCAGGGCGGCTGGGGGGCGATGAATTCCTTGTTTATCTGCAGCGTGTGGAGGATAAAAATGTCGTACGGGAGAAAATAGCGCATCTCAACGAACAGTTGCTCCGCTCCGCTGAGGAATACATGGGAGAAGATATGGGCATCCCCCTTGGTGTTTCTGTGGGGGCAGTGTTTGTCCCGGAAGAGGGAATGGATTTTTTCCTGCTATGTCAAAAGGCAGACAAAGCCCTTTACACAGTGAAAAATCAGGGAAAGCATAATGTTGCGTTTTATGGAGCGGCACATTCGGCAAGGCAGAAGGAACTTCCGGGAAAGGATATTTTCGATATACGAAGGATTTTGGGGGAGAGGAGCCCGGAGCCTGGGGCATTCCTTCTGGACTTTGAGAAATTCCAGAGCATTTACCGGTATATTTTGCGAATGGGAGGGAGATATCCCGGCCACACGCAGCTCCTGCATTTCATCCTGGAACAGGACTCGCAGCAGGAAGCGGCGGAAGCGTTTCTTGAAATGCTCCTTCACATCTTGCGCCGCAGTGATTGCGTGATGCAGAATGGCAGGCTCCAGTTCCTTGTGCTTCTCACAAATGCAGGACGGGAAGAGGGAGAGTGGGTACGGGACCGCATTTATGCGAAATGGGCGGAACATCCTCTGGCGCAGCACTGCAGCGTCATCTGTGACATGGAGCCCTTAACAGAGAATGGATAGGGAAAAGAGAAGGGATAGGGAAAATCCCCTTTGCTTTTTTCTTTCCTTCGTGTACAATATATCTTGGTCGTGTTATTGCTTTAGCATATTAAATTGTTAAGGGGTTCACCCCTGAGGAGTTCATTCTATGGAAAATCTGGTTCATACAGTTGTACTGATGCTGGAAGGCACGAGGGTAACCTTGGAGATCTTTTTCATTACGTTGCTATTGGCCTTGCCGATCGGTCTCTTGGCATCCTTGGGACGCCTGTCGAAGTTTCGGCCGCTGAGTCTGTTCATGGAGTTTTACATTTGGATCATGCGTGGTACGCCTCTCATGCTGCAACTGTTGTTTGTCTATTTTGCTCTGCCGATGATAGGTGTGATGCTTCCGGATATTGCGGCGGCTCTCCTGGCGTTTACTCTCAATTATGCGGCTTATTTCGCAGAGATTTTCCGTTCGGGAATCCAGTCCATTCCCAAGGGACAGTATGAAGCAGCAAAGACCTTAGGAATGACGTATCCGATGACCATGCGCCGCATCATTCTTCCACAGGTCATCCGCATTGTTCTGCCTCCGGTGAGCAATGAGACCATCAATCTGGTGAAGGACACCTCGCTTATCTACATTCTGGCGATGAATGACCTTTTGCGGGTGGCGCGCACCATTGTACAGAGGGAATTCGATATGACGCCCTTCGTGGTGGCGGCTGTGTTCTACCTCGCCATGACATTCGTGCTCACATGGCTGTTCAAGAAGCTGGAGGCTTATTATGGAAAATATGAAACCTGATTCCAAGGTTATGCTGCGCATGACGAATATTCGCAAATCCTTCACGGGTTGCGAGGTTTTAAAGGGCATTGACATAGAGGTCAAAAAAGGAGAGCTTCTCGCCATCATAGGCCCCTCCGGTTCGGGCAAGAGCACACTTCTCAGGTGCATCAATATGCTGGAAACCATTGATGACGGCTCCATTGCCATTGAGGGGGAGTACTTGGCGAAGGAAGGGGCGTATGTATCGGGGGATAAGGCACGGAAGCTTTTGGGTCGCACGGGCATGGTATTTCAACAGTTCAATCTCTTTCCCCACATGACGGTGATGGAGAATCTTCTGGAAGCGCCCATGCAGGTAAAGGAAATGAAGCGGGAGGAGGTTCTGCCTCTGGCGAAAGAACTTCTGTCGAAGGTGGGGCTTTCGGATCGGGAGAATTATTATCCTTCCCAACTCTCCGGAGGGCAGCAGCAACGTGTGGCCATTGCTCGTGCTTTGGCCATGAAACCGGACATCATGCTCTTTGATGAGCCGACTTCGGCATTGGATCCGGAACTTACCGGAGAGGTTCTGAAGACCATGCGGGAACTGGCCGCAGAGCGCATGACCATGGTGGTGGTGACGCATGAGATGGCCTTTGCAAGGGAGGCTGCCAGCAAGGTGATTTTCATGGCAGACGGAAACATCGTTGAGCAGGGATCTCCAAACGAGTTTTTTGACCACCCTAAGGAAGAGCGGACAAAAGCATTTCTTCGCAATATGCTGTAAAAAGAGTTTCATTAGAGTGAACGTACCCTAGATTAAAAATACCTTGGAAATACGCCAAGGTATTGATTTTTTTGCAGGAAAAAGGGATAATAAACCGTGTGTATTGTCGAAGAGCGGGGAGGTTTCGGATGCGATATATTCTCTTGACGGTAATGACCGTTTTCATATATGTGCTGGTGTCGTGCCCGACTGCCATGGCAGCGGAAGCCGGTGACGGTCTCGAAGATATGACGGAAGTTCTCGATGTGAGGGTCAGCGACGGCGAGGAGCGGTTGCGGATTGTGGTGGATACGAGCCGATCGGTGGAAATCAAGAAAATGGTACTCTCAAATCCGGATCGCGTTGTCGTGGATATAAAGAATGCATGGGTGTCCCCAAAGGCGAAGCGGGATGGTCCTCTGAAGGGAAACTATGCTTCCAAGCTTCGTGTAGCACAGTTTGACAAGAGCACGGTACGGGTTGTGGTGGAACTGGCCGGGAGCGGTGGGAAGTACAATATCTTCACCATGGAAGGGGGAGATCCGCCGGGCAGGGTTGTGCTTGATTTTGGCGATGGAGAGCGCGGTTCGGAAAAAGCGGCAGACCCTAAGGTGACGGTTGAAGAAACGGATCCTGTGCTGAAGGAGGCCTCTGGCAACCGTCCATCTCCTGACAAGACGGAAAAGGTGGATGAGCGCAAGGACAAGCACGAGGACAAGGATAAACACAAGGATAAGGATAAGCAGAAGGATAAGAAAAAGGATAAGGACAAAGATAAGGATAAGAAAGGCCAAAAGGAAGAAAGCGAGAACAAGTCGGGGAAAACTACAGATCAGGAAATCTCTGATATCACCGCGCTTAAGGGAAGGTCCATCACAATCGATCCGGGGCATGGCGGCAGCGATTCCGGAGCAATCGGGCCTACGGGCGTTATGGAGAAAAATCTGACACTTCGCATTTCCCTGGAATTGGAAAAACTGCTGAAGGCTGAGGGCGCTACGGTTTATATGACGCGTACCAAGGATACGGAGGTATCACCAAAGAAGGCTTACGCTACGGATGTTGAGGAACTCCAAGCCCGTTGCGATATTGCAAACAAGCACAAGGCCGATATTTTCGTTTCCATACACATGGATTCCTTTACGAATCGGACGGCAAAGGGAACTACGGGCTATTATTACGCAAGGGGATCCGCCCAGTCACGGGAACTGGCGGATAAGATCCGCGCCAATCTCGTGGATCAGCTCGGCACCCAGAGCAGAGGCACCCAAACCTGCAACTTTTATGTGGTGCGTCACACGGACATGCCGGCGACACTGATTGAAGTGGCATTTGTCTCCAATCCCGAAGAGGAGAAGCTGCTGGATTCCAAGGAGGGAGTCAAGAAAGCGGCTATGGCGATTGCCGACGGCATTGCGGATTATTTTGGATAACGATATGTTACGAAAGAGGCACGCAGCTATTTAGGTGCGTGCCTCTTTGTTGCATAGTTTGCCGGGATGGTGCCGGAGGAACTGCTATTGACGGAACCTTCTCAAAACATGAAGCGGCAGGAAAAATCGTATGAGCAGCGAATGTATTCAAGGAAGGAATACGAGCTTTGACATAGGAGTATGGGACATGCGTTATCGCTGGTTTGATGTGGACGGAACAGAGAAAGAAAAGCCGGGAATGCCCAGACGGACTGAACGGCAGGAGGAGCCTGCACCGGTGAAGAAGCCTCGCGGCGCAAGGGGAGAACTGGTCGGAATCCTGCTCACAGTGGTGGTGCTTCTGTATGGAGTTGCTACGGAAGATCTTCCCATCATCTATCTTGCCATGGCTTTTCTCGTTTATGAGATGCGCCCGTTTGCGATGCTGCTGAAAGCACCTGTGGGTCCCTTCCTGGGAAATCTTCTCTGGGGATTCAGCATTGCCTTGTTCTTTGGGGCAATTTTTATGGCTTTTTTTTAAAAATTTAATATTTGTTCAAAAGGAATGCAGGATTCCTGAAGTTTTCGTAGAATAAAACGAATAAGGATTTGAGGCAATGTTCATATAAGGGATGCGTTGCTACACAGCAAGATATCCAGGGGGGATTTTGTATGAGAAAGACAGAATGCTTAGCAATGATTTTGGCAGGTGGACAGGGAAGCCGCTTGGGGGCGCTGACGAAGAAGATCGCAAAACCTGCGGTTCCTTTTGGCGGGAAGTACCGTATCATCGATTTCCCGCTCAGTAACTGTGCGAATTCCGGCATCGGAAAAGTGGGAGTCCTCACCCAGTACAAGCCGCTGGAACTTCACAACTATCTGGGTACAGGCAGTGCATGGGATCTTGACCGCAAGGGCGGCGGCGTCTTTATCCTTCCGCCTTATGCAAGGGAGAAAGGGGCAGACTGGTATCGCGGCACGGCAGATGCGATTTATCAGAATCTGAACTTCATTGATCTGACGGATCCGGAATATGTCCTGATCCTTTCCGGCGATCACATCTATACCATGGATTATTCCTGGATGCTGGAATCCCACAAGATGAACAAGGCAGACGCGACGATTGGTGTCTTTGAAGTTCCTTGGGAGGAAGCTCCTCGTTTCGGTATCATGAATACGGATGAGACGGGGCGTATTGAGGAATTTGAGGAGAAACCGCCGAAACCGAGAAGCAATCTCGCTTCTATGGGCATCTATATCTTCACCAAGAGTGTTCTCAAGAAATATTTGGAAGATGATGCGAAGAATGAAACCTCCAGTCATGATTTTGGCAAGGACATCATCCCCAAGATGCTGGCGGATGGACTGCATCTCCATTCGTATGCCTTTGACGGTTACTGGAAGGATGTGGGAACGATTGAGAGCCTCTGGCAGGCCAATATGGATCTCATTCAGGAAGAGCCTCCGTTTGAACTCCACGGCGATTGGAGGATTTATTCCTCGAATCCCTCCATGCCCCCCCAGTACGTAGGACCGGAAGCGAAGGTTCATAAATCGATGATTTCGGAAGGCTCCATGATTTTGGGAGAGGTTACAAACTCCGTTGTCTTCTCCGGCGTGCGCATCGGCAAGGGCGCGAAGGTAATGAACTCGGTCATTCTGCCGGATACGGTGATCGGTGAAAACGCTGTGGTGGATTATTCGATCATTGCGCAGAACTGCGAGGTCGAGGCAGGCGCTTCTGTCACGGGTGAACTCGGTGCCATCAAGGTCATTGCGGAAGGCGAGACTGTGCAGGCAGATGCGAAGGACAAACAGGTCGGCTGATTACGGAATAGTTAGAACGGAGTGGTGAAAAGTGAAAACAGTAATGGGACTTATCAATCTGAATGAGGACAACAGCTTGATCCGCAATCTGGCAGACCGCCGGGCTGTTGAGTCGATTCCGTTTGCCGGCCGTTATCGCTTGATAGACTTTGCCCTTTCCAGCATGGTGAATTCAGGCATATTGAATGTCGGCATCATGTTGCCGGATGAGGAGCGTTCCGTTTTGGATCACCTGCGTTCCGGCAAGGATTGGGATTTGGCTCGCCGTCATGACGGTCTCTACTATCTGCCTTCGGCTAAGGTGGAAAAAGAAGCCCGCCAGGGTGATTTGAAGAATTTCTACTTCAACCTTGATTTCATTGAGCACAGTGCACAGAAATACGTGTTGCTCACCAGCGGAAGTTTCATCTACAATATGGATTTCAATACGGTCTTGCGTTTCCATCAGAACACGGGTGCGGATATCACGATGGTTTACCATACCTCCCAGGTGGAGGGAACCGGAAAGAATGTTGTGCTGGAGACTGCTGAGAATGGATTGGTGGAAGATATCTCTGAGAAGCCGGCGATTTATGACGGTTCCAAGACCTGCATGGCCATTTATCTCATGGAAAAGAATGTCTTTGTAGATCTTGTTCGTTCCGCCTATGAGCATGGTGGTCAGGATTTCCTGCTGGACGGTATCATCCGTAAGGCAGATGAGTATACCATGTATGCATGTGAGCATGACGGCTATGTGGCACATGTGGATTCTGAGCAGGCATACTACAAGGCGAACATGGATATTCTTCATCCGGATATCTGGGAAGAACTTTTCATGGGTCAGCATTCTGTCTACACAAAGGTGCTGGATGGAGTTCCCGTTCAGTATAAGGAAAATGCAGATGTGAAGAATTCCCTGATTGCAAACGGCTGTATCATCCAAGGTGAAGTGGAGAACAGCATTCTCTTCCGCGGTGTCAAAGTCGGCAAGGGCGTAAAGATCAGGAATAGTATCATCATGCAGAAATGCGATGTTCGCGATGGAGCCTTGATTGAGAATGTCATCTGTGACAAGAATGTGCTCATCACAAAGGACAAGTGGTTGAAGGGAGCACCGAATTATCCGCTGATTGTCGCCAAGAATATGGTGATTTAAGGA
>DFES01000023.1 GCA_002369175.1 Selenomonadaceae bacterium UBA3796
CAAGCAATGTGATGCACCCTGAGAACGTTCATGATCTGGTGGGTGAGCCTTCCCATCTGCAGCTGTGAAAAATCCATGCTGCTGTACTGAGCCATCAGCGCATCGATATCCTGATAGAGCGCCGCATGGTTGATGCGTCCCATGGGAATCCCCAGGGACAGCACCGCCGTCTTCATCTCAAAGGTATCGTGATGCGCCAGGGCAAAGACAGCTTTCCGAATGGCTGTCCGATCCCGATTGGAAAGTCTTCCCATCATGCCCAGATCCAGCCAGACGATGCGCCCACCCCGAATCCAGATATTCCCGGGGTGAGGATCTGCATGAAAAAAACCATCCTCTATGATCTGCTTGACGTAATTCTCGCCAAGCTTCCGCCCCAATTGATTGATATCGTATCCACGGGAACGGATGTTGCTGAAATCATCAATGGGAACCCCGTCAATGTACTCCATGACCAGAATATGGGCTGTCGTGAGATTACGATAGACCTCCGGGCAGGACACATCCATATCCCTGTTCAGATGGCGGAATTCCTCGATATGGTCTGCCTCAATGAGAAAATCCATCTCCTGCTTGGCAATGGTCCACATCTCGTCCAATACCATATTGAAATCCACCACATCCTGGGAGCTGCTGATGACCTTCATAATGCCCGCGGCCCGCTTCAAAAGGACGATGTCCTTGGCCATGATCCCGTAAATGCCGGGGCGCTGCACCTTGATGACAACGCGCTCCCCGCCTTTCAGCACGGCGGGATGAACCTGGGCAATGGAGGCAGAGCCGAGAACCTTTTCATCAATGCTGTCAAATACCTTGTCCCAGTGACAGCCATATTCCCGCTCCACCACTTCGATAATCGTGGAAAAGGGAAGAGGCGTCACCTCCGTCTGCAGCTTCATGAGTTCCTCACAATAGTCCGCAGGAAGGAAATCCGGGCGCATACTCATGACCTGACCCAGTTTCACAAAGGTCGGCCCCAAATCCTCAAGGATCAAGCGCAGTTTTTCCGGCGTTATACCGCGGACAATCTCCCGCTTCCTGAGTACGCCCACCATTTCCCGCAGACGGACGGCCGAGCCGGTATCCTCATCCGATGAAATTTTTATATCCTGCCACAGCGTTTCCAGCATCATCCAAACCCCTTGGAATATTTATTTCAACTTGTACTTTTCCGCCAACTGCTGCTTCACCGTCTCGTTGGAAAGAAATTCCTCATAGGTGGACATACGATCCACAACACCGTCCGGAGTAATGTCTATAATGCGGTTGGCAATCGTCTGGACGAACTCATAGTCATGGGATACGAAGAGAGCCGTACCGCTGAAGGAAATCAGCCCATTGTTGAGCGCCGTAATGGACTCCAGATCCAAATGGTTCGTCGGCTCATCCAGGAGAAGCACATTGGCTCCGGAAAGCATCATGCGGGACAGCATGCAACGCACCCGCTCGCCGCCGGAGAGAACCCCCGCCGCCTTCTGGCTCTCCTCACCGGAAAACAGCATCCGCCCGAGGAAGCCGCGCACAAAAGTCTCATCGGGATCCGGTGAGTACTGGCGCAGCCAGTCCACAAGATTCAGCTTCACTCCGTCAAAGTATGCAGAGTTGTCTGCCGGCAAATATGCCTGGCTCGTAGTCACGCCCCATTTGAAGGAGCCTTCATCCGCTTCCTCCTCGCCCATGAGTATCTTGAAGAGCATCGTCTTTCCGATGCTGTTTGGCCCGACAAAAGCCACCTTATCCCCTTTTTTCAAGGTAAAGCTCACATTTTTCAGAATCTGCTCGCCATCCACCGTCTTGGAGATATTCTCCACCATCAGGAGCTGATCTCCAGCCTCCCGCTCCGGCTGAAAAGCAATGTAGGGATAGCGGCGGGTAGACGGCTTGATATCCTCCAGCGTGATTTTCTCCAACATCTTTTTGCGTGAAGTCGCCTGCTTCGATTTTGCGGCATTGGCGGCGAAACGGGAGATGAACGCCTGGAGCTCCTTGATCTTCTCTTCCTTCTTCTTGTTTGCATCCCTTGCCATCTGCAGTGCAAGCTGGCTGGACTGGTACCAGAAATCATAATTGCCCGCATAGAGCTGAATGCCGCCAAAATCCACATCACAGATATAGGTGCAAACCTGATTGAGGAAATGGCGGTCATGGGACACCACAATGACCGTGTTGGGGAAATCCGCCAGGAAGTTCTCCAGCCAGTGGATGGACTCCACATCCAAATGGTTCGTCGGCTCGTCCAGAAGCAGAATATCGGGGCTTCCGAAGAGCGCCTGCGCGAGAAGCACACGGACTTTTTCCATGGCAGTAAGGTCTGCCATGCACTGGTTATGACGTTCTTCCGTGATGCCGAGGCCGTTGAGAAGACGTGCCGCCTCCGTTTCTGCATCCCAGCCGTTGAGCTCCGAGAACTCTGCCTCCAGTTCCGACGCCTTCATGCCATCCTCATCCGTAAAATCCGCTTTTGCGTAGAGGGCTTCCTTCTCGTCCATGATTTCCACCAGACGCTTATGCCCCATGATAACCGTACGCAGGACTTCATATTCGTCAAAGGCATAGTGATCCTGCTTCAACACCGCCATGCGATCCCCGGGTGTGATTTCCACGGTGCCTCCCGTCGGCTCGATCTCACCGGACAGCAGGCGCAAAAAGGTTGATTTCCCTGCCCCGTTGGCACCAATGACTCCATAGCAGTTCCCCGGCGTGAATTTCAGATTGACATTCTTGTAGAGAACCCGCTTGCCAAACTGGAGACTCAAATTACTCGTACTGATCATGTATCATTTCACCGCATCTTTCTATATCGTTGGATCGTGGAGGTTACTCCTGCAGCATAGCCCGGAACATAGACATGATGCTCTGTCCGTAGCTGTGGCCGGGAACTGCCCAGCGTCCGTTCAGCTCCTGCCAGGTTTCCAGTGTCTGGTCGCCATAGGTTGAGCGCACCAATGCATACCTGGGATCCACTACGGGCTCCACCGGCTTGCGGGTAGAAGCATAAGCAAGAAGATGCTGGATATGCGCCCGCACTCCCATCTGTGAAGAAGGGAAATAGGCTCCCTTCACCGTTGCGCTGGTAGTGCCAAGACCGCAGTAATTGTTCTGATCCGGCGTCACCGTGCCGCCATAGCTGAAAAATCCAGTTTCCTTCAAGGCCTGGGCAAATGCCACATCGGGACGGATTCCCTCTCTCTGCCCTTCTTCATAATAATAGGAAACCAGCTGCTCCGGCGAAACGGAGATGTTCGGATAGGGATTTCTCCGCAAAAGATACTTCACGCACTGCTCCTGACTGGCCAAAGGAGTGCCCACAATGGCCTCGTCATAGGCAGATTCCGTAACGGGAACCTGCACCATCGGACGGATTGGCTCCGGATCAGCCTCCGACACGCTCTCCTCCTTTGGATGCAAAATCGCCTCAATGCGATCCCCCAGGGGAAGACGGCGCCATTCTTCCTCCGTCATCCCTGCCGGTATGGATCGGCTCATTTCCGTTTTCGTTTCCATCTGAGGATCATGCAAACGCTTCGCTGCGGCCTCCGATGGAAGCGAAACCGTAAATGCACCCAGAAGGGAGCACACCACAAACATTTTCCCATAAGCTCTCCATTGATTCCTCACCAAATACGACTTCCTTTCTCATGATCTTCTTACACACTTGCTCGTTTTACCTTTGCTCACACAACAGCAATCAGCCAAAGAAAAAGTACATTGCAAAAAAAATTGCCATGAGGCATTCCCCTCTGCAAAGCTCTGCGCACTTCCCGCAAAAAAGCTTCAGAAGCACATGCGCTATAAGGGAAATTCCAAGTCCTGCCGCAACATCACGGGAAAGCGGAACCAGAACCACAAGGCAAAGGGCTGATGCCAGATCCGCCGCATCGCCGCGCGCCCATCCCTTCAGGGAGCGCAGCATGAAAAAACCTGCCCCCATCATTGCCGGCGCAGCAATAGCCCCAAAAGAGGCTGCTTCTTTTGCCAATGGTTCACAAAACAGCATCAGCAGCAAAAACAAGACAGTCCCGTATGCCGCCCTCCGGCAGCCTCCCAAGGTCATGCCTGCAACGGACTCAGGTGCTATCCTGGAGGGCAGGCTTCCAAGGAATGCGCCCAGCGCGCCCATCCCCAGAATGCAGAGAAGAGCTCTCCTTGACGGCGGATCCATCTGCTCCGGACAAGCACCATGAAAGGCCTGAAGGGTCCCTATGGATTCCATCAGCACAAACAGCAGCATGGGAAGCCAAATCCCCGGCCAAAGAAATCCCTCGCCCAAATCCAGTTGAAGAACCGTCTTGTTCAGCCCTTCCGGCACGAGGAACGGTGCATCCGGTATCACCCAGAATCCCTGAAGGAAAGCGATTGCGGCAACGGAAAGCGTACCGACGGCCAGGGCATAGGGAACCCCATTGACCAGCAGGACAAAGATGATCCCTATGCCCACAAGGGAAAGATAGGCAACAGGATCCGAAAGATTGCCCAGCATGGTCACAGAGAAGGGAGACCCCACCAGCAGCCGTCCCTGCATGAGCCCCTGCATGACCAGCAGGAGTCCCACAGCAGAAACCATTGCCTGCCGGAGAACCTCCGGCACTGCATCCATGACCGCTGTGCGAAGCGGGGACACCAGCAGAAGAACGCCCACGACCGAAGCCAGGAAGGCAGCGCCCAAAACGGACTGCCAGGCAACCCCACGGGAAACAATCTCCCCGTAGACCAGCCAAAGGGCAAGGGGAATCCCCGGCACCAGAACCATTGGCTGCCCCGTCACCTTTCCGGCCAGGAGCGTCCCGCATACGGCTGCCACCAGGAAAGCCGTGTAAGCACCGGTGAAATCCATGCCGGATTGAAAGAGCAGGGTAGGAACCACAATGATGCTGGAGATGAGCCCCATCCCATTGACAAAGCCTGCCGCAATCTCTTTCCCAAAATCCCCCTTGGGAAGGACTTTCCCCCGAAATTCCTCCATGGAGCCCTCCAACTCATCCACTGCAAAATATCATCCCCTATTCTACCATATTTTTTTCCTATGTCCAAGAAATGATGATATAATTATTACTGAAATATCATCCTTGGAGGTCTTTTGGACATGAAATTTCGTTCCATGCGTATCGTCAAATTGACCGCAGCCGTTCTCATCCTGCTGCTCTTTCTGATCATTCATTTGCTGAATCCGGAATTTTTCCCTTATCTCTGGCGCATGCTTTCCCATGGAGATATCGTAGAAACGGCAGAATACATTCAATCCTTCGGCCCCTGGGCTGTATTTTTCAGCTTCTGGCTCACCCTGTTTGTAAATGCCCTCGGATTCCCGCCCGCTATCATCTTCTCCACCGCCAACACCCTTATTTTCGGCATTGGTCCGGGCATTGTCCTCTCCTGTGTGGCCGAGACGGTAGGCGTTACCGTCAGCTTTCTCCTGCTCAGGTTTTTCTTTCGCGATACAGCGGAAAAGGTCATCGCAAAGAACAGGACGCTTGCCAACATCGACAAGTACAGTGGCGAGAAAGGCTTCACCTTCATGCTCATCGCCCGCATGGTGCCCTATATTCCCTCGGTTCTCCTAAACGCCGTGGGTGCTCTGAGTTCCCTGAGCCTCAGGGACTATGTGATCACTTCCTTTATCGGGAAATTCCCCTCCACAGGCATTGAGGCCATCATCGGACATGATGCCATCACCCGGGAAGAAGATCCCACACGCCTCATCGCCGTCATCATCTTTGCCGTCCTTCTCATTGGAGGAGCATGGTGGTATCAAAAAAAGCATCTTGAAAAAGAACCTGTGCCGTCATCGGAGAAAGAAACGGATCCGGCAGAATAGGACGAAAGGGAGGAAGCAATCTCATGTGCCAATATACACGCCGTCATTTTTTGCGTCTCTGCTGCCGGGGGCTTTTGTTCCTCGGTCTCGGGAATCTGATTCCCTCCCGGCTCCGCCCGCGGGCAGAAGCTTCCGAGGTTCTTCCCGATGGGCTCCATGTGCCCCTTGACTATCTGATTCCCCTTCCCACGCGGAATCTTCGTCAGATCATCCCGGCGGATTCTTCCATGTCCCGCACCATCATGTGGCAGTCTGCGGAATTGCAGCAGAACGTACGGCTCGAATATCGGCTGCATGGTTCCAGTGGTGCGGATTGGGTTTCGGTTTCCCATGAGTACATCACCTTGGGCGAACAAAGCTTCTTCGTCTATACCTCCCATATAGAACGCCTAAAAGCGGAAACTTCCTATGATTACCGCATGGTATGCGATGATGCAGCCAGCAGATGGCAGACCTTCCGAACCGCCAGCTATGGCCCCATGCAGGCCATCATCGTCTGCGATTCCCAATGCGGAACGGATTACACGGACTGGAAAAACACCATCCACGCTGCCGCCTCCCGTCATCCGCAAGCCGATTTCATCGCCGATATCGGCGATATTGTTGACAACGGAGAGTCCGATTGGCAATGGGACAACTGGTATGCCGGCATTGAGGATCTGCTGCCCCGCTGCCTCTTCGTTCCCGTCATGGGGAACCATGAATGCTATGATCTGGACTGGAAGGACTGCCTGCCCCTGGGATACCTTCATCAATTCTCCCTTCCCGTCAATAACAGCCGGAACTTCCTTGGCTATTATTATTCCTTCGACTATGGCTCCGTCCACTTCCTCGTGCTCAATACGCAGTTCCAGGAGCTGGATGCCCTGCGCCCCGGGCTCCTGGAAGAGCAGCTTGCCTGGATGCGGCAGGACATCGCAAGAAACAACCGGCCTTGGAAAATCGTACTCATGCACAAGGATATCCTATCCTACAATGAATACAATCCTTACACCCTGGGAATCGGCGGCCTCAATGACATCGCCCATGATTTCATGAAGAGCTTCGACACGCTGAAGATCGATCTCGTTCTCACAGGGCATATGCATACCTACCGCAACCGGGGGCATATCTATGACTTCAAACCTTCGGAGCAAGGTCCCGTTTATGTGCTCTGCGGTCTCAGCGGCAACGCCCGCTACGAGGTTCCTCCGGATCCGGAATTCGACAAAGTCCTTGCACCCCAGCCGGAGACCGATAACTACGTCCTTCTGGATGCCTCGCAGGAAGAGCTGCGTCTGCGCTGCTATCTGCCGGATGGCACACTTCTCGACGATATGCGCCTCTCCAAAACCGCGCTCGAAGCAAGCAGCTTTTGAAAAATGAGGGAAAGGGAGGGAAAAGAAGGAAAAATAGGCACAAGAATAGAATAAGAATGCAGAGGATATCTACACCTCCCGTGGGACACGGACGGACGTAGAGCTTTACCGCTTTGACTACAACCATATTTCGGGATCGAAGGTTTCGCTGAAAGATGTGGACGGCGCCAAAAAAGTCGTCATAGCCATGCCGGTGGATCATCTGGCACTGGAAGGGAAAACCCTGGTGGCCTGCTTCATGGAAATCGACATGAACCGGATGCTGATGACGCTTTCCCTGCAAACGGACAATAAGAACACCACGTTTTGCAACATATACACCCGCAAAGGGGATGCGCTGACGAACATGGTGCTCGGCGGCCTCGCCAGCGAAACGAATCTCCTGGATGCCCTGTCGCACGCAGAATTTGGGCGCGGAAAATCCTTCCAGTCGGTGGCGTCGGATTTCGAGGAAGGCAAGCCCGGAGTGGCCGCTTTTACCCACGGCAATATCCGGGAAACCCTTTGCTATGTGCCCATTAAGGATACGGACTGGATGATTACCTATCTCGTGCGGGACAGCGTCATCAACGAGCAGATCAGTTCAATCGCCGACGGCATTGCCAAGCGAAGCCTCGTGCAGTCCGCCTTGACGGCGCTGGTGCTTCTCGCGGTGTTCGCTGTTCTGTATCTGCAAATCCGCAAGGCCGCACAGGCGACACTGGAAAAGGAGGTATCCGAGGCCGAGAATCGCGGCAAACAGCAGGAATTGGAAGAGCAGCTTGCGATGCAGGAAGAGCTTTTGGCGCAAGAGCATGAAAAGGCGCAGCAGGAAAATGTGATCAACTCCCTCGCCGCCAATTACCGCAGCGTCTACTATGTCGACCTCGACAGCGACGATGCCGTATGCTACCGAAAGGACGAACTGCTTGAGGGTGCGCCGGAGGTGGGCGAGCATTTCCCCTTCCACCAGAGATTCACCTCCTACGCCGAACGAGCCGTGAAACACGAATACCGGCACGAGTTTCTCCAGTGCATCGAAGCGGAGGAGATTCGCCGTCGACTTGCAGCAGAACCGATTTTCACCTTCCGCTTCCTGGCGGACCGCAATGGCCAAGATCGCTATGGACAACTTCGCGTTTCCGCCGCAAACACCATGTCGAACGAGAACGGCACAACCATTCACTCCATTTGCATCGGCTTCGCAGACATCGATGCAGAGATGCGCGATGCGCTGCGAAAGAAAAAGGAACTGGAAAATGCCCTACAGGCAGCGGAGGAATCCGGCAAAGCGGCGGCTTCGGCAAACAAGGCAAAATCGGCATTCCTCTCCATGATGAGCCATGAGATAAGGACGCCGATCAATGCCGTTATCGGCATGAACGAGATGATCCTCAGGGAGAGCAGAGAAGAGAACGTGCTGACCTATGCAGAAAACGCCCACGCCGCATCCATGAGCCTTCTTTCCATCATCAACGATATTCTCGATTTCTCGAAAATCGAAGCGGGCAAGATGGA
>DFES01000004.1 GCA_002369175.1 Selenomonadaceae bacterium UBA3796
GGTAATTTTCTTTGTTTTTTCAAAGGAGCTTCCGGATGCCGTAGGGCGAGTGACAAAACAAAAGAAGGTGCCTTTCATCGAAGCATCTTCTTTTGCTATCGCCTTATGTACCTGTCATCTTCTCCGGTTACATGGTCCACTGTCCATTGATATAAGCCTTGGTGCCTGCCGGAGGAGGCGGCAGCTGTGCAGGCAGCGGGAGGATTGCTCCCTTGGTGAGGGCGTTGACTTCCTCGATGACCTGGTGTGCCAAGTCAATGGAAAGGCCGCTGGCTCTCATGCACTTATCGGGGTTATGGAAGCCGTTGCCGTTCTCAGCGGAAATCCAATCCCAATACCACTGCGCTTCCCGGAGCTTCAAGCGGATGCCCGCAAGCTGTTCATCGGTCGCGCCCGCATCCATGGCCGCCTTGACGGTCAGATGCGCCTGTGCGACGGTCATACCGGCAATGCGCTGGAGTTTGAAGTTGTTGTCATGGATGGTCTTGACGCGAGCGATCAACATCTCCTTGCTCTCGTCATGACACTTGAGGCAGGACTCTTCCGTGGTTTTCAAGGGGCTGGTCATCCAGTGGGAAGTGTACTTCTTGCCATTTTCGCGCATATAGGGCATGTGGCAGTCCACACAGGTCACGCCGTTTTCACCGTGCACGCTGTCAATCCAGATTTCAAAATCGGGGTGCTGCGCCTTGAGCATCGGTGTCTTGGAATCCGGATGCACCCAATCTTGCCGGAAGGCTCCGGCCTGCCCCGACTGGTAGAACCGGAATTCCTCTTCGGGATTCCAGCCGTTGTCAAAGGGATGATTCACGCGGCCATCCTCTGCCATGAAGTAATACTCGTTGTGGCACTGTCCGCAGACGTAAGCGCGCTTATCGTTGTGAGGAGCATTGTTCACATCAATGCCCCGACGCGCCATGGAGTCCACGAAGCCCTGCTGATAAACGCGGAGTTCCATGGTATCCGGGTCATGGCAGCTGGAACAGCCGAAGTAGAGATCGGTTCCCTCCACCGTATCCTTGTTGGTATAGGGCGGTGTTGCTTCGCTAAAGGGCTTGGAGGCGAACTCCCAGCCGCTTTCCTTGAACCATTTGTCATACATCCAGGAACTTTTGCAGACAATGCAATTGCCCTTCTGGGGCGGGATGCGCTGGGAGTTGATTTGGTCAACCCCTGCCCAGGTATGGCCCCGAGCCGTATCGTACTGGACGGAGAATTTGTAGCCCTTGAAGTTCTCCATGATTTCAGGCTCGATGATGAGATAGGAATTCTCTGCCATACTGCCGCCATACCCTGTGGGGGATGGATCCAGGCGATTGTTCTTCATATAGGAATTGTATTCCAACGGATAGGCATCTTTGTATGCGGCTTTTCCAAGGTGTGCATAATTTTCATGCGATATGGCCGCAACTTTGACGCTGGTATCGTTGGGCTTCGCTATGCCGACACGAATGACGACAAAGAGGAAAAACACAGCGCATACAGCAACGATGCCAGCCAGGTATTTCTGCATCTTACTCAACTTTGATCCCTCCTTCATGATGGTTCGAGCCGTGCGCGATCCTGCTGTGACACTTCATGCAATCGCTGGTGTCTCTCGCGCCCACGCCAACATGGATGTCCTCCATCGTGGTACTGTGGCAGCGCATACAGTTGGAGTTGACCGTCTGGCGGCCATGCTCCGAAAGCTTGATGCGGGCCGGATAGTCCCGAATGACTTCATGATACATGTCCACCATGCCGCTGCGGCTCTTTTCCGCCAGGTAGACCACGGCATTGTCATGGGGCAGATGACATTCGGCGCAGTCCTGGTTCCCGTGGGATGACTTCGCAAAGGTGGCCGCCTCGTGCTTCATGGAGTGGCAGTTCCCGCAGAACTCCGGCGTTCCCGTGCAATGCATCATCGCAGAGCCTATGCCACAGGTCAAAAGACCGATGACAAAACCTCCGGCCAAGCATCTCAGGGTGTGTTTTTGAAGCAGTTCCTTTATCTCCAATTCGCTTCCCTCCTCCCATTTCTGTTTCGTCACAGCGAAATTTTCTGTCAATTCTTATATCCCATTATAGCACCATGAGAGAAGCAATGAGGTTGTTGCAGCAACATCATCAAAAAAATAAGGAACTGCTTCACATTTTTTTGAAGGATGCCCCGGCTGCTGCAAAGCAGCCAAGCGTGACAAGTGTGCAGCCGAGCCAAAGCAGCCAGATATAGGGCTTGGTGCTGACGGTGGCTGTGATGGGAATGCGCGAGAAGGCCTCCTCCGAGGGAAGAACCTCAATGCGGATCTTGCTCTGATCCTCCGTGATTCCCGTCAGACGGATGCGCTTCTTCCCGTTCAGCACGGGGATGGGACTGGATGTGGCTCCGTTGGCCGTTGTCCGGATGCCGGGGCTTACGGTTTCTACGGTCTCCCCGTCCGTTACGGAAATCTGTGCCGTCAATGTCTGATGGGAGGGCTGCGCTTCGTCCGTAAAGATTTCTATGCCGTCGAAACGATAGGCCAGGTCGCCGTCCATGACGACTCCTTTCCGCTTGAGCGTCATCTCCTCGATGCCATAGTCCTCCGGCGGAGAGGGAGCGATATAGACATCCCCCGAAAGGCTCTTGGCAATGGCAGGCTCCCTTGCGGCATCCGTCCCGTTTCCCCGGAGCTTGGTCAACGCCTTCGCTTCCCTTCCGTCCACGGTATAGACGTAGTATTTAACGGAACGATCTTCCAAAAATTCCTGGCCATGATAGATGATTTCATGCCCGAATAGGGAGCAGCTTTCTTCCGGCTGGAGCATCTGCGTTGCGGAAAGGCTGCCGGTTCCGGCCAATACCATTGCCAGGAAGGCGAGGCCCACGCCGGCATGGGCAACGAAGCCGCCAAGGTGCAGGGCATGCTGCCTCCAGCTCAGAAAAGAGGCTGCCGCTCCCATCATGGACACACCGGCGAGCAGAATGGGAAGAAGTTCCCGAATCCCGACGGCCAGGGGTATGACCAAACCGAGAACGAGACCGCCGAAAGGAAGATAACGCTTGGGAAGCGGTTTGCCTGCGCCATAGAAGCGAAGGCATGACATGGTCATGGCGAGCATGAGGCAGATGGCAAGGGGCATGGTGGTACGCAGATAGAAAGATGTATCCACAGAGGCAGGGCGCTCCAGAAGCTGTGTAAAGAGCGGCATGGACATGCCAAGGAAAACGATGGAGGCGATGAACACTGCCAGCAGCATACCCAGAAGCATCCAGAACTCACGGGAGTGGAATCCCTCATACATGTGACCTTGGGGCAGCTTGTTTGCCCGAATGGTCAGGAGCAGCAATGCGCCAAGCAGGACAAAGGCATTGACCACGGCGATGGACAGGCCGATGCTTGTGCCGGAAAAGGAATGGACGGAGAAGTCTCCCAGGAGTCCGCTGCGGGTGAGGAATGTGCCATAGAGCACCAGAGAAAAGGCGAAGATGGCGGCGAGATGAACCATGGAAAGCGCACCCTCACGAACACGGGCAACCCTCAACACATGGACGAAAACCGTGGCGATGAGCCAAGGCACAAGAGAGGAATTTTCCACCGGATCCCAACCCCAGTATCCGCCCCAGCCCAATACCTTGTAGGCCCAATAGCCGCCTATGAAGATACCTGCACTGAGAAATCCCCACCCTATGAGCGCCCATTTGCGGGCAGGCTTCAGCCATTCCCTGGAATCAGGCGCTTGCAGGAGCGCTCCCACGCTATAGGCAAGGGGTACGGCAAGGAGTGCATACCCCAGAAAAATAATGGGAGGATGGATTGCCACCCACGGATCCTGCAGCAGGGGATTCAGGCCAATCCCGTTTTCAACAGGGATTTCCTGGGGGAAAAAGGGACTCTTGGCCAGCACCAAAATCGTGAGCAGGGATTGGATGAGCAAGTAGGCGCTCATGCCGGCAGAGGCGATGTTCTCCCGGCACAGGATACCGCCAACCGCCGCATGGATCAACAGCCAAAGCAGGAAAGAGCCCTGCTGCCCTGCCCAAAACGCTGAAAGCTTGTAGATATCGGGAAGTTCCCGCGAGGAATAGCTTGCCACATAGGCAATATCGAAACAATTGCCGAAAATCAGTGCCATGAGGCAGGCACTGGCAAGGACGGCAGACACAGCAGAAAGCAGCGTACAGAGCCTGGCCCATCTAGCCTCCTGCCGCAAGGCATAGAGCAGCATTGCCCCCAAAGAGAAGGCAAGCCCCCCGCCCAGAAAAAAATCTCCTATCATATCGACTACTCCTTTATGCATCAGAAACATACAACCAAAAGCCTTCCCCCTCCAGGGGAAGGCTTTTGCGTTAAAAAATATCTCGTGGATTCAACGTCATGTTATTTCGCAGACTCGTACTTGGACGGGCATTTGATGAGCAGTTTGTCCGCGTGGAATGCGCCCTCCCTGTATTTGCCGATGGCTACGATATGATGTGCCTGGTCAAATTGATCCGGCTTCCCGCCGTGATAGCGCACGGTCATGGTTTCGAGGGTATCTTCATCCTGGAGCACAAAGACAAACTCTTCCCCGTCCATATGCGGAGCCGGCCCATTCTTGTCCAGCAGTCCCTTGACCTGTACGTTGGACTTTGCTTCCCTCGCTTCGGCAATCCCCACGTAGGGTGTAACACTATCGGAAAAAATCCATCCTGCATAGCCTACAAAGACAAGCAGGAGGATGAGCAGAAGATACTTACGGTTCATGGGGATCCTCCTTTGCTACGGCATGAAACAGCAGCCAAACGTAAACGAGGGTTGCATCCAGCAGGGCAAGCAAAAGGGTTGCCAGCATGACAGGCTCCATGTCCACATGTCCATCGCCGTTCAAAACGGGCGTGGGATGCAGAGAAAAGTAAAGCCTCGGAATAATGAACACGAGAAAGGGCACGGTCAGGCAGGAAAACAGGGAATAGACGGCGGAGGTTCTTGCGCGTTTTCGCGGATTCGGAAGTGCTGCCCGAAGCGTCAGATAGGCTCCGTAAATCAGGATCAGAACGAAAATCGTGGTTTGCCTTGGATCCCAGTTCCAATAAGATCCCCAAGTCAGCTTGCTGAACATCGCCCCGCTCACGGTGGCAAGCAGAACAGCGAAAAAGCCAAGCTTTGCAGAACAGGCGCTCAAGGCATCCTGCCGCATGGAACCGCTGCGCAGATATGCCGCCGACCACCATGCACTCATCAGGAAGGCCAGAACGGAAAGCCATGCCAAGGGAATGTGGAAAAAAGCGATGCGCACCAGTTCGCCCAGTCCCTCCGCAGGCGGTACGACAGCAAAGACAAGATAGCATGTCAGGACGGTCAACATCGGAATCAGATAAGACAGATATTTCATAGGAAAGGGATTACTCCTCATACCAAAAATAGTCAAACAGGACGGAACCTCCCACCATGAGCAGGAGGTCATACAGCAGCATGCCGCCAAGATGAGAGAACGGCATCGAGTCACCGCCGAATACCCTTCCTGTCAGGAAGATGGCAGGAAGGAAGACCGGCAGAATGACAGGCAGCATCAGCACCGAGAAGAGTCCGCTTTTCACACCGGCTCCCGTGGTCAATGCCGCGAGGAAGGTTCCCGCCCCCGAAAGACCCAAAACACCTGCGAGAGCGACGGCAAGAAACTCCGGAAGGGATACGGAGCCAACATCCAAGAGGATGAAAAAGAGGATGCTGATAAACAGCGCAAGCACGAGGAGCAGGAAAAAGCTGTAGAGCATTTTCCCGAATAATACTGCCTGTGCCGCACCGTAGAGCCTCAAGGGCAAAAAAGTTCCCGACATCTCCTCTTCTGCAAAGCAACGATCCATGCCCGTCATAGAGGAAAAAAAGAGCACCATCCAAAAGAGTGCAGCTTGGAGCTTCGGCTCCAATACCGCGCCTTGCAGGGCAAGACTGACGCAGGAAAGGGTGGTCAGGGCAAACATGAAAATGGCAGCCCACGCAGCCTTGCAGCGCATGCCTGCAAGGAACTCCTTTCGGAACACCAGCTTAATTCCATGGAAGATGGATGACTGCATCCGCTGCCGCCTCCTCCCTCGGATCATTGGTTGCCCAAAGAATCAGCCTGCCTTCCGATGCGGCTTGACGGGCTGCCCTAAGAACGATTTCCCATCCGGAAGCATCGAGATTGGCGCAGGGCTCGTCCAAGATCCAGACATCGGCTTCCACCGCCAGAAGCACCGCCAATTTGACCCGTTGGCGCATGCCTGTGGAGAGTTTCCCTGCCAGGGGGATCCGCGTGTCTTCCCATTTCAGTTCCACGCGCTCCCAAAGCACACGGATTTCCTCCGCAGAAAGCTCCATTCCGCGAAGCCCCAGGAAGAACCGGAGATTTTCTTCCGCCGTAAGTCTGGCATAGAGATTCCATTCGGGGGTGACCATTGCAAGGCGGCTTCGGAAAGCGTCCTTCTGGAGGATGCTCCCATCCTCTGCAGCCACGACCTTGCCCGTATCAGGCGCAATGAATTTCGCGGCAAGCTGCAGGAACGTGGATTTTCCGCTTCCATTCTGTCCTGTGACCACCGTGATTTGCCCGGAAGGAAGCGTTGCATGCAAGGAATCGAACAATCTCTGGGCTCCAAAGCTCAGTCCGACACTATCAAAGGAAATGGTCATCATCCTGCATCACCGAACATAGCGTACCTCACAATTTATCTTTTTCGAGCCACATGAAGTCCCCCTGACAGACGAGAATCCCCGCCTCCACCATCAAGCTGATTTCCCGTGTCAATGCACTGCGGTTGCATTCCAGTTCCTTGGCAAGCTGCGTCCTGCGCGGAACCTTCACCTTGGAGGTTCTTTGATGCTTCTCCCTTTGGAGCAGGTAGAGGATGATGCGTTCACGCAGGGATTTTTGCGAAAGGAGCTTGAGCTTCTCCATCATGAGCAAATTCTTCTTGCAGAAGGCTTCCAGCAAATTCATCATCACGATGCCATGGATGCGCCCAAGTTTCGGCCCTGCCACCAAGAGGGAGCGGTAAGGAATCCAGAGCACCAGCACGTCGGTCAGAGGCTCAATGGCGGTGGGGTTGTATTCTTCGGAGAGAATCGCAGAGGTGCTTCCCAGGAGTGCTCCACGTTCGAGGGCATGTCCTACTGTGGCATTGCCCAGACGGTCTTCGCTGACGACCTGCGCCAAGCCATTCACCATGACGCCGATGTTGGCATTCTTTTCATAGGGGCGCAGGACGTAGGAACCTTTTTCATACCGTTTGGTGACGGCAGCCGTGTGGTTGATGAACTTCTCGATCTCTTCCGTTGAAAGCCCGCGAAAGAGCGGCAATTCCTGCAATTCCAGAGTGAAAATCTGCATGATCGTCTCCATTTCTGCAAAATCGTTCGTTTGCATCATTATATCATGCACAAGCCTTTGCATGTGTTGCACCAGCAACAAGTCCCCCCTGGAATTTGCGGCTTTCTAAAGATAATGCTTTTCAAAAATAGCGGCTGCCGTTGCGCATAAATCGGCGCAGGGACGCTTGGCATAATACGCTTTGGTACGTTTGGAGGGCACGGGTTCATCGTGTTTTTGCGACAAACCCAACAACTCCCTGCAGACAATGGAACCGTTGCATTCCTGAAATGCAAGAACAAGCTCCTGTACCCTGCGATACAAAGCCTTTTTCTTTTCGTCATCGGGGCTGTCGTAGCCATCGGTCAGTCCGATCAACAAACACAACGCCGAAACTGTGCCGCATACCTCGCGAAGGCGGCTGATGCCACCACCCATCGGCGATGCCATACGCAGAACGGTTTTGACATCAAGCCCTTTTTCCGTCAGGTAATCCTCATAGGCAAGCAATACCGATTGGGTGCAATTGTAGCCGGATTCGAAATTCTCCCTTGCCTTTTTTCCTCGAACAGATTGCTCTATTTCTTCTCGTGTCATCGTAGCGAACCTCCCAATAGCAACACGATTCCTTTATCCTGCGTTCCAACCGAAGCCACGCCGACAAAGCTCGCTCTGTTATGTATTTTATGTTATCGTCAGCAAACGGACACTATTTTTCTCGTCCTCGACGGGACGGCTTTCGTAACTACGCACACTGGTGCGTGTAAAAATAGCTTCCATTCTGTACCTCCCGGCTGCATGTAAATTTAGAAAAACCTTTCTAAAAACATATTACAGAGTTCTTCGATGTATTCTCTACGTTGCAGGTTATTTTTCCATGTGGGCGGAATAGTATCCCAGCCATAGGCCAATCCCGCCAGGCCTCCCGTAATAGCCCCTACCGTATCGGTATCATCGCCGAGATTAACGGCTTTTAGGACACATTCGCAATAATTGTCTGAATTAAGCAAACACCAAATGACTGCTTCCAGTGTATCTACGACGTATCCCGTACTATTGATAGCATACTCGGGAATTTCGGCGAAGCGATTTATGTCCCGAAGTATATGATACGTATCCAGTTCCCCCTCAAATTCAGGAAGCTGGCTATACAGCCGCCACGCACTATCTATTCCCTCTTTTATTGCTTCGCACAAAGACTTTCCGGACAGGAGCTCCGCCGCGATTAAGAGGTAAATACCGCAAGCCATCTGGCTTCTGGGATGTGCATGAGTCAGCCTGGATACATCATGAACGATCCGCAGGTCGGAAATGCTTATTTCGCCGCTATTTCTACTGTACAGATATAATACCGCAGGCGATATTCTCATAAGAGAGCCATTGCCGTTGGCATTTTCGCCGGTTTCGCCGCAATCGAATGCATTATTCCCGGTAAATCTCAGGAGGGAGCGTCGCGTAGTAACGCCGATATCGAATGCCGTCCACGTCGCCGTAAATTCGCCCTCGTTCATCCAGCGAAGAAAATTGCTCATAATGTCGTTATAATCAACGGATCCCGTACGTGCGAGACTCTCCAGCAGACATAACGTCATGCTCGTATCGTCCGACCACGTACCTGCCGGGACATTATGTGACCCGTATCCGGTCATTTCGACCACTGGCTGTTCCCTCAATCGCTCGCGACTCTTGAATTCGACCGGCACTCCGAGCGCATCCCCGATAGCGTGTCCTATAATTAAGGCTTTGATAGATGACAACATAATTGTTCCCTCCTTTGCAATAGACTACAACAAAAACCGCCGGACCTGACAGGGCGCAACAGCCCCATCAAATCCAGCGGTTACCCATCGCGAATGCTATATGCAGTTTTGTTGCATGAAAAAGGGCGAACCTGCGCTGTGCGATGCAAAGCGTAGAACTATCCTGCATGGTTGTCACGCCCTTTAGTTTTTCACATCGGCATCACTCTGCATGGATATTTCGACAACAATCTGCTGATTCCTGCATCACCGAAAATTATTTCTGCATTCACGTCCCATGCCGTCTCTGATAATCCAGACAAAAAATTCCCCAAAACAGAAGGTGAATCATGGCCGTTTCTCGAAGTATGGAACTATGAAAGAAGTCATTTCGGATTTTGGGGAATCGCAGAGAGGAAAAAGGAGCGCATGGGTATTACGTTCCCTGTCGAATCCAAGGGAGGAGAATATGATAAAGAAGATTTTCATTTTGGGGTTCGTTGCTTTCTTATGGAACACAGGCATTACGTCAGCTATGACGCTTTCGCAACCAACTTATATCGGTGAAATCAGCACAGAGATTCAATCGCCGTATGGTGGATATGTTATCAAAGGAGCAACGCATAACAATGGTGACTATTTTACGCAATGGAAAAAAGATGGGAGAAACTATGGCAAAGGGATAGCCGCATTTGAAAAAGAGGCAGATACGCTTTATTGCCATTACAATTATTACGAAGCAAGCAAGAACAATTCTGGATATTCAGAAAGATTTGGTGCAAGTGATTTAGCCAATACCGTAGCGGTAGACGTTTGGCATAACGGAGATATCCGCATGATAAAAAGTGATGAGGGACTTACCTTTTATGCCATAAGATTTGAGTATTGCACATCATTCATCACCGTCATAGGAAAAAACAAAGACGGTAAATGGATCAAGTATTTTGATACAAGGGATATCAACAAGGAATATGGCATACCATGGGGCTATAAGGAAAACGGTGGCATATTGTACGAAAAAGTGAAAACATCGGGAGATACCATCATCCTTCCCTACCATAGATGGTACTGGTCAACGTATGGCGGTGAATCTCAAACAGAAGGCGAATTTCGCTTCCAGTGGGATGAGGACGCCCAATGGTTCGGGGTTGAGCAGGTGGTGTATTGACTGTAAACTTTGATGATGACAAGATTTGATTGTGAATGAGGATGTCATTGTGTAAACCATGCAGAGAAAGGATTCCATATGCAGCAGGATTCACTTTTTTCCCCGGCTGTGCCGGAGCCGTTGGCGGTCAGGCTCAGACCCCTCACACTGGAAGAGATTGCCGGACAGCGTCATCTCTTAGGCAAAGGCAAAGTATTGCGCCGCCTGATTGAGCAGGATATGGTGTCTTCCATGATTTTTTGGGGGCCGCCGGGAGTGGGAAAGACCACGCTCGCCGGAGTCATCGCCCTGCTGACCAAAGCGCGGTTTATCAACTTTTCTGCCGTCACAAGCGGCATCAAGGAAATACGCGATGTCATGAAGCAAGCGGAGGCCAATCGCAGATACGGCGAACGCACCATCCTCTTTGTCGACGAGATACATCGTTTCAACAAAGCGCAACAGGATGCCTTCCTTCCCTTTGTAGAAAAGGGGAGCATCATCCTCATAGGCGCCACCACGGAAAATCCTTCCTTTGAGGTGAACGGAGCTCTTCTGTCTCGCTGCAAGGTCTTTGTACTGAAGGCGCTGAGCGATGATGAGATCTTCGCTCTGTTGAAGCGGGCCTTGACGGACAAGCGCGGCTTCGGAGGACAGAAGGTGCAGATAGAAGAGGAGCTCCTCCGCCGCCTTGCTGTGTTCGCCGATGGAGATGCCCGCAAGGCGCTTTCCACCCTGGAAATGGTAGTGCTGAACGCCGAAGAGAGCGCCGAGGGGCTCATCGTAAACGAAGCCACCCTGGAAGACTGCACTTCCAGAAAGACACTCCTTTATGACAAAGGCGGAGAGGAGCACTACAACGTCATCTCCGCCCTGCATAAGTCCATGCGCAACTCGGATCCGGATGCAGCTGTCTACTGGCTGGCACGGATGCTGGAAGCGGGAGAAGATCCGCTCTACATCGCCCGTCGCGTGACCCGTTTCGCCAGTGAAGATGTGGGGCTGGCCGACCCGCGGGCGCTGGAAATCGCCATCGCTGCCTACCAGGCATGCCATTTCATCGGTATGCCGGAATGCACCGTCCACCTGACCCAGGCTGTTGTCTACCTGTCTCTGGCGCCAAAGTCCAACGCCCTGTACACAGCCTATCTTTCGGCGCGCAAGGATGCCATGGAACAGATGGCAGAACCGGTGCCCCTGCACATCCGAAACGGTGTGACAAAGCTCATGCGGGAACTGGACTACGGCAAAGGCTACCAATATGCCCATGATACCGAAGAAAAACTGACCGCCATGACCTGCCTGCCGGATTCCCTGCAGGGAAAAACCTACTACCATCCCACAAACGAGGGTCTGGAAAAACGCTTCGCAGAGCGACTGGAATTCATCAAGAGCTGGAAAAAACAGCACGGCTGACAAAAATCCGCCATGGCCTCACCCCTCCATGCGCCAGGCATGATTCAACGGACCCGAGCCCTTGCCGAGATCCAACATGGCCGACAGTGCCCCCCTCACATATTCCTTTGCTTTCCCCACAGACGTTTCCAAATCATAGCCGAGGGCAAGGTTGGAGGCGATGGCGCTGGACAGGGTGCATCCGGTTCCATGGGTATTCGGATTCTCGATCCGCTCCGCCTCGTACCAACGCAGGTTCTCCCCCTGATACAGGAGGTCATTGGCATCTCCCAGGGAATGCCCGCCCTTGCACAGCACGGCGCAGCCACAGGCAGCGAAGATTTCCTTCGCTGCCTCTTCCATTTCTGCCCGGGTTCTGATCGACCTTCCCACAAGCACTTCCGCCTCCTGCAGATTCGGCGTGATGACAAGCGCCAGCGGCAGCAGCTTTTTCTGCAAAGCACCGATGGCATCCTCCTCCAAAAGACGGGCTCCGCTCGTTGCAACCATAACGGGATCCACCACCAGCTTCTGCACCCTGTAATGCCGCATGCGCTCCGCAATCGCCTCAATCAGCGCCACAGAGGAGACCATGCCCACCTTCACGGCATCGGGAGGGATATCCGAAAAAACGCTGTCAATCTGAGCCGCAAGAAATTCCGGCGTCGATGCGCTGACCGCCGCGACCCCCATGGTATTCTGTGCTGTCAATGCAGTGACAGCGCTCATGCCGAAAACCCCGTGTGCCATCATGGTCTTGAGATCCGCCTGTATCCCTGCTCCGCCGCTGGAATCGCTCCCGGCAATCGTCAATGCTGTTTTCATATAGAACATCTTCCCTTCGTTTCGTGATTTTATGCAAATATTCCTTTGCAATCCTCCCTACGAGCGGCCATCCGCTCCTATGAGTTTCTCCATCCATATCATATTATACCAGCGGCCGAACTTGCGTCCACACTTATGGAACGTGCCCACTTTGACAAAACCCATGCGGGCATGAAACTTCTCACTGTTATGCGTAAGATACTCATCCTCCACCAGCGGGTCGCCTATACATGCGTAAAGATTCGTTATCCCCATACCCGCCAGCTTTTTTTCCATTACTTCATAGAGCTTTCTTCCCGTACCATGGCCTGTTTCCTCCTGCTTGAGGTAGATTGTCAACTCTGCCGACCAATCATAGGCAGCCCTTCCCACAAAAGGTCCGGCGTAAGAATAGCCTACGATGTTTCCGTCACGCACTGCCACCAGATAGGGATATTTTGCCAGCGTCCTCTCCATACGTTCCTGAAACTCCGCCAGTGTCGGGGTATCATATTCAAAGCTGATCGCTGTGTGCTCTACGTAATAGCTGTAAACAGCAAGAATATCTGCGGCATCCCTTGCTTCGGCGCTTCTTATCTGTACCTGATCCATGTTTATCCGGCCTCCATCTTCTCCAAGCTCTCTTCGCGCACAGCTTTCCCGAAACGCTTCCGGAAGGGCGAGAATGCAGCCTTTTCCGTACTGCAGGCCAAAGCCAGGTCATGCGCATTGTCCGCCCGTGCGCTTACATCAGATACTCCCTGTTGATTATAACGCAATTGTTCAAGTTTTGCCAATGGCAAAACCTTCCAATCGGCGTTTCAACGAGGCGGGTATATATGGTATAATTTATGTTGTCCGATAACTTAGGAACTATGATATGAGGAGTGTTATGGAATGAAAACAATGAAGAAGACCCTTGCCGTAACCGGCGCGATGATGTCCCTGTACGCCGGAGGCATGCTCCTTGCCGGCAATGCATCCCTTGAAAACTGCACAAATGCCTGGCAGCCGGTTGCCAATGCCGCAGAAAAGCAGGAGTGGGCGGATGACATCACCAAAGCCACCTGGGATGATACGATGGCCTTCAATGTCTACATCGGGAAATCCATCCCTGCCTGCATAGAGGAACTCCAGAAAAATGGCTTTGTACATGCGCCGAATGAACCGGGAATCTTCTACATAACGAAGAAAAAGGATTACATGTACGGCATTTTCATTCGCCCCCACGAAGCACACAATGATATCGTGGGAAACTACAGTATCCGGTTCTACGCAAAAACCCGCGAAATGGCGGATGAAATGTATATGCAGGCAGAAAAGAATTTTTCCTACAACTTCGGCCGTCCCAGCGTCAAGCAGGGAACAACGAACGCAATATGGTTCTTGAACGAGACCTTTTCCGTTACCGTGGAATACAATGAATATGACCCAAGAATGCCCCTCGTCAAGTACTATTATCCCTACGAAGTTGCCATCAACCGGGAAGTTGGGGACTTCAAGAAATTTTTCGTACCTGCACAATAAGAGCGCTTCCCAGAAAGGGATGATATCATGCATTTAGAGCCCATCGGCGTGTCAAATCGCCTTTTTTACTACACAAGCGGCGGCGAAACCTCGGCTTTTGATGCCTGCTTCCGTATAGACTTCCATGAAGAGCTGCATCAAGAGCTGCTCATCTCCTCTGTGACCAAGGCACTCCAAAATTTCCCGGAATTTGCCCTACGCCCGGTCATTCATGAAGGAACCGTGTGGGCTGTGAAAAACGATGCCCCCGTACCCTTGATTCCCGAAAATGCTCCCCCTCTCTGCTACGGCACGGAGGAAACCAACGGATACGCCTTTGCCTTCCGCGCTTTGGAAAAAGGTTTTTTCTTCTCCAATTTTCACGGAATGTCGGACTTTTTGGGCGCTTGGAGATTTTTGAGGACGGTTCTTTATTATTATGCCGCAGGGAAAGGCCTGGCGATTCAGGCAGATGACCTCATCCGCCTGGCGCCGGATGCCTCTATGGACGAGCTTGAGCAGATGGATCCCTACAGGAAATTCGCAGGGGAGAGCCATGGCGCTGATGCGTCTGCCGCCTTTGCAATCCCCGATGAGACCTATCCCCCGGAGGATGCCCACTGCACCCGATATGAAATCCTCTGTCCGCTCAAGGAATTTTTAGCAACCGCCAAGGCGCAGAATACATCGGTATCGGTGCTTCTTTCACTGACAGCTGCAAGAGTCCTGGACACCTTGTACGAGGTTGGGGAAAAACCCATTGTATTCATGGTTCCCACTGATATGAGACGGTACTACCACACCGCAACCGTAATGAATTTCTCCGATGCCACCTTTTTGCGCTATGATGAGGAACTGAAAGCTTTGCCATTGGAGAAACAGGGAGCAGCCTTGAGGGGACAGCTGAAGTCGCAGCTGACAAAGGAGCATTTTGCTCCCCTGATTGCGGAAAAGGTCGCTGCCGTAGATGGTTTCACCGGCTCCGGCACCGACCTTTTCCAATGGAACAAGCGGTTTGCCGAACCTCCGGAGAAGCCGGCTGCTTTCACCGTTCCTCTCACCTATCCGGGAAGTCTTGATTTACCGGCGGAATACCGGACGCTCGTCAAGGATATCACCAATATACTTTATCTTCGGGGTGCCGGATCCTTCGGCATACTGTGCACAACCTACGGCGATACCTTACGCATCTGTTCCGTCCAGAGGTTTGACTCTCCCGCTATCATGCTGGAACTGCGCGAAAAGCTGACAGAGGCAGGGATTCCTTCCACATTCCATGAGCTGCCTCCCTATCAGGGCAATCAACTGATCACGAGAAAGCTGAAGGAGATTTGAGATGAATCCTACGCCAGAAAAAAATTACCTGGTTTCTGTGGTAACGCCCTTCCACAATGTAGACATAGCAATGTTTCGATATGCCTATGAATCCCTTAAAAAGCAGACCTTGGGGTTTGAAAACATCCAGTGGATCGTGGTGCTTCACAATACGGAAGACAAATATAAAGCAGCGGTACACGAATTGTTGGATAACCACGAAAACATCATCCTCAAGGAATTGGATAACGATATCCACACGCCCTCCAGCCCCAGGAACTTAGGCATGAAATTTGCTGTGGCTCCCTATTTGGGCTTTTTGGACGCGGATGACGGTTATACACCCGAATGTCTTGAAATTGCCCTCAAGCATATGACGCAAACCGCCTCCGATATCGTGGTCTTCCGCCGGGAATACGAAATGGAAAAGGAAGGCCTCATGCCGGCCACTGAGATTGTCCTCTGGGATCAGACCCAGGAAGAGATCATCATGGATCGGGAACATTGGGACGATGAGAAGATGTTCGGAGGACTGTTCTGGGGCATGGTAACCTCAAGACTTTTCTCCATGGAGTTTATTGCACGTTACGGTTTTACCTTTGATGAAACCGTACCTTTCACAGAGGATGTGCTCTTTCTCATAGAGCTCTACGGAAAGGCGCAGCGTGTCTGTTATTTGCCGCAGCTGATCGGATACCACTATTTCATAAACAGCACTTCTCTGGTGCAATCCATGTCGGAAAAATCCGGAGCTACGCTGGTATCCTACGCGGAAGGGTTCCAGAAAATCTACGATGCGGCCTTCAAGAACGGCATTTATATCGACGAGCTGTTGGCAATGCATTTGGCAACCTTCGCTCTCGCCATGATCAACGCGAAAAAGCTGACGCTGGAGCACCGCAATAAGATCAAGGAACTCTTGGAGCCCTATGTTCATCAGGTTCGCATGCTTCCCGTAACGAAGCTGATATCCGCCGAAAAGGCAAAAACATATTATTCCCTTCCAAGGGATGTCATTTTGCATCCCGAAAATTTTGACAAAGGCGGTGCTGTCAAAACGCTCCGAGACGGGCAGAGTATCCTTATGGATATTTTGGAAAAAAACCGTGACACGGATTATGGACATCGGTATCGTTTTTCTAACCTTCGCACGATGGAGGGCTATCAGGCAAGAGTTCCCCTTACCCGCTACGATACCTATGCACCCCTAATCAAACTGCAGACCCGGATCGGCGAAAGCGGCATCTTCACCAGCAGCCACATCCCCTGCTATCTCCTTTCCTCCGGCACTTCGGGAGTTCCGAGGCTCATCCCTGCCACCAGGGAGCATCTCAAACCCTACAGTGCGGCGTTTTCCGCTTTGGTTCGCGGCAAGGTTACCTTCCTCTTGGCGGAAAGCCTTCCGATGAAGCGAAAATATAACGATCAAGCCGCATTGAACTCACTCTTCGGCTGGGTTATCACGGATTTCTGCCATCAAGAACAGCTGGGACTGGGGGCGAGCAAAGCTCGCTTCACGGCGCCCACGGAGCTGCTCTTTCCGCCCAAGGCGATTGACACGATTTATCTTCGTCTCCTATTCGCCCTGCGGGAAAGGGAGGTGGAGCAGATACTTGCCCCCTTCACCTGGGGTGTGCTGGAATCCTTTGTATACCTGGAAAGTCACTGGCAAGAGCTGTGCCTCGACATGGAACAGGGCAAAATCAACCCCACCCTGGATGTACCGGATGCCTTTCTTGCCGACTTGCAGAGCCGGCTAAGCCCGGATCCGGAACGCGCCCGGGAACTTCGAGGGATATTTGAGCAGGGCTTTGAGAGACCCGTAGCGCCCCTTATATGGCCAAAACTGGAGCGCATTATCGCTTGCGGTACCGGAAGTTTTGCAATCTATACGAAAGCGCTCTCAAAATACATCGGGGCTCTGCCCCAGGACAATGGCAATTTTGCCACGTCAGAGGCGCTGATTGGCAAAGCCATAAGCGGAAGCGACTGCTACGAATTGCAGACGGAGGAAAATTTCTACGAATTCCGTCCCATAACAGCTACGAAGGAGCCGCGTCCTCTTTTTATCAGCGAACTGCAAGAGGGCGAAGACTATGAGATCATACTTACCAACCGCGCCGGGCTTTACCGCTTTTCCACAGGAATCGTCATCCGGGTGGAGAAATGGGAAGATGGAAAGATCATCTTTCGCTGTCTGGGTCGGCTGCAGAGTACGTTGTCCTTTGAAGACGGACTTCTCTGGGAGCAGGACATCTATCTTGCCACGGATGCCGCTGCCGAGGCAAATGAGGTGAAACTCCTGGATTTTTCCTACTATCTGCAAGATGCTGAGGGGAACGCAAGGCTGCAACTTCTGCTGGAGGCGGATGATAAAACAAAAGAGCTGGCTCCCGACATAGACAGAAGGCTATGTGAAACCAGCCAAGCCTATGCCGCCGCACGAAAGAAAGGGCTTTCGCCCTGTGCCGTCAGCTATCTTTCTCTGGGAAGCCATCTGCTCTACCGTGATATGCAGCGGTTCAAGGAAAAGACGGCTCCCGATCAGATCAAGCCTACCCATTTCCTGAATACCAAGGAAAAGATAACGTTTTTCACGGCTGTACTTGAATAAAGCAAAAAAACACAAAGAAAGCTCCGCTTGAGCGGAGCTTTCTTTGTGGAAACATATAGGAAATTACTGTGTATTGCATCTGCCCATCTAGGTTGGAGGGAAGGGGGCAGCATACAAGCAATCAGGCAAAGAGACCTACTGCATATCCCACGATGCCGATGGCAAAGAGACCAACGATGATCAAAAGGGGATTCATGCCCTTCTTCAGGAGATACATGCAGGCGAAGGTCATGAGAAGGGGGACAATGCTCGGCATGAGGCTGTCGAGGATGCTCTGGAGCGTCGTCACCACATGCTCGCCGGCACTGTTATCATACTCGGAAAGAACCAGGGGCATGTTGACCGATGTCCATTTCGCCACGAGAGCGCCCATGACCAGAAGACCCAATACAGAAGAACCTTCCGTGAGATAGCGCATTTTGTTGCCGCCCATCTCATCAACGAGCTCCGTGCCCTTGTCATATCCGTACATAACACCGTACCAGTTGGTCAAAAGACGGATAACATTGAATGCAACGAAGAAAATCAGCGGACCGATGATACTGCCCGTCAGCGCAATGCCCGCACCGAGAGCCGCGAGAACCGGACGGAGAGTGCCCCAGAAAATCGGGTCGCCCACACCGGCCAAAGGACCGATCAGACCGACTTTGACACCGGAGAGCGTACCCTCGCTGATGTCAGCACCATTGGCCTTCTTCTCCTCCATAGCGGCGATGATGCCCATAATGGGGGTTGCAAGGAACGGCTGGGTGTTGAAGAACTCCAGGTGACGCTTCAGGGAACGCTTGTATTCCTCAGGATCGTCCTTGTAGAGCTTCTTGAGCGCAGGAATCAGGGAAACGCAGAAGCCGATGGCCTGCATGCGCTCGAAGTTGAAGGAACCCAACAGGAAGTTGGAGCGGATAAATATCGAAACAAGATCGCTTTTCGTTAACTGCTTTGTTGACATGTTTTTGCCTCCTTACCCTTACATGAGATCCGAGTCATCAACATCATCCACCGGGTTTCCGGTAGACGCGCCGGAAGCTGCCACATTGAGCTCACGCTCCAAGCCCTTGATGTGGAAGTAAGCGCAGATGAGGCCGATGGCACCGAAGCCGATGAGGTTGATATCCGTGAAGACAGCCAGCAGGAAGCCCAGGAAGAAATACGGCATGAGGGACTTCGCGTTCATCATGTTGATAACCATAGCATAACCTACAACAACGATGAAGCCGCCGGATACCTGAAGACCGCGGGTAATGACCTCAGGGATGGAGTTCAGCATGGCATTGACCGTGTCCGTGCCTGCAACAATAGCCACGAGAGCAGCAGGGACTGCAACGCGGATGCCCTGAAGAAGAAGGCCGCCCAGATGGCACATCTCGATGCCGAAGGCATTGCCCTCTGCAGCGAACTTATCTGCCAAGTGCTGGAAGAAAACCGTGATGGTACGAACGAAGATCGTAAGAACCTGGCCGGCAGCCGCAAGAGGTACGGCAAGAGCAATACCTGCGCCTATGCTTTGGTGTCCCACGATAACGAGGATTGCGGAGACGACAGATGCGAGAGCCGCATCCGGAGCCATGGCTGCGCCGACGTTCATCCAGCCGAGAGCCAACATTTCAAGAGTACCGCCGAGAATAATACCGGTTGTCACATCGCCAAGAACAAGACCAACAAGCGTACATGCCACCAACGGGCGATGGAACTGCGCTTCGTCGAGAACGGATGCCATGCCGGCAACCATTGCCACGACAATCAACAGAATAAATTGCATGGATGTCATTTGTTTTTACACTCCTTTTCCAAAGGTTAGCACACCGACCCGCCTGAGCAATCGAGCCAGCGCACCGAAATCTATACCAGAATCCGCGGAGGTCGTGCCATCTCAATGAAATATAGGACACCGGATGATCCAGAAGCCGCCGCGAATCCCGTGTATGCAGTCTTTATGCCAAGCCCTTTGCCTTGAGAGCCTCCATGAGATCTCCCTTCGGCTCATTCCAGAGCTTGCGGATCTCCACTTCAATGCCCATGTTGTGAAGCTCGAGCAAGGACGCAACATCCTGCTGGTTCACGGCAACGGCCTGAGAAATCATCGTATCGCCATCCTTGAAGCACTTGCCTCCGAGGTTGACGGACTTGAAGGGGATGCCTCCCTTCACTGCACGGAGAACATCCGTGGGGTTCGTGAAGAGGAACAGGGTCTTGAAGGAATTGTACTTCGGATCCTTGTATGCTTCCACAGCCTTATCGACAGGTACGACGTATGCCTTGATTCCCGGAGGAGCAACCTGAAGAAGCAGCTTCTTGCGCATGGTATCCTGAGCTACCTCGTCAGAGCAGCACATGATGCGGTTGCAGCCCGTCATCTTTGTCCAAACCGTTGCCACCTGGCCATGAATGAGACGATCATCGATACGGCAAAATGCAATTTCCATGATAAAATCTCCTTTCAAACGAGCGGATTTTTTCTAACTGTCATGATTTTACCAAATCCACCCAAAATGCAAACTGAAATCTGTCATTACTTTCACGCAAAAAAAGTGACATTTGTCACATCTTGGATAGGGCATGTTGATTCCTTCAAGCAAAGTATTTCTTTTTCTCCAGCATATGGGGCTTTTTCGCCAGAAGGAAGGTAGTGGCAATATTGGCACTTTCGTTGCAGACGCCGTTGAACATAGCCGCAATGGGCTCCACGCAGAGGATGACGGAAATCGCTTCTTATCCATGTGATTCCAATGCTCATCCTGACAAAGTTTCCAAGATTTTTCCAGATAGTCATAAACGAAAGTAAACTCCACCATTGCATCACCCCCTTCCTGCTTGCAGGATTCTTACGTTTTGCTTGAGGGAGCAGCATCTTCGAACAAATTCACCCCAAAACAGGGACGAAATACTGCTTCATTCCATCCCAGAAGATCCTCCATGGCCTTCTTCTTGATGAAACCGTTCGGAAAAATCAACTCCTCCGATAGGGCTTCCCTGTGTGCTGCCGACAGGCTGCTTGCCTTCTTCAAAAGAGCATCAAAGGGCATTTCGAAGGAGAGCCTTCCACCCTGTTTTGCAAGTGATAGCCGTACCAGATACAGCATGGCAACGTAAAAATCCCCCGCAGTTCCCTCCATCAGTTGGAGAATCGCATCCGACAGGACTCTTTCTGTTCCGGTGCTATTCTTTGCCTCCTCATAGATTTCTTGCAGCACCTGCCATGACTCCGTAGGGGCATCCTCTCCCTCAAAGTCGGACTTGGGAAACTTCCTGTAAGCTCCATCCCCCCTCAGAAATGCCACGACTTCACCTCGATCCATTGCTTTTCTGAATCCATCACATGTCCCTGGCACCCTGCATACCTCCTTTCACCGATACATACACATTAAGGGCATGAACCGTCCTGCAGCGAGGGCAGTAATGTCACCATGAGCCTGGACTTCGGTATGAGATCGGTGACTGCCTCAGGAACGCCGCCGGAGGTGTAGCCGCCGGGCAGCCAGTAGGAATTCGCTCCCGCTTCATTCCCTGAGGGAAGTCTCAAATGCAAGTCTTCCACATCGACGACATCCATACGCACCAAGCCTCCGTGTCCATAGAAATATCCGGGAGGAAATCCCAACGCCTCTTCGTATACGGCGAGATTTCCATTTGCCGCCTTTGCAATGTCATCGCATACGGACTTCGGCATGACAAAGCAAGAGTTATCTTCCCTGCCCACATGTTTACGCGCAACCACATACATGACGTAGCTGTCCTGCCCCATCACGAGTGAGATACCTTTCCGGAATTTCTTCAGATGTTTGCGGATGTACTTCTTATCAAGATATGTGGAAGGATCCGGGCGCTCCCCCTTGGGAATGGCCAAAATCTCCTGCACTTTTTCATCGCTGAGGGGAGCTTTCCCCTGCCATTTCCATGTTGGGGAATTTGCTTCATCTGAGATCACGATGTCGGTATTGACCGCCGCAGCTGACATTTCTGCGGCAGACACGGTACCAGCCGCGTTGAAGAACAGGACTGCCAGCAACATCCACACGCCTGCCAGCCATGCCCGGCCTTTCAAATGCTTCCTTAGGTTTTCCTGCACTTTGTAACAGTCCCTTCCCTAAAATTTCCTTCACTTTTTACAAAAAAGCGAGCCAACACTGTGGCTCGCTTATACTGTTCGTCAGTATAGAATATTTCACGTTCAACTGGAAGAACCGATGGAAGCTGTCTTCCACTTACGGAAGCGGTGGACAGCTTCCGCCTCGTTATCGTGCGCCTACTGCGGAAACATTCTTTTCATCATCCAGCCACAAATTGCTGACAATATCCTGTAAACAGCTGTTTTTCAGGCACTCATCAAAGGCTTTCCGCAGTTGCTTGGCATCCCGTTCCTGAATTGCCTTCCCTGCCTCCTTATCAAATGACTCACGATATGACTGCCGCTTTGCGTCCTTTTTCTTTCCCTCGATTTCCTTCAGCAGATTCTTCATTTTCTGCACGACAAGATCATCCGCGCGTCCCTGCTTGCATGCTTCGGTGATATCCTGATAGGCAAGACCAAGAGCGTAAGTAGGAGAATCTTTCACAGCCTGCGTGATGGTCTGGCGCATGGCTATGCGCTCATCCCCCGCAGGGAAGGATTGCTTCTCGAAGCGAACCATGATGTGGGATTCCGGAAGTTTCACCTCTCCTGCAAAAGCCTTCTCGATGACCCCCGGCACATCCTTCTCCTCAATACCGATATCCTCCAGGAATTTCCCAAACTGTCGGGATGCAAGCTTCGTGCCCAGCAATTTTTCCCCCTGGTCATAGTCCAGGGCTTTCAAAACCACTTGGGAATACTTCTCTCCATCCAGTTCCTTCACCTTCACGCAATTGCTGTCCGTCTGGATGAGGTTCATCGGTATCTGATATTTCCCTTCGGCCAGCCGCATATCCCTGATACTGTAGCCCAGCTGGTCATAATATGGCTGCCCTTTGCCCGAAACAACTGCCACGCGAGAGAGGAACAGGTAGCGATCCGATGCTTCCTGATATACCTTTGGTTCAATTACGGATTTCATCATTTCAATCCCATATCCATCCACAAGATATTTCATGATTGCCGGCGAATACTCGATGGTAAGGGCAACCTTCTCCCTTTCCGACAGGGCAAGCTTGTCACTGAGCTGGAGGGCGGCCGCTACCGGCAGACGATTGATGTCCAAACATTCCTGAAGCTTCGCTCGAATTGCCTGCTCCTCATCTGCCGTCAAGGATTCCTTTCCAATGTGCCGGGCATAGTTTCCCACGCTTGTATTGTGGAAACTCATGGCTGTCTCCATTGCCTCAAAATCAGCGGGTGAAAGGATGTTGAGGCTCTGCCAGAAGGGAAGATCAAAGGTCTTGAGATAGTCCCAGCTTCTGGTATCGTGGTCGAATTCCTTTCCATAGATAATTTTCCCTTGATCATCCCGCAGGATGAACAGCACATCCGGATCGGAATAGCTGATATCATGGTAGATTTGCCCCACCACTGTTGCCAGCTTGTAATGGTTCTCCATTCCATCCAAGATGTTGAGAGAACGCTCAATATTGCCATAAATATGGCGAATACCATGATCCCCGAGAACACGCATATCTGTAGCACGCTGCTCCAGGCAAATGCGCTTTGTGATCAGTTCCCGCATAGCCTGACAATCGGCAACGGACAATGCAGGATTTTCCTTTCGTGCAAGTCCCTCTGTGATATCGCAGATTTCCCGAATGGCATCCGCATAAGTCATCTTCTTTCCATCATTGGTCAAAAATTCCAGATGACCCATTTCCGTTGCATAAGCATCCAATTCCTCATCCGACAGAACCAAATGCTTCTCTGCTGCTGCCGTCTGTACATAGCAAAGCAGGAGAGACAATACGGCAAACAGCTGAACAAGCACACCCGCATATTTTTTTATCATGTCTTATCACAACCTTATCCCTTCTTGTTACTTCGCCCCACACTTCCCATATGTCTCAAACCATCACCATGGCCATTACAAAATTTGCGATTCCAAATGCGCCCAATGCCATTCCCATGTACCAAAAGTAAATCTGCTTGACCAATGCTGCCAGGGAAACCAGGAGAATCGAGATCTGCAAGTATGTCAAAGCTCCCGCAAAAGATCGATTGAGCTCCAGGAAGTGATCGCGTTGGGCTTCCTTTTCCTTAGCTTCCGCACTGATTTCCTGCTGCTCCTTTTCGTAGCGATCGATTCGATCCCGATACTTCTGTTTGGTTTCCTCCAGCTTCTGAGGATCTGCGTTTCTTGGGGCAATTTCCAGCTCATCCAACTGAACCTGATAGGTGCTCTGCTTCAAGCTCTTGGCCTGATAATATGCCCAGTTGTCCGATGCCTGGTTCTGAGCCAGAATCCCCTTGCTGGCAAATGCACCTGCCTTCAACGATGAGAATGTCGCACAAATAGCAAGGATAAGTGCCGTCAGTGCAATCAGCTGTGTCACCCGTTTAGAAAATTCCTTTTCATCGTTCTCTTTTTTTTCCTCTTCCAAATCCAGCACCTCTTTCAAAAACTCATATGCCGGCCGATTGACTGCAACAGCCAACGAACCGGCACACTTTCTGCCTCGTCATAACGCAATTGTTCATGTTTTGCCGCAGGCAAAACCTTCCAATCGGCGTTTCAACGAGGCGGGTATATGCTCACCGCCTGTTTTGAGATGTTATACCCCCACTTGCGGAAGTTGGGGACATCTTCTGCCTCGTTATAGATTTGCTTTTATTTTGGCGATCATCTCATTGTATTCTTCCTCGGAGAGATATTTTTTGTCCGGATTCATCTGGAATACTCCCCCCCACTCAAACTCATCTTTGTACTTGGGAACAAGATGGACATGGCAGTGTCCGGACGTATCGCCATAGGAACCGTAGTTTACTTTATCCGGATGGAAAGCCTTGTGGAGAGCAAGTGCCACGCGACGCACATCGGCGTAAAAAGCATTCATCTCATCCACCGTCAGATCCACGATCTCGCTTTTGTGATCCTTGTAGGCCACAATGACGCGGCCGGGATGGCTCTGTTCCTTGAACAACACCAACACGCTGGCCGGAAGATCACAAATGTAAATACCAAACGCGTCCAAAAGTTCATTCTTCATGCAATACCCGCAATGATTGTCCTTCATGATGATACCCCCTTGAAATATTCATTACCCTTGATTATACAGCAATTGTTCAAGTTTTGCCACAGGCAAAACTTGTATTGACCTCGTCTTCCTCCCCCTTGTGACGAGATCGTCGCAAGGGGGAGGCTTCCATGCCTGCCATTGACCGGATGTTTGCTTCCAATGCGGCAAGTCCCGGCTTCGTCCTCAACTGTTCCCCATTGTACTCTATCAGAAGCGACCCGGTCAACGGATTGATGTCTGCCTTTGTTACACCGGTAAACGATCTGACATACGCTTCTACCTGTTTTTGCAGATCCGGGTTATCCACAAACCAAGTGCTGCGAACCCGAATGCGTCCCTCGACATATGCCTCCACACGTATCGTGGACAATAATCGTTGCGATGGCGAAACGGACGCACATGGTGCAGAACAAAAGTTTATGCCATGAAGTCCTTGTGCGTCCTTCTTGATTTTTTTGCAATGCTGCACCCCATGCCATAGGGACAATCCAACCCAAAGAATACCGAACCCTGCATGAAGTCGTTTGTTTGCTGCCAGAGCAGCAATCGTACCGAAAGAAGCCAATGCCATAGGAATTCCCAGCGGGATATCCTTCCAATTTTTCTTCATAATACCCCTCCCAACCTATCGTTCGCAAAGTCTTTCGCGACCGCATCGTCTACCTGTGTCACGATGGATGGCACATCTCTGCATCACAACAAATAATTCTCACACTTTTCAATAATGATTTTGAATATAAAAATTACCAATATGAACAGAATCAGCGGTTTTGCAATGGCTCCACCATCGCGTTCAAAAAACTTCGCACCAAAATAATTCCCTACCATATTGAAACAGCCAGCTACAACACCCAGAAGCAATAGTACCTTTCCATAAAACAACAAAACAGCCAATGCGGAAAGATTGGTCGTAAGATTGATGACCTTGGTTAGTCCGTTTGCTTTGGCAAGCCTCATATGTGCAAAGTTCATCAGCAAAAGAATCAAGAAGGTTCCCGTGCCGGGTCCGTAGAATCCATCATATACGCCAACCAAAACCGCAACCGCCATCGAGATGATCCATGTTTCCCGATTTCCCAAAGGTGCCCTTTCTACGTCCAAGCGTTTGCATCGAAAGACATATGCTGCTGTCAACGGAAGTATGATGAGCAGCAAATAGGAAAACACCGTCTCGTCCACCCAGATTGCCAGGCGTGCACCTGCTGCAGAAGCAAACAAGGCGCAAAGAGCACAGGCAGCAGCAAGGTTCCATGCTACATAGCCGTTCCGGGCGAATTTCCAGGTTGCCAATGCTGTCCCCATACAGGAACTCAACTTATTTGTTCCAATCGCAAAATGCGGTGGTAATCCGGCGATCAAATAAGCGGGCAAAGAAATCAACCCACCCCCTCCTGCCACTGCGTCCACAAGCCCTGCCAAAAACACCAGAGGACAAACAAGCAAAAAAGAAATACTGTCAACATCCATAATGTATTCATACCTCAAACAAGCTTTAGGAGCGGCTGGAGTCCATGCGCGAAACAGACACCATCATTCCTCCGTCATAAGCTGTCGCACAATCTTCCTGCCGTCCTTCTGTGCCAAAGTTCCGTAGGAAAATCTCGCATCCTCCGTAACTTCGCGCCCAAACCACAAAGGAGGCTCGAAGGAAATGGCTGCCGCCTCCGTAGGAAACTCGACTTCCACATAGCTGAAGCCCGCCAAATGCCCAGCATGCACATGAAGCTCTGCCGTGTAGCCATCCGCAAGCGGAATGCGATAACGTCGTTTCTCAATCATCACCGTATCCGGACAGAGCCGCATGGCAAGGCTGTCAAACTCTTGCCGTGACAGTTCCGTCTCCCATTCCTCCCGCACAAGCCCCGTCCCGCGCTTGACGGTCAATGTGAATCGGCTTTCGCTGAGTTGCCGGATGCGTATTTCCGGCAGAAGAGCCACATATCCCTGTCGCAATGATTCGTACTCCGTCGGCAGGGCAGGGAGCGTTTTCACCAAGAATTGCCGCTCAATCTCCATATACCCCCCCTCTCTATTGGAACATTTCGCCAAACACACCTTTTTTCCTGCCACAATCCGTTGAGATTTCTCCGTATAACACGGCATAGAAAAAAGCACCGCCATGGCGGTGCCTGGATGCTCAAAGCATCTGCTCCAACTCTTTTTGCTGTTCGGGTGGAATCAGGAGCGCATTCATCGCTTCCATCGGCGTGAGATGCATGGAA
>DFES01000135.1:0-14809 GCA_002369175.1 Selenomonadaceae bacterium UBA3796
TCCCAGTTGTCCTCGACAAAGCGGATATCATGCTGTTTCGGATCAATGCCAAGGCTCTCCAAACTCTCCAGATAGAGCTCCTGTATATTGTTCGGAGACGGTTTCATGATAAGCTGGAACTGATGATGCTGGTAGAGCCGATTCGGGTTGTCCCCGTAGCGCCCGTCCGCAGGACGGCGGGAAGGCTCCACATAAGCAACGTTCCACGGCTCCGGCCCAAGAACCCTGAGAAATGTGGAGGGATTCATCGTTCCGGCGCCCTTTTCCACATCGTACGGCTCCGACAGAATGCAGCCACGATCAGCCCAGAATTTCTGCAGTGCCAGGATGATTTCCTGAAATTTCATAGGTACACTCCTCTTCCTGAAATGCCCTTGCCAGTGCAGGGCAAAAAATAAAAAAACTGTTTTCACAGTACAGCACTATTTTACAACACTGCCGCCATTTGTCAATGATGACAGAATGGCGGCAAATTCATAACTGTCTGAGAAACTCCAGCGATCTCAGAGGTTTTCCCAGCATCTCCTGTAAATATGTCAAAAGAACCTGCTCTGCCATGAGCAGGTTTTCCCGCTGAACCCGGATTCCCTCCGCATGCTGCCAGTCCAACGCCAAAAGGGACTGCAGAAAAGCCCGGCCTTCCCCGGTCAGTTCCCTGGCATTGGGAACACGGCATTCGGAGCACAACACACCGCCCTCGCCCGCATGCAAAAAAGCATCCCCTGAAATTTCCCTGCCGCAGTGAACGCACTTCCCCAGGCGGAGCTGCAGACCGAAGCATCCCAAAAGCTGCCATGCAGCGGCAAGCGCAGTGATTCTTGGATTGCGCGTCTCAAATGCCGCAAAGACCTCCAGAAGGAGGTCGAAAATCCTTTGCTCCGCAGCATGCTCCGGGAGAAACTCCCCCACGAGTTCCGCAACGAACGATCCATACGCCATAGCTCCAAGATCCTCGCTGAGCTTTTTGTAACGGTGGAGCAAGGTACATTGTCTCACCGTATCCACTTTTTGCCCTTCCTGCAGCTTTACCTCCACATGGGAAAACATCTGCATGCCTGCCGCCAAAGGACTTTTCGGTCGACGGCAGCCAAAAGCCGCAGCCCTGACCTTGCCTCTCTGGCGGGTAAGGAGCGTCACCATCTTGTCTGCCTCGCCCCAGTTATGCACAGCCAGGACCAAAGCTTCCGTCGTATACAGCGCCGCCATCAGGAACGCTCCGTCAGCGCATCACGCCTGCGGCCATAGCGCTCTTTCCATACCATCACGAATCACCGAACCCAAAATTTCGCAAAATGCCGTCACGATCGCGCCAATCCTTTTTGACCTTGACCCAGAGATCCAGATACACCCTGGAGCCCAGCAACGCCTCCATATCCTTTCTCGCCAGAGCGCCAATCTCCTTCAGAAGAGCTCCCTTCGCCCCAATGACGATACCCTTTTGAGATTCCCGCTCCACATAGATGGTGGCGCGGATGTAGACATCCCCATTGGAACGCGTTGTCATCTCGTCCACATCCACGGCGATGGCATGAGGAATCTCCTCCCGCGTGAGTCCAAGCGCCTTTTCCCTCACGAGTTCCGCCACGATGAGCCGCTCCGGCTGATCTGTCACCATATCCTCCGGATAGTATTGCGGTCCCTCCGGCAGGTATTTCTTCACCTCTTCCAGCAGGCGGTCAAGATTTATTTCTTTTTTGGCAGAAATCGGCACTACGCCTGCAAAGGAATACTTTTCCGTGTAATTGGAAATGATGGGAAGCGCCTGTTCCCTCTCAATGAGATCCAATTTGTTCACGACCAGTATGACAGGCTTCTTCGTTGCCTGCAGGCGTTCCAGTATGTATTTTTCCCCCGGTCCCATCCTTTCCGTAGCATCCACCACAAAGAAGATCGCATCCACTTCCTTGAGCGTTCCCTCTGCAGCCTTCACCATATACTCTCCCAGTTTGTGCTTCGGTTTGTGGATCCCGGGGGTATCCAAAAATATGATCTGCGCCGACTCCTGGGTGAGCACGCAAAGAATGCGGTTCCGCGTCGTCTGCGGTTTGTCCGACATGATGGCAATCTTCTGCCCGATGAGACTGTTGATAAGCGTTGACTTTCCCACATTCGGCCGTCCGATAACGGCGACAAAGCCCGATTGGAAGCTGTCCTTTTTGTTTCCCATTTCCATTCCTGTCACTCCGCTACTCCCTAGAGATTCCCAGCTGCTGCATCACGAACCTCTGCTCCTTCTCCATTTCCTCCCTCTGCGCATCCTCCACATGGTCATATCCCAAAAGGTGCAGCATGCCATGCACGGTCAGGAACGCCACTTCCCTTCGCAGGCTGTGGCCGTATTCCTCTGCCTGTTCCCCCGCCCGCTCCACGGAGATGACAATATCCCCCAGGGTATTCGTCCCTGTTTTGCCCTCAATCTTCGGCTCCTCGCTCTCATTCAGGGCAAACGACAAAACATCCGTGGGACGGTCGATGCCCCGATACTCCTTGTTGAGACTGTGAATATAGGCATTATCCGTAAGGGTCACGCTGACTTCTTCATTTTCCACGCCATAGAGTTCTCCGACCTTTTCAATGGCCTTCCGCACATTTTCGCCGATTTCCTCCGGAAAAACGAGTTCCTCCGGATAATTGCTGATCAGGATTTCCATAAAACCTACTGCTTCCTTTCCCGTTTCTCATGCCGCTCATACGCTTCCACAATCCGTGTCACAACCTCATGGCGGATCACGTCCAGGGACTGCAGGTGAACAATGCCAACCCCATCCACAGCCTTCAGTATCTCGCTGGCCTGGCGGAGACCCGAAGTCACGCCCCGCGGAAGATCCACCTGGCTCAGATCCCCCGTGATCACCATACGGGAGCCAAAGCCCAGGCGGGTAAGAAACATTTTCATCTGCTTCTCCGTAGTATTCTGTGCCTCATCGAGAATAACAAAAGCATCCTCCAGTGTGCGTCCCCGCATATAAGCGAGGGGCGCAATTTCAATGACCCCTTTGGACATGAATTTCTGATACATATCCATTCCAAGAATATCCTGGAGAGCATCATAAAGCGGACGCAAATAGGGATCCACCTTCTCCTGTAGATCCCCCGGAAGGAATCCCAAACGCTCCCCGGCCTCGACGGCGGGCCGTGTGAGGATGACCTTGTCCACTGCCTTGCTCCGAAGCGCCGCCACTGCCATGACCACTGCCAGATAGGTTTTCCCCGTTCCGGCCGGCCCGATCCCAAAAGTAATGTAGTTCCTGCGGATGGCCTCCAGATAAATCCGCTGTCCCAAGGTCTTCGGACGTACATGACGCCCTTTCGAGGTCACCAGGATGGTATCACTGAACAGGGAATGAAGCGCCTCCCCTTTTCCTCCCTTTACCAGGCCGATGCCATATCGAACCTCATGCATGGTGATATTGGTCCCCTGACGGTAGAGGAACTGCAGCTCCTCCAGAACCTTCGAGGCCAGACGGACATCCACGGCCTCCCCCAGGAATTCCACCCTGTCACCCCGGCTCACGATCTGACAAGCAAAACCATCCCGGAGAACCTGCAGGAATTCATCCCTCTCTCCCAGAAGTGCATATGCTTCCTTGTGATCCGCAAAAACAACCTGTTTTTCCTCTGCCTGCTGCAAAAGCAATTCCCACCTCGTTTTCTGTTCTAGCGCATTCTAGCGCAAATCCTCTCCCAAGCCCATCTTGATCGCCGATTTGTGATTGTACATGGCAACATCCGCTTTTTTTGCCACAGCGGCATAGTCCATGCCCGGCTCATAAATCGCAAGCCCTCTGGCAACGGACACGACATGCATCTCTCCGCCGACCTCGAAGCATTCCTTTGCGGCCTCCTCATCAAATCGACGCAGAAGCTCGTTTCTGTTTTCATAATCCTGATGTTCCAAAATCGCAGCGAACTCATCTCCTCCTATGCGGTAGACAGGGCTGTGGGCAAACACGCGGCAAATCACCTGCGCCGCATGGCGAATGAGTTCATTCCCGGCGTCATGTCCATAGCGATCGTTGATGCGCTTGAGGAAATTCGCATCAAAGATAACCACTCCATACCGAAGCTCCTCTCCCGCTTTCCTGCGCTCGTCGAACTCCGTCCCCTTGCTGATGTAAGACGCCGCGTTCCGAAGCCCTGTGAGCTTGTCGCGATAAACATAAACCTCGAGTTTCGCCGCCATTTCCCGGATGCTTTTCACCAGGATCCCGACTTCGTTATCGGAATTGTAATCCAGATTCACCTTGAGATCCCCCGCCGCGATCTTTTCCGCCGCCTCCGTCACTCCCGTCAGCGGACGGATGATGCGGGAAACAAGAAGAATGCTGCCCAGGGACACCAGCATTGCCACCACCAGAAGCGCAGCGATCAAATGCATCGACACCTGGTTGCGCTCCTCATGAACCCTGTCCAGCGGCATGGCAATGCCCAGCCACATACCGTTTGTCAGGTAGATCTCCATCTCCTGAAACTCTGGGTTTGGTTGAAACATCGCCCCCTGTGGGAAATCCCGATGGTAGAGCACACGACCGTTGCGGTTCATGATGTAGGTGTAACCGTAATTGTAAATCGACATGCGCCGTAATTCCTGAATGATGAACCCGAAATCGATGTCCATGCCGATGATGCCTACAAAGTTCCCATCTGCGTACAATGGCGTAACATAGGAAATCACATAGTCCCTTGCCGTCGGATCAACATAGGGCTCAATCCAGGTGGCATGGCCGCTTCTGACAGGAAGGTAATACCAGCCAACATTCTTTGTATCGTATGGCGAATAAAGGAAAAGATCTATGGGAGTTCTTCGCGCAAAGGGAGCCAGCGAGCCTTCCCAGCGAAGTTCCTCCCTGCCCATGGAGAACCCGCCCTGGGAGCCTGCAATCCCGGGTTCCAGACGAAGGTAAAAAGCGCAGATGCCATCCGTGCTTGCGGCGATGGATTCAAACGCCCGTGCCATGGATGAGAGGTAGCTTTCCCTGTATGCCTCATCCCCCACCAGGCGCTCATAGCTTTCCAGGGAATTGGCGGCCTCGTTCTCCATTCCGATAACCGCCTGCCGCACGCATTGGAAGGTACGGTCCAGCCGCTCCCTGCATATCACGCTCATTGCCTTCAGGGAATCATTCGCCCGCTCTGTGACAAATCTTCCCATGGCCACTGAACTGCCCCAGCCAAGCACGGCTGCCGAAAGGAACACCGTCAGCGCAACCAGGAACACGATCTCCATCATGATGGAATGGCGGAAGCAGAGCAGGAGGTAAAGCAGCAAAGCCAGGACAAAATCCATCATGGTCAAGCATTCCAAATTGAACTGGAGCCATACCTCCATGTCATTCATGCCATAAATATGATAAAGATCCAAATAGACAAACAGCGCGATAAACATTCCATAGAAGGCCAAAGCAATGCCCCATGCTTTCCTGGCGCCGTCCGTCACCGGCGCACCTTCCAGGAAATCTCCGCCCCTCTGGTTCCCCGTCGGGGTATGGAAAGAAAAGCCGCAACGGATGAGGGAAAAGAAGCAGCCAATACCCCCAAAAACAGCTACGTCAAAATCATTGACAAAGCAGGCAAGCATATACTCCACGATCCGCATGGAACCCCGCATTCCCAGCCAGCCCGCCGTTGCCGCCAATTCCTCCGGTGAAACCGTCAGTCCCCGGAATACGGAGGTCACGACAAAGGTTGCAAACAGAATCCAGAGAGCCTTCACCATTGTCCCTGGCTGCAGCGAAAACCGTGGCTCCCCTTCCTTCACGCGCCATACATGCCAAATGCGATAGGGCAGATATCCGGCCAAAAACACCCAGAATCCTCGCCCGATAAATTCCGGCCAGCCCATCTCCCCATCGAGGAGATTTCCAAGTTCCGGTGCTGCAGCCAATCCTCCCAGGTACACGCCGACCGCCGCCACAGGTCCCCACATCAGTCCCAGAAGGGGCGGAAGAAATACGGACAAATGGATTACCGTCGGCGGCAGCACGAGCACCTGTCCTGCATAAGCTGTACAGAGCCAATACAGAGAGGCTGACAGCAAAAAACGACACACAAGTTTCTCCAAGTGTCATCCTCCTCACAATTCCGGTCTCTTATCGAATGTGAAAAGCCTCGCAGGCTTCCTCTCCATATTTCCTCTTGAGTCTTTCCCGAAGCGGGCGCACCTTCTCCTTGAATTCTTCGAGTTCCTCAGGGGTGAGATCCGTAATCTCCAGACCCTTTTCGGCAAATTCCTTCCGGATGATCATTTCCTGCTTCTCCAGATAGTCCCGGCTCCATTCGCAGGCCTCCCGCACTTTCGCCCGGAGGAGCTCCTTGGTTCGGGGTCTCAATTGATCAAATGTCTTTCGACTGGCAACAAAAAGATAATTCTCGTACAAATAGTTCCAAACCGTCATATATTTCTGAAGCTCATCGAGATGCCCGGAATTCATAAGAAAAAAACCATTTTCCTGTCCATCGATGACTCCGTGGCGAAGAGCAATGCCGAGCTCGCTCCACCCCATGGGAACCGGCTCCGCCCCCAAAGCCTTGAAGAAAAGACGATACACTTCCCCGCCCAGTACCCGGATCTTCATCCCCTGAAGATCCTCCGGATGTCTTATGGGATTGCGGTTGCTTGTCAACTGTCGCATGGCGTTGTGGGTTGAGCCGAGATACACCAACCCCTGCTTTGCGAGAATTTCTTCGTAATATGCACCGCCTGTGCTGTCAATGACGTCCCGTGCCTCCTGGTAACTGGAAAAAGACCAGGGGATTGTCCCCACCTCCAGCTGCGAATCCAGCAACGACAGTGTGCCTGTCACATAAGCACCGAGATCCACGGCTCCTTCTGCCACCGCATGCACAGCTTCATTCGTATTCCCCCCCGCCAGTTCATCATTCGGATAGACCTCAATCACCACGTTCCCGTCGGATTCCTTCGCCACCAACTCCGCAAAGCGGCGAGCCGTCCTCGTTTCAATGCCCATCTCCGTTCCGTTGGCCGTCAACACCAGCCGAACTTTCTCATATGGCTCATTTCCCTCACGCGCTTCCTCCACCGCCTTCTGCTGCCCGCACCCGACCAGAAAAAAAGACACACCCAATAGAATCAGCGATACAACAACCAGGAACCATCTACACCGCATCTTTGGGGCACCCCCTTGCAGACTCTGCCATACTCAGAAAAACAACCCCTCAACATGGGATTATTTCGACATATCTTTTGAAATTCCTACTTTATTTGAAGCTTTATTTGGAGCATAATCCCGCATACCTTCCACCGCCCCGCCTGCAACCGCCCAAAAGTATAAACTGGCCACGCTGCAATAAGGAGACAGGCGCCTGCGGTACTTCTCGAACAGGCTTTTATCAATTTTCCTGTGATGATAGACCATCCTCATCCCCCGCTGAATGGCAAGGTCTCCGTAACTGAGCACATTCGGCCTCTGCAGGCAGAAAAGCAGGATCATCTCCGCCGTCCAGACACCGATTCCATTCAAGCTGGTCAACGCAGAAACAACCTCCTGATCCGGCAGCTCTTCGACAGCTGCGAGATCGAATGCCCCGCACCGAACCCTTTCCGCAAAATCCTTGATGTACTCTGCCTTGCGCAGGCTCATGCCAAAGGAGCGCAAGACTTCCGGAGTCGTTCCCCCTATGGTCTCCGCCGTTATTTCTCCATAGGCCTCCCCCATCCTCCTCCATATCGTCTGCAAGGCTCTGGAGGAAATCTGCTGTCCGATGATATGGTGGATCACGGCGGAAAACAAATCCGCGTCCACTTCCCGATCAATGTGCCCGATCTTTTCTATGACCTCTCCGAGCTTTTTGTCCTTGCCTTTCAAATATCTGATTTCCTCATCCCCATATACAAAATACATCAGGGCTTCCTCCTCAGAAACGCTTCCTGCGAAAATGCAAACCTCACGAAATTGGTTCAACATTCCCCCGCCAGAATCCTTCTCCACCATTCTTCTCAAATTTTGAAAAACCCCGCCCCGTGCTATACCGGGGCATGGAGGGATAAAGTTGCCGAAACGCAATTGTTCCGGTTTTGCCTATGGAAAAACTGGAACAATTGCGTTATAATATACATGTGTAGTCGTGCCTTGTTTTTTGTTTGGAGGTTGAAAGATGCGGCGCTATACATCCTTGCTTTTGACGGCATTTGCCCTGTTTCTCATTGTTTTATGCGGCTCTGCTTATCTGGCCGGAGCAGACGATACAAAAAAGCAGCGTCCCATGAGGGAAATCGTCGCTTATACGACTCTGCCGGCTGCGCAGGTGGAGCTTTTGGCCGATGAATACGAGAAGAGGAGCAGGATACGGGTAAATTTCATGCCCCTGTCCCAAAAGGATATCCTGGAACGCCTCCGATTGCGGGAAGAGAGCCATCCAAACGATACGGCAATCGTTCTGGCAGACAGGGAGACCTTGGATAAGGCGGCGCAGGAGGGCTTCTTTGTCTCTTATGTTTCTGAAGCAGGCGATGCAACAGCAGAGATGTTCAAGGAACGGGACGGTTTTTGGACCGGCGTTTGGTATGATCCTATCGTCTTCTGCATAAACCGCGACTATTTGAAGAATCAGCAGTTGATTCCCGATACATGGGGAGAGCTTGCCGATCTTCCGGATGCCCGCATTGGAGTTACGGATTTTCTGGCGGCAGACGCTTCTGCGAATCTCCTGTTTTCCATGATCGGCCAGTACGGCGATGCGGCAACGTACCAGATTTGGCGGCAGATTCATCCCCATGTGGTGCAGTACGCAAAATACCTCAACAATCCGGTGCGGCAGGCAGGTATGGGCGAGGTTGACATCTCCATCGCCGTACAGAGCGAAACCCTCCGCTATCTGAATGATGGCTACCCCGTAAAGGTCATTTATCCCGCAGACGGAACGGCCTATATGCTGACGGGTACGGGAATCGCCAAATCCTCATCTGCCGAACAGCCCGTGACCGCTCAGGAATTCGCGGATTGGCTGCTGACGGATGAGGCGCAACAGGTTCTGCAAAGGAACGGCTTTTACTTTATGCCGACCAATCCTGCGACTTTGGCATATAAGAGTTTTTCCGGCAAGAATCTCGTGCTTTTCCATCAGAGAGTAGAGTTTACGCCTCAGCAAAAACATGATTTTCTGGATCGCTGGGTGAAATACATAAGATTGAGGTAAAACGGGGATGCTGCCTTCAGAACGGGCAGTATCCTCTTTCCTTGGGAAACGCTGTGTTATACTTTTAGGAGGGCTTTTTTGTGAAAGCTGGATTTATCAGTCTGGGCTGTGCCAAGAATCTTGTGGATACGGAAGTGATGCTGGGCATTCTGAAGGAGCACGGCATTGAACTTACGGCAGATCCTTCAAAGGCCGATATTCTCATTGTCAATACCTGTGCCTTCATTCAATCCGCAAAGGAAGAGTCCATTACCACGGTACTCAATATGGCGGATTACAAGGAGAGCGGCCGGTGCCGTTCTCTGATTGTTGCCGGATGCCTTGGGGAGCGCTACGCAAAGCTCCTTCTTGATGAAATGCCGGAAGCTGATGCCATCATGGGGACAGGCGCATGGCACCGCATTATGGAAGCCGTGGAGGAGACCCTGAAGGGACGCCGGTTGATTATCGAGGGTGATTCAAATACGATTTACGATGCCGGGACACCGCGTATTATAACAACGCCGGAGTATACGGCTTATGTCAAGATTGCCGAGGGTTGCGACAATCGCTGTGCGTTTTGTGCAATCCCCCTGATTCGTGGGCGTTATCGCAGCCGCAGTGTGGAAGACATCTGTGAGGAAGTCCGCAGCCTTGCGGAACGCGGCGTGAAGGAAATCAATCTCATCGCCCAGGATACCACCAATTACGGGCACGACATCTACGGCAAACCGAGCCTTGCCATGCTTCTCAAAGAGCTGGTGAAGATCGAGGGGATCCGGTGGATCCGCGTTCTCTACTGCTATCCGAAATTCTTCACGGATGAGCTCATGGATGTCATTGCCAGCGAACCGAAGATTTGCAAGTATGTGGACCTTCCCTTGCAGCATGCCGATAATGCAATGCTAAGGGCCATGCGCCGTCCGGACACCTGCGAAGAAGTGGAAGCACTTTTGCAGAAGATACGCCAGAGAATTCCCGATGTGTCGATCCGCACGACCTTCATTGTAGGTTTTCCCGGCGAGACGGAGGAGCAATTCCTGAAATTGAAGGATTTTGTGATAAAACAGCGCTTTGACAAAGTTGGGGTATTCACCTACTCCAAAGAAGAAGACACGCCTGCCTACGATATGCCGGAGCAGATTTCCGAAGAGGTCATGCAGGAGCGATACCACGAGCTCATGAGCATCCAGAGCAAGATCTCCGAAGAGAAGAACCAGGAACTGGAAGGCAAGGTTCTGGAAGTGCTCATCGAAGGCCGGGACGAGGAGCAGAAGAACATTGCAGGAGGCCGTTCCTACCGTGAAGCACCGGAGGTAGATGGACAGGTCTATGTGGAAGGCGATGAGGACAGTCAGCCGGGCGATATCATCCGGGTGAAGATCCTGCAAGGCTTTACATACGATGTTGTTGGCGAAAGAATCGACGAAACGGAGAAGTAAGATTGGGCATGTTGAAAAAGTTTATTTTCTAATCCGTTTCTCAGGAAGACATGGTAAAATCATGGCGTAACAGTTGAAAGCCATGGAAATGGCTCGAAAGGTACGAGAACGAGGAGGATATATATGAACAAGAAATATATTGCAATGGGTCTGATGGGCGCAGCATTGTTCTGCCAGCCCCTTTTGATGTCTTCCGCAGAAGCTGCGGAGCCTGCTGCGCAGGCTGCGGCAAGCGCGGAGAATCAGGCAACGGCATATATGTACACCAGCCAGGAATTCGGGTACACCATTCCCTGCCCCAAGAGGCCGAACGTCATTCCTGCGGATGCGCTCTACGAGGGAGCAAAGGGAGAAGTGCTCATCTTTGACAACGAGGAGTACAATATCAAACTGGCATGGGTGGTCTTTGTGGACGCATTCAACGACAAGGACGTGCCGGATTTCAACAAGCTTTCGGAAAAGGATATGAACGACTATCTGGAGAAGCTGCGCAAGAATTATGAGGATGTGGATATTGCCCAAATCAGCGATAAAAACAAAGCGCTTTTCGCAGTAACCGCCAAGGAAATAGAGGTTGACACAACCGGCGACGGCAAGCCTGACACGCTTGCCACCGTGGAAAATCAAACCATGGAAGTCTTTTTCCGCGGCAATAAGGGCGGTCGCTATCGCATCCAGCTCATAAACAATCCCACGCTCCTTCCGGAAGCCATGAGGGATTGCCGCATGGCCGTCTCAGCTTTCCAGGAAACGGGCAGTGCAAAGAAGTAAATGAAATGAAGTGAAGAAGAACCAAGAAGCTCCATCGGCGATTTCGTACGCCGATGGAGCTTTTTCTGTATCCCTATACAGTTTTCCGGAAAGGATTACCGGTTACCTATCAAAGCAATGCACCAGACGCGAGAGTCCTTCCTCCAATCTGCTCCAGGGGCATGCCATGTTGATGCGCTGGAACCTCCCTCCTCCGGTGCCGAAAATATGCCCGCTATCCAACCACAGCCTCCCCTTATGGATGATACGCTCATCCATTTCCTTGTCAGAAAGGCCATAGGCTGAGAAATCCAGCCACAGGAGATAGGTCCCTTCCGGTTCTACCAAATGAACCTTGGGAAGATGATGGGCAAGAAATTCCTTTGTTTTCCGAAGGTTTCCTTCCAGGTAGACAAGCAATTCCTTCAGCCAGGGCTCTCCCTTTCCGTAAGCCGCCTTTGCCGCAAATAGTCCAAGGGCATTGGGCTGGCTGTAGCCTGCAGCATAAAGCTCCTGCTGAAACCTATGTCGAAGTGCGTCATTTCTGATGAACACATGGGAAATCTGCAAGCCTGCCAGGTTGAACGTCTTGCTGGGACTGGTGCAGGTGATGGCAATATCGTCAATTTCTCTGGACATGCCGGCAAAGACGGTATGCTGAAATCCCTCACGCACAAAATCATGATGAATCTCATCGGCAATCACCAGGACTCCATACCGCTTGCAAATTTCCCCTATGCGCGTAAGCTCCTCTCTTTTCCAGACACGTCCGACCGGATTGTGGGGACTGCATAGAATAAAGAGCTTCACTCCGTTGTCCCTGATCTTATTCTCAAAATCGTCGAAATCGATCTCGTAGGCGATTGGCGTGCCATCCTTCTGCTTTCGAAGCACGAGAGGGCTTTCCACAAGCTTTCTGTGATTCCCCAGGACAGAAGAGGAAAAAGGATAGTAGACAGGAGGACAGATGAGCACAGCATCTCCTTCCCTTGTAAGGGCTCGAATAGCAGTGCAGATAGCCAAAACCACCCCGGGAGTAACCGTCATCGTCTCCATGTCCGGCTCCCAATCATGTCGTGACCGCATCCAATGGGACAACACCCTCAGGTAATCCTCCTTGATATCCGTGTAGCCGAAAATGCCATGTTCGCACCGGCGCACCAGTTCCTCCACCACCGGCTCCGGCGTGCGAAAATCCATATCCGCCACCCAAAAGGGAAGCACATCCCCCGGCAGACCGCGTTCCTCGGCAAAGTCGTATTTCAGACAGGAAGTCCCTCTCCGGTCTATGAACGCATCGAAATTTACCATAATCCTCATCCCCTGCAATCTACACTGCACCCTACATCAAATCAAATAAAATATTCAATGGTATTTTCTGCCGTAAGCATCGTGCGCCGATTGAAAATAAGCACGGCTTCGCGTTCTGCAATCTTGCCCAAGGTGTACGGCTCCTGTGTTTCCCGATGAAATCGCTCGAAGGGAAGGATGCGGTTATATTCTTTTGGATATTGGTCCGTGCTCTCGATGTCAACATCCTCCAAACTGTGCTCCAAACAATATGGATCAAACAGGCGAATGCGCCCCTCCTGCTCTCCCGTGAACAGGACATAGTGATCTCCATCGAAATTCAGCCGCACCACGGCAACACCCTTTCGCCGCAGGGCATCCACCACGGGACTGCCCTCCCCGACGTACACCGCATCACCTGACAGATAGCGGCTGGCTATCGGGAGAATGCCCATACTGCCGACACCGTCCAGCCAGTTTGCAAGGAACATCATCGCCATGCGAGAAGTCCCCCGCTTCCCCAGGGTTCCTCCCCTCTCATAGCAGTCCAGGGAATAGAGCATGATGTTGCGGATGATTTCCGGCGAAATTTCCTCCCGCTCAAAGAGAAAGCTCAAGGCATTCAAGAGCGATGTCGGCCCGCAATCATATTCGGAAATCTGGTAGCGCAAAGGATTTTTCATGTATGGGTCACCCCCTTCCAAGGCAATCTGCCCTTTGCTCCATCAAAGCGTTCCATCCTGCTCATCCTTTCATGGCCTGGAACAGATCCTCCTTCAGATCCTCCACATCCTCGATGCCAACAGAAAGGCGGAGCAGGGTATCATCCAGCCCTGTGCGGGCAATCATCTCCCTTGGCATTTCCGCATGGGTCTGGGCGATGGGATAGGTCAGAAGACTTTCCACACCGCCAAGGCTCTCCGCAAAGGCAATGAGCCGAAGTCTTCCCAAGATCGCTTTTGCCCGTTCCGAAGAAGTCACTTGAAAAGACACCATGCCGCCGTTTCCTCTGGCCTGCTTCTGTTGCAGTGCAAAGCCCGGATGCTCCGGAAGTCCGGGATAAAACACCCGGGTGACCTGCGGCTGCTCTTTCAGCCAGCGGGCGAGCTCCAAGGCATTTTGGGACTGCCGCTCCACACGAATCCCAAGGGTTTTCAGACTGCGGAGCATGAGCCACGCATCCATGCTGGAAAGGTTCGGCCCCTCGGACTTCACCAGGAGCTCAATACGCTTTGCGACATCCGATGTCCCATCCTTCAGCACGAGAACGCCTGCAATGACATCATTGTGCCCGCAGAGGTACTTTGTTCCGCTGTGCACCACGATATCCGCCCCCAAGGTCAAAGGTTTCTGGAAATGGGGAGAAAGAAACGTGTTGTCCACCACCAACAGAGCACCCCTCTCATGGGCAATCCCGGCCAAAGTCTCGATGTCGCTGATAAGCATCATTGGATTTGACGGGGTCTCCACGAAAATCATCCGCGTGTTGGGGCGCATCCTGTCTCGTACCAAGTCCAAATTCGTCGTATCGAGATATTCAAAGGAAATGCCATAATGTCCGTAGATTTCATTGGCCAAGCGCACGGTACCCCCATAGAGATCCTCCGAGAGCAGCACATGGTCGCCGGGATCCAAAAGGATCAAGACGAGATTGATGGCCGCCATGCCGGAGGAGACCGCCCAGCTTCGTTCTCCTTTTTCCATCAAGGCAATGGCATTCTCCAGGGCATCTCTTGTCGGGTTCGCCACGCGCCCATAGTCATAGCCTGTACTTTGACCGAAGCCCGGATGACGGAAGGTCGCGGAAAGATAAATCGGCTCGCTGACAGCACCTGTCCAATCGTAGGAATGCCCTCCATGCACTTCCAAGGTAAAATCTTTCATGGCATCTCTTTCCTCTCTTTTTTTGACAATATCCATCAACAGAAAGGGGTCTTCCTCCTCAAGGATAATCGCATTAACCTATACTGTCAATAGGTAAAATAAATTCATTTATAAAAAAAAGATGTCTTTTTCAAGACATCTTTTTTCTCTTCAACCTCTACGCTGTGCATATCCTCGTCAATCTCGCAACAGCGATTATAACGCAATTGTTCATGTTTTGCCGCAGGCAAAACATGAACAATTGGCGTTTCAACGAGGCGGGAGACGTGTGCCCTGCGGGTATATGCTCACCGCCTGTTCTGAGATGT
>DFES01000135.1:14886-16511 GCA_002369175.1 Selenomonadaceae bacterium UBA3796
TTGCGGAAGTGGGGGACATCTTCTGCCTCGTTATCGCCTGCTTCCTATGTCCTAATCACGATACCGAGGCAACGAACGTGTCCTCGGCTCTAAGATCCTCCGAAAGCTCGTGATCCGTTATAGCGCAAACTACCGAATCCGACCACACATTTTCCGCCGTTTCAATCATGTCGATGATTGTGTAAATTGGTAAAATCAGCCCCATAATTCCAATGGGCGCACCCACCGAAGACATGAGGGAAAGCGTCAGGAAAAAGCAGCCCATGGGAACTCCGGCGTTGCCGACGGCAGCCAACACCGAGATGAACAGCCACGAAATCAATGTACCGGAAGAAAGCTCAAACCCAGCGTTTTGCATCAAAAAGAGCGACGTGACGAAGATGAAAGCAGCACAACCGTTCATGTTGATGGTGGTGCAAATGGGAAGTACGAATCGCGACACTGCCGGATTAACTTTGAGATTTTTTTCTGCCGAAGCGAGAGTAACGGGAAGTGTGGCAGCCGAACTCTTGGTAAATAGCGCCACAGCCAGGGCAGGAGACATTTGGCGAAACACTTTAACAGGGTTCAATCCCCGCAGGAAAAGCAAAATCGGCAGCACGGCAAAGAACTGTATGAGATTGCCGCCGATTACCACTGCCGTATATTTTCCCAAAGCGCCGACGATGACGCCAGCTTCGATTTGAGCAGAAAGCTGGGCAGAATAAGCAAGGATACCTACGGGCAGTGCCCAAACCAGCGCACGAATCAGTGTAAAGAGCAGCTCCTGCAAACCGTGAATCCCCTTTAGAAGAATTTCTCGGTTTTCCGTTCGGGGCATAAAGGCAAGCCCCAATCCCGCTGCGGCTGCAATGATAAGGACTGAGAGCACATTACCGGAAAGGAAAGGTTGCAAGATGTTGTTCGGAATGACGGATAGGATATGGTCATAATAGGACAGGGTTCCCAATTTTTCAGGCACATCTGCAGCACCCTTCCCAACGATCTCTGTCGGCAAACTCTCCGGGGCAATCACCAAATACATAATTAGCCCAACCGCCGCCGCCAAAGTCGAGGTCAACAAGGTATAAGACAACGCATGGGCAAAGATGCGTCCAGTATTTTTCTTCGCGCCCAGAGCAGATAATGTCGTAATGATAGCCAAGGCAATAGTGGGAACGGCGATAAACTGGAAGAGCCGCGTAAAGACCGTAGCGATAAAATTAAAAAATTCATCGAGTGTACCATTCCCCAAAGCTCCCAGCACAGCGCCCACAACAAGCGCCCCAGTCCAGAGGATGAAGCGTTTTTTCGTGTCGCTGTTCTGGCTAGTGCGAACGGCATCATCTGCCGCTTTCCTGACTTCGCTGTTTTGTTTTGACATGATAGTTGCCTCCTTCAAAAAAAGCATGGGATTATCGGCCGATTTTAGACAAGTGAAACATATAGTTATTTGGCGCTTGTTATACTAACGCAGGCGCAGGATGTGCCCCTCTTGCGTCCGCAAAAATATGAAAAGAGATTCCTAGAGAGCCTTGACAGGCAATCTCGGAACCTCCAATTCGTTTGGTCGGTTTGCTGTAGTGAAACTATAACGGTATGCTGTATTTATAAGCAACCTTAACAAATATTATTAAAGATTTTTA
>DFES01000073.1 GCA_002369175.1 Selenomonadaceae bacterium UBA3796
GCCGTCTGGTCAAGCTGGATATCCTCGGACACGATGATCCCACGGTCATCAAGATGTTGGAGGATCTCACCCATAGGGATCCGAAAACCATTCCCTTCGATGACAAAGCAACCCTTTCCATCTTCTCTTCTACCGCGGCATTGGGCGTCACCCCCGAGGAATTGGGAGCAAACTCCGGCACCTTCGGGATACCGGAGTTCCGCACCAGTTTCACCCGTCAGATGATCGACGATACCCATCCGAGCTGTTTCAGCGATTTGGTGCGGATTTCCGGATTTTCCCACGGCACAGACGTATGGCTCGGAAATGCCCAGGAGCTCATCCGAGCCGGCACGTGCACCCTGCACGATGCCATTTCCGCCCGCGATGACATTATGATGTACCTCATCCATAACGGCATCGATCCCCTGCTTTCCTTCAAGACCATGGAGAATGTCCGAAAGGGCAAGGGAATTGCGCCGGAAGTGGTGGAAACCCTTCGGAAAGGCGGCATACCGGAATGGTATATCCAGTCCTGCCAGAAAATCAAGTACCTTTTTCCAAGAGCGCATGCCACGGCCTATGTCATGATGGCCTACCGCATTGCCTTCTGCAAGGTGCATTACCCACTGGCCTATTATGCCGCATACTTTTCCATTCGCGCAGCGGAATTCGATGCCAATGTGGTGGCCAGGGGCAAGGAGCACGTCCACAGCCTCATCCGTGAGCTGGAGGAAAAGGCAAAGGAGAAGAAACTCGATGTGAAGGACAGCGGCACCCTCGTGGTTCTCCAGCTTGCCTGGGAGATGTATCTCAGGGGCTATCGGGTGGAATACGTGGATCTCTATCGATCCGATGCAGAGAAATTCATCATCCTGAACGATTCCCTGCTGCCGCCCCTGGCATCTTTGGCAGGCATGGGCTCCTCCGCTGCCAGGGGAATCGTAGAAGCCAGGAAGGCAGGAAGCTTCACCTCGGTGGATGACCTGCGCAAGCGTTCCGGTATATCCAAGACCAACGTGGAAATCCTCCGGGAGCATGGCTGTCTCGCGGGTATGAGTGAAAGCGACCAGATGGAGCTCTTCCGCATGTGACTTGTAAAATTTATTTGTGGCCAGCTCCTTTACAAGGATTGCTGTAAGTGCTATAATGATACAGGTAAATTTAAGTTGATGATCAAAGAGTGGGTGCAAGCCCACTCTTTACTCTTATGTCTATACTTTATGATATGTCAGGAGACGGGGGTGCTGTATGACTGCAAGACATGTAGAGGAAACCGTGGAGAAAATGGTGGAAGAGCTATTGGCAGGCCAGGACGTGATTGAGCTTGTGGACGTGGAATACGTCAAGGAGCGTGAATGGTATCTCAGGGTTTTCATCGACAAGGAAGGCGGCATTGAAATTGATGACTGCCAGTCCATCAGCGAGCGGCTGGAAGAAGAACTGGACAAGCAGGATATTATTTCAGGCCAGTACATCCTGGAAGTTTCCTCGCCGGGTCTTGACCGGGTACTCAGAAAGGAGAAGGATTTCCTGCGGGAAATGGGCAAGAAGGTGGATGTTTCCCTCTACGCTCCCCTGGATGGCAAGAAGCTCATCACGGGAGTCCTGACAGGGTACCGTGATGGCCGCCTGACGCTGGATGAATCAGAGGAACTCGCAATGGAGCAGGTTTCTCTTGTGCGGCTGCATATTGATTTTTAACATTGAATGAGTCTCCCGCTGCCATAAGCGGGAATGAGAGCCTATATCGCGTGGGTGGGGGCGGAGCGAAGCGGTATCCCCACCCACAAGAAGTCAATCCGCGTGATATGGCTTGTCGTGCTCCTGAAAATACCGACGTGGATTGAAACAAGAATTGGAGGATACAAATTGGCCAGCAAAAAAAACAAGGCAAAGGAGAACGAACAGGGCTTTCTGGAAGCGCTGAAGGAATTGGGCAGGGAGAAGGGCATTGCGCCGGAAATACTGTTCGATGCCATTGAGGCGGCTCTGATTTCCGCCTACAAGCGAAATTTCGGATCTGCCCAGAATGTCCGGGTGTCATTGAACCGGGAAACAGGCAGTTACCATGTCTATGCCATCAAGAATGTGGTGGAAGAGGTGGAAAACGATGTGGCGGAGATTTCTTTGGGACAGGCCAGGGCAATCAAGCCGGACTACGAGATCGGCGATGTGGTCGAGATAGAGGTCACACCGGCGAATTTCGGACGCATTGCGGCCCAGACCGCAAAACAGGTGGTCGTACAACGGGTGAGAGAGGCAGAGCGGGGCATCATCTATGAGGAATTCATGAGCCGTGAGAGCGATATCATCACGGGGCTTGTCCAGAGGGTGGAAAACCGCAATGTATTCATTGACCTTGGCAAGACGGAGGCCGTGCTGACACCGACGGAGCAGATTCCCACGGAGACTTACAATCATGGGGATCGCATCAAGGCGTACATCGTCGAGGTCAAGAAGACGAACAAGGGCCCACAGGTTGTGGTGTCCCGCACCCATCCCGGGCTTTTGAAGAGGCTCTTTGAGCTTGAGGTTCCGGAAATACAGGACGGCACGGTGGAAATCAAATCCGTGGCCAGGGAATCGGGCATGCGCTCCAAGATTGCAGTATACTCCAAGGATGAGAATGTGGATCCGGTGGGTTCCTGCGTAGGACAGAAGGGCATGCGCGTGCAGGCCATTGTCGATGAGCTGGGCAGTGAGAAGATCGACATCGTGAAGTGGAATGAAGACTCTGCAAAGTATATCGCAAACGCACTGAGCCCCGCCAAGGTGGTTTCCGTGGCGGTCAATGAAGCTGAGAAAGTATCCCGTGTGGTGGTGCCGGATTATCAGCTCTCCCTTGCCATCGGAAAGGAAGGGCAGAATGCCCGTCTGGCGGCAAAACTCACCGGCTGGAAAATAGATATCAAGAGCGAGTCCCAGGCAGCGGATGAAGTCCTCGACGAGAATATGAACGAGGTGGCAGTCACCGTGGACGAATCCTTTACGGCAGAGGGTGAGTGACTTGGCGGTGAAGAAGGTTCCGGAGAGAATGTGCACGGGCTGCCAGGAAAAGCACCCCAAGCGGGATATGATCCGCATCGTGCGGAGTCCGGAAGGAGAGTATTCCGTAGATGAAACGGGAAAGAAATCCGGCCGTGGCGCATATATCTGCCGAAAAAGGGAATGTTTTGAAGCTGCCAGGAAGAACAGAGGGTTTGAACGTTCCTTCAAGAGCAGCATTGATCGCACGGTCTATGATGAGCTGGAGCGGCAGTTCCTTTCCATGAAATCGGAATCCGCGAAGACGGAGGGTTCCTGATGGACATCATGACGACGGAGCGGCGCATCCGAAATCTCCTCAGCATGGCGCAGAAAGCGGGACGCATCGTCTCGGGCAGTACGGCTGTGGAGCAGGCTCTTCAGGCAAAGAAGGCGAAGAGGATTCTGGTGGCCGTGGATGCAACGGAAGACTCAAGAGAGAAATTTGAATACTTGTCGGAGAAATATAAAATCCCTTGTTCCCTGTGCCTGACAAAAGAGGCACTGGGCGAATGCCTGGGCAGGGAATACAGGGCGGTTGCGGCATTGCTGGACAAAGGCTTCAGTGATGCATTGCGAAAGCTCTTGGACGAAATGGAAGAAAATGGCCAAGAGAGAAGCGTTTGACGGGGGTGGATTGATGTCGAAATACAGGGTTTATGAAGTGGCAAAAAAATTTGGCATAGACTATAAAATCGTATTGGATATCTTGAAGAAAAAGGATTTCAAGGTGACCAATAATTTCTCAAGTGTCGGAGAAGAGGAATACAACGCAGTGAAAGAGGCTCTGACCAAGAAACCCGCCGAAAAGCCGAAACAGGAGAAAACGAACAAAAAAACAGAGGCAAAGGCAGAGGCACGGTCGGAAACGAAAGCAGAGATAAAGGCTGCAGCATCGAAGCCTGAGCAGAAACAGGAGGCAAAGCCCGTGGAAAAAGCGGCAGAGAAACCTGCAGAAAAGATGGTGGAAAAACCTGTGGAAAAACCTGCCGCACCACAGCAGCGCACAGAAAAAACCTCCGTCAATGCGCAGCCCAGAAGATCCAAGGAACAGCCGAAGCCTCGGGAAAACGGCAGAAATAAAGGCGGAAATGAAACTGCAGGAGGAGGCTACAACCGCTCCCAGAATCGCAACGATGGGGGGGCGCGCCGCAATGCAGCTCCTGCCCAGGGAACGGCCGGCAAATCAGAAAAAGCCGGACGTGACCGCAGCGGCAACGGTTCCCGCACTGACCGTGACCGCCGCAGCCGTGACGGAAACAACAGCGATCGCGGCGGCAACCGCAGCGGGCGCGGCCGCAATGGCCGTGATGACGGCAGAAGCGAGAACAAGCCGGAGCGGCAGGGGGGAAATCGCAAAGACCGCCGCAACAAACGGGCTGCCCAGCCTGTCCCGCAAAAAATGGAAATCGCCCGCCCGAAACATATCAAGGTTGGGGAGTCCATTGCCGTAAAGGATCTGGCAAGCAAGATGAGCTGCACTGCAGCGGAAGTCATCAAGAAGCTCATGCTCATGGGTGTCATGGCCAGCATCAACCAGGAAATCGACTTCGATACGGCAGCCCTTGTGGCGTCGGAGTTCGGAGTGACGGCAGAGGAATTGCCGCCGGAGGTTGACCCCACGGAGATCCCGGAGATCGAGGATGATCCGAAGACCTTGAAGCTTCGGCCTCCCGTGGTCACCGTTATGGGGCATGTCGACCACGGCAAGACATCCCTTTTGGATGTCATACGCAAGACTTCTGTTTCGGCTCACGAAGCAGGCGGCATCACCCAGCATATCGGCGCTTACCAGGTCATCTGCAAAGACAAGAAAATCGTATTCCTGGATACGCCGGGTCATGAGGCGTTTACGGCGATGCGCGCCCGCGGAGCGCAGGTGACGGATATTGCCATTCTCGTGGTGGCAGCGGATGACGGTGTCATGCCGCAGACCGTGGAAGCCATTCACCATGCGAAATCCGCCAATGTCCCCATCATTGTGGCCATCAACAAAATCGATAAGCCCGGAGCGAACCCTGACCGTGTGAAGCAGGAACTCATGGAGAAGGGGCTCGTGCCGGAGGAATACGGCGGGGATACCATCATGGTGCCTGTCTCGGCAAAGCAGAAGATGGGAATCAATGACCTTCTGGAAATGATCCTTTTGGTGGCAGAGGTTCAGGAACTCAAGGCAAACCCGAACCGCGAAGCCAGGGGTGTCATCATCGAGGCAGAGCTGGACAAGGGGCGCGGACCGGTGGCAACGGTGCTGGTTCAGAGCGGTACGCTTCGCATTGGCGACTCCATTGTTGCGGGAACAACCTATGGCAAGGTGCGCGCCATGGTCAATGACCGCGGTGACAGCGTAAAGAAAGCAGGTCCCTCCGTGCCTGTGGAGGTCCTCGGATTCAATGACGTGCCTGCGGCAGGCGATCTTCTCGCAGTCCTGGAGGAAAAGCAGGCGCGCTCCATTGCGGATGCCCGCATCGAACGTCAGCGCACGAAACTCATGAAAGCGAAGAAGGTCTCTTTGGACGATCTCTTCCAGCAGATACAGGAAGGCAGCATCAAGGACCTCAATATCGTGGTCAAGGCAGATGTGCAGGGATCCGTGGAGGCTCTCAACAGCTCCCTCCTCTCCCTCAACAAGAACGACGAGGTTCGGGTGAGCATTGTCCATTCCGGCGTTGGTGCAGTCAATGAGTCCGATGTCATGCTGGCTTCTGCCTCCAATGCTCTCATCATCGCCTTCAACGTGCGTCCCGATGCCAATGCCCGCCGCATGGCGGATGCAGAGGATATCGACATCCGCACTTACCGCGTCATATACGATGCCCTCAACGATGTGAAGGATGCCATGTCCGGCATGCTGGCGCCGAAGTACAAGGAGGTTGTACAGGGTCATGTGGAAATCCGCAAGGTCATGAAGTTCTCCAAGGCTCTGGTGGCCGGTTCCTATGTGTTGGACGGCAAGATCTTCAACAATTCCAAGATCCGCATCATCCGCGACAACATTGAGATTTTTGACGGGGAAATCGATTCCTTGCGCCGTTTCAAGGACGAGGTGAAGGAAGTCGCCGCAGGCTACGAATGCGGCATTTCCATCGTGGATTTCCGCGATTTCCGCGAAGGGGACATCATCGAGCCCTACACCATGGAGGAAATAGAGACTTCCATTGCGGAAGCGAACCAGGCCGCTGCCAAACGCCGTGAGGAGGAGCAGCAGGCAAAAGAAAGCAATGAGGCAAAGTAACATGCCTATGGACAGGAAAGGAGGCGGGGCTCTATGAGCCAGCTTCGAGTGGAAAAACTTCAGGAGCTCATGAAGCAGGAGATCAGCCAGATCATCCTGCGGGAGCTCAAGGATCCCCGCATTGGTTTTGTGACCGTTACAGATGTGGAGGTTACGGGGGATCTCAGGGAAGCAAAGATCTACGTGAGCATCATGGGAGGTGAAAAGCAGGTGGAGGAGTGCTGGAGGGGACTTCAATCCTCTCTTGGCTACATCCGCCGGGAAATCGGCAGGAGAATCCGCCTGCGCTTCACGCCGGAGCTCTCCTTTGCCCTGGACAAATCCCTGGATTACAGCGCCCACATACAGGAATTGCTTCTTAAAGTTCAGAAGGAAGAAGAGCAGAAGGAAGAAGAGAAATGAACATATCATTGACGGAAGCTATGAAAGCCCTTTTGCATGCGAGGAAACTGGTCATTGCTGCCCATGTGAACCCCGATGGGGATGCCATCGGCTCGTCCCTTGGGCTCAGGCATGTACTCCTTGGCATGGGGAAGGAGGTTCAGGTCTTCATCGATGACGATATCCCGGCAATATTCTCCGTATTGCCGGGATATGAGGTTATAGAGAAGCCTGAAAAGGATACGCGGAAAGGGAAGATCCAGGCAGATCTTCTGGTGGTTTTGGATGCTTCTCTCGACCGCATTGGTGATGTGGAGGCTGTTGTGGATGCTCCTGTCCTCAACATCGACCACCATGTCTCGAACCGTGGCGAAGCCTTTCAGGCCTATGTGGACTCCAAACGAGCTGCCACAGCGGAAATCATCTATGAGCTCGTCAAGGAGATGGGGCAGAGTTTCACCCGGGATTCTGCCATGTGCATCTATACGGGCATTGCCACGGATACGGGGTTCTTCCGCTACTCCAACACGAGCCCCTTCACCATGCGGGCGGCAGCGGAACTCATGGAATACGGCGTGGAGCCCCATATCATTTCCGAAGCCATGGAACAGAAATCCTATGAAGTCGTCAAGGGAATGGCGGAGGCAATGCAGACCATCGAGCGGTTCTCCCAGGGGAGGGCGGCAGGAATTTTCCTTGACCATGCCATGACTTCCGAGATGGAGAATACCGAGGGCTTCATCGATATGGTGCGGGTCATTGAGGGGGTGGACGTGGCAGTTCTGCTGAAAGCGAAGGAAGAGAAACTCTGCCGCGTGAGCATGCGGTCAAAGGGACTGGATGTGGCGAAAATCGCCATGAGCTTTGGAGGCGGCGGCCATGTGCGCGCCGCCGGCTGCACGCTGGAGATGGACTTTGCCGAAGCGAAAAAGACGATCATGGAAGCCATTGCAAGAGCCTTGGAGGCATCATGATAGAGGCAAGTGGTTTCCTGAACATCCTGAAACCGCCGGGGATGTCCTCCCATGATGTGGTCAGCGCAGTGCGAAGGACGCTTCATATCAAGCGTGTGGGACATGCCGGGACACTGGATCCCGCAGCGGCGGGAGTTCTGCCCGTAGCAGTGGGACGTGCGGCCAGGCTCATCGAGTACCTTGCCATGTCGGACAAGTCCTATCGGGCAGAAGTTCTGCTGGGTCTTGCCACGGACAGCGGAGATGCCATGGGCAGCTTGACAGAGAGAATGCCGGATGCCCGGATGCCTTCCGAAAGCAGGCTGAAGGAAGTTCTGGCCGGATTTCTGGGAAGCATCGAGCAAAGGCCGCCGAAGCACTCCGCCATCAAGATACATGGCCGCAAAGCCTGCGATATGGCAAGGCAGGACATGGAGGTGGAGATTCCCCTGCGGCAGGTGGAAATCCATCGGCTGGAGCTTTTGGCATCCAATGGAGAGGAACGCAAGTTCCTTTTGGATGTGGACTGCTCCAAGGGAACCTATATCCGCAGTCTTTGCATGGATATCGGAAAAGCGCTAGGCATCCCCGCAGTGCTCTCCTTTCTGTTGCGCAGACGGGTAGGGGATTTTACCCTTTCAGGCGCCTGCACGCTGGAGGAGCTGGCGGAAAAAGGCATGGAGGCGTTGCTCTCTCCGGAACAGTGCCTCTCTCATATTTCCCGTTATGAACTTCCGGAGCATCGTGCCAAACCTTTTTGCAACGGCCTTCCCACCGGAGAACAGCGGAAGGAGGATTTGCCCTCCCTGCTTCGGGTTTACAGCGGGGAACAGTTTTTGGGCATGGGACGCTATGATGCATTGGAAAAGGCAGTTTATCCTGTGAAAGTATACAGAGAATCTATATGAAAACCTACACAAAAATAACGGATATCACAAAAAAATATTCAAACGTTGTTGTAGCTCTCGGCATGTTTGACGGTATGCACATCGGTCATCAGAGCATTGTCCGTCGGGCACTGGAGCTTGCCTCTGAGCAGGGGGGCACCGGCGCTGTTTTCACCTTCAACAACCATCCCCTTTCCGTTCTGGCAAAGGACAGAATGCCTCTCCAGATCGGCAGCCCTGAGCTTCGCGCTTCGATCCTTGAAAGCATGGGCGTAGAGGTTCTTTTCAACATTCCATTTACAAAGGAGTTTTCCCGTCTTTCGCCGGAGAAATTCCTGGAACTGCTGAGGGATCATCTGGCTCCCTGCTATGTTGTGACCGGAGCAAACTTCACCTTTGGCCGGCAGGGAAAGGGAAACCAGAGACTTTTGCAGCGAGTGGGAGAGAATTATGGATTTCATGCGGAAATCTGTCCCACGGTACTGGCAGAAGGACGCCCCGTCAGCAGCACCCGCATCCGTGAGCTCCTGCAGGAAGGGGACATCGATACCGTCAATGAGTTTCTTGGAAGGCACTTCACCTTCACGGCCAGGGTAATCCATGGCGACCGCCGTGGACGCACCCTGGGATTCCCCACGGCAAATCTGCAGATATCGGAAGGCAGAGCCATGCCGCCCAACGGAGCCTATGCTGTGCAGGTGATCTGCAAGGGGAGATGCTGCAATGGTCTGGCCAACATCGGCAACAATCCGACCTTCAACGGGACGGATCGCCGTCTGGAGGTGAATATACAGGACTTTCACGAGGATATTTACGATCAGCTTCTGCAGATCATCTTTTTGAAAAAACTGCGGGATGAAAAGAAATTTCCCTCTGTGGAACACCTTGTCCGCCAGCTTCATCGGGACAAGGAAGCCGCGAAAATCATCTGGGAAAAGAATTCCTGAACCATGGAACCTTGTTCTGGAAACAGGGAAAGCGAATCATGAAAAAGCCGTCAAAGCGATTTTGATGGCTTTTTTTGCGTGCGATCCATTATGGTATCAAGTAAAAACGCACGGAGCAGGCGGCTTCCAAGCCGCCTGCTCCGTGCGTTTTGTTCGTAGAATAGGCCATTCTGCGAAC
>DFES01000153.1 GCA_002369175.1 Selenomonadaceae bacterium UBA3796
TTCTCAGGGTGCATCACATTGCTTGTCCCCAGGGACTCAGCATGTTCGCCAGGGGGGTTCTTACCGTGGAGGGGGTCATGCGCCTCTGCTGTCCCAAGGTGAGCTTTGTGGAGATTTTCGCCCGCAGTCTTTCCCTCGATTTTCAGAGAAATTTTCGCTGGAAGGATGAGCTTGAAAAGGCAAAGCGGGAAGGCTACCTGCTTTTGCGCAAATCCATGCAGCTTCCCGAGCAGATTTCGGATATCATCAAGATGACCATGAGCGGGCAGACAAAGGTGAACCTCGATGTGACAGGCTCCGAGGAGCCCCTTCGCCAGCTGGACAAGATGATCAACAAGATCATCCTTACCGTGCTTTGTGCGGCTCTGCTCCTGGGTTCCAGCACGATCTGCACGACGAATATGACACCGAAGATTATGGAGATTCCCTTTTTGGGATTTTTGGGCTATATGGCGGCACTGATCTTGAGCCTGCGCCTGATATGGGACATCAACAAGAAAAAATGAGGGAGGACCGGAACTGTGCGAGGTGTACGCGGAGCAACCACTGTTGAAGAAAATACGAAAGAAGCTGTCTGGCAGGCAGCCAAGGAACTTGTGACCGCTATCCTGGAGCGCAACGGCTTTCAGCCGGAGGATATCGGGGCTGCGATTTTCAGCGCGACGGAGGATATCACAGCCGCATTTCCGACGACGGGGATGCGCCAGCTTCCGGGGATGGAGGCAGTTCCGCTTTTCGATGCCCGCCAGATGGATGTGGAGGGCAGTCTTTCCATGTGCATTCGCGTATTGCTCCTGACAGACACGGAGAAATCCCAGAAGGAGATCGTCCACGTTTATCTACATGGCGCAAAGGCTTTGCGGCCGGATCTTTGCCGATGATGAACGCAATCAGCACCACAGGCCGCAGGTTTCAACCGGAAAATGTCAGGCTGGCCCGGGAAATGGCAGAAAAGCTGGGAATTCCCTACGTTGCGCGCAACAGGGAATCCATGGAGGAATTGCGGGAGGCGTATGCCTGCGAAAATATCCTCGTGGCGAAAAAAGGCCTTCTGGTTCTGGATACGCCGGAAGGGGAATTGTTCTTCCATCCGAATATGGCGCATTTGCGGCTGAAGAATCTTCGCATGGGCGAGGGCGACCATATGGTATCGGCCATGGCTCTTCGGGAGGGCATGACCGTCCTGGACTGTACACTGGGCTTCGGCGCGGACGCGATTGTGGCGAGTTATGCGGTGGGCTCTGGCGGCTCGGTGACGGGAGTGGAGGTCAATCCCTTGGTGGCCGCGGCAATCGGCTATGGGCTTGGGCACAGTTTGGGGGACAATTATGACATGCATGAGGCCATGCGGAGGATCCGCGTGATTTCTGCGGATTACATGGACGTTCTTCGCGCTCGGTCGGATAAGTCCTTTGATGTTGTTTACTTCGACCCCATGTTTCGCCATCCTCTCATGGAGAGCGCCAACCTGAATCCCCTGCGCAGCGTGGCGGATCACCGGCCGGTAACCCCGGAGGCGATTGCCGAGGCGAGGCGCGTGGCTCGTCATCGGGTAGTCCTCAAGGAAAATAGCAGGAGTTTGGAATTTGCTCGTCTGGGCTTCACGAAAATGGCGGGGGGGCAGTACAGCAGGATCCGATACGGATATATGGACATGCGGGAGTGAATGTTATCATCCTGTTCCATGAGTTTTTAACAAATAAGGGCTTTCAGAGAGTGGATTCTCTGAAAGCCCTTATATTTCGCCCAAGGTTCCGTTTGTCCGGTTATCCGTTTGCCTTGCGGAACTTCTCCATGAAGTCGGCAAGCGCTACGCAGCCCTCGTAAGGCATGGCGTTGTAGATGGAAGCGCGCATACCGCCGACGGAACGGTGTCCCTTGACGCCGCTGAGTTTGTTTTCCAATGCCTCGGCGACGAATTTTTTCTCCAAGTCCTCGCTGGGCAGGCGGAAGGTGACGTTCATCAGGGAGCGGCTGTCTTTGTCAGCATGGCCTTTGTAGAAGCCGTTGGAGTTGTCAATGGCATCGTAGACCAGTTTTGCCTTCTTCCTGTTGCGTTCCTCCATGGCGGAGAGGCCACCTTGAGCCTTGATCCACGCAGCGACCTTGCCCACCATGTAAATGCAGAAGGCAGGCGGGGTGTTATAGAGAGAGTTCTTGCTGTAGAAGGTACTGTAGCGCAGCATGGTGGGAATGGTTTTGGGACTGTTTTCCAGCATGCTCTTTTTCGCCACGACGAGGACAACACCTGCAGGTCCAAGGTTCTTTTGAACGCCTGCATAGATGAAATCGAACTTCTTGAAGTCCACGGGGCGGGAGAGCATGTCGGAAGACATGTCGGCAATGAGGGGGACGCCCTTGGTATCCGGAACGTAGTGGAACTCTGTGCCGTAAATGGTATTGTTGTAGCAGAGATGCAGATAAGCTGCGTCAGGATGGATGTTCAATTCCTCCTGGGTGGGAATGTGGCGGAAGTCCACCTCCTTGCTGGAGGCAGCAATCTCTCCCACACCCAGAAGCTCTGCCTCCTGATAGGCTTTCGATGCGAAGCTCCCCGAAAGGACATAGCTGCCCGGGTGCTCCTTTGAGGCGAAATTCATGGGAATCATGGCGAACTGCTGGCTGGCGCCTCCCTGACAGAAGAGGACCTCATAGTCATCCCCAAGTCCCATGAGCTCCTTGATGTCATCTTTGGTTTGGTTATGCACCTCATCGTACTGCTTGGCGCGGTGGCTGATTTCAAGGATGGACATGCCGCTGTCCCGGAAATTCAGGAATTCTGCCTGGGCTTCCTTCAAGACCTCCAAGGGGAGTGTAGCGGGTCCGGGATTGAAATTGTATACGCGATTTGCTTCCAAAGCGAAAACCTCCTATGACAGATGGATAAAGTCTGACTATATTCTAGCTTGAAACCATAGGAAAAGCAAGCAGGAAGTGGTATAATGTAGACGATTCGCGTTATTGTGCTCATGAGCAGGGAGTTTTTCCTGCCCGTACATACCGCGGACGATTTGTAGCGAAATGAAAATTTCATTGCTCGCGAATATAGGAGAATGCAGGAGGAGAGGCACTTATGAAGGTTTTGGCAGCAGATGGCATTTCAACGAAGGGAATAGAGCTCTTGCAGAAGGAGTTCGAGGTTGTTGTAAAGGAAAAAATTTCCCATGAGGAACTTTTGGAGATCATTCCGGAATTTGATGCACTCATGGTGCGCTCGGCCTCCAAAGTGACAGCAGATGTCATCCAGCGGGCGGAAAAACTCAAGATCATCGGCAGAGCCGGTGTCGGTGTGGATAATATTGATATCCCGGCGGCAACCGCCAAGGGAATCATTGTCATCAACTCTCCCGGCGGCAATACCATTGCCGCTACGGAGCACACCATGGCCATGATGCTCGCCATGTCCCGCAATATTCCCATTGCCAACGAGACGGTCCAGAAGGGGGAATGGAACAGGAAGCAGTATGTGGGCGTGGAGCTCAGAGGCAAAACCCTGGGCGTAATCGGCATGGGCCGCATCGGCAGCGGCGTGGCGAAGCGGGCGCTGGCCTTTGATATGAACGTGATCGCTTATGATCCCTACATCAATGAAGAACGGGCAAAAAATCTCGGCGTCACGGTCGGCACCTTGGATGAGGTCATAGCAAAAGCGGACTTCATCACGGTTCATATGCCCTTGACACCTGAGACGAAGGGCATGATTTCCATGCAACAGATGAAGAAGATGAAAAAGGGCGTGCGCTTGGTGAACTGCGCTCGCGGGGGCATTATTGACGAAGCGGATTTGGCGCAGGCAGTGAAGGAAGGTATTGTGGCAGGCGCCGCCATCGACGTGTTCGTCAACGAACCCATACCTGCGGATCATCCCCTGCTTGGCGTACCCGGGATTGTGCTCACCCCCCATCTTGGCGCATCCACCGTGGAGGCTCAGATCGGCGTTTCCGTGGATGTTTCCGAGGGAATCCTTGCGGCTCTCAAGGGCGAGCCCGTGGCAACGGCAGTGAATATGGCTCCGGTTTCCCCGCAGGTCATGAAGGTCATCGCTCCATACCTCACACTGGCGGAGCGCCTGGGGTGCACAGTCTGCTCCCTCGCGGAAGGCCCCATCAAGCGGGTGGAAATCACCTACAATGGCGAGATAACGGAAGTCAACACGGGACTGCTTTCCACTGCCATCATCAAGGGCATGCTGAATCCCATCATGGAGAGTGAAGTCAATTACGTTAATGCGCCGGGCTTTGCAAAGGAGCGCAATATCAAGATCATTGAGACCAAAAGCAAGGAAGCGGAGAATTTCGCAAATCTCATTACGGTCAGGGCAATGTCCGAGGACAAGGAAGTGGCGGTAGAGGGCACTCTTTTCGGCGATGAAGGCCGCATCGTCCGCATCAACAAATTCCGCGTGGATGTGGATCCCCATGCCCGCATCCTCATCTGCCCGCATATCAACCGTCCCGGTATCATCGGCAAGGTGGGCTCCATCATGGGGGCAGCGGACATCAACATTTCCGGCATGCAGGTGGGCAAGGCCGATGTGGAGGGAACGAATCTCATGGTTCTCAGCATTGACAATGACATTCCGTCGGATGTCCTTGCGAAGGTCAAAGAAGTGGATGGAATATTCGATGCGAAACTTGTCAATTTTTATGCGATTTGATGATTTGTTGATTTGATGATGGATTGAAAGAAGAGGTGGGATTAGCGTCCCACCTCTTCCAGTTGTATATGGCTTTGCAGATGAATTTCGAAAGTGCGGGGCCACGGATAGCTCATATCGGCAGTCAGATGGCGGATTCGGATGCGCGTTTCTCCATCCGGGACAGCAAGGGGGATGGGCTGGCGGAAGGCTTTCGTTTCAGCGTAGGAGGCGATGCGTTCCTTCATGGCATATTGCAGCATGGCATTGGCCCAGCGAAAATTGTGTTCCAGGTCGAGATCGGCGGTGTTGATATAACCCTCCTTAATAAGAGCGGCGTTTACGAGGTCAATGACATCCTTGAGGTAAAAGGCATCCTCCAGCATGCGGTTTTGCAGGAAGGTGAGATTTGCAGCGTAGAGGCGGAAGGCATCTCCGCGGGTCTGTAGGCGTTTTTTCTGCGCCGTGAAGAGAAGGCTCTGGGCGAGAGCCGTGCCGATGGAATTGCTGGTGGTGTTCCAGCCCGCATAAGCGATGAGGGAATTTATGGGGTAGTCTTCCCGAATGAGCAGGGGAAGCAGGATTTCCGATTCCTGGAAGTGCTTGCTGAGATCCACCAGGGCGATGGGATGGTGTTGTTCTTCAAGGTACCTGAGACGGTTCAGGGAGCGCCTCCTGCTGCCCAGAGTGTCCTCCTGGCTGTCGTTCGTGGAGATGAAGAGGGTGAAATCCGCTTCCTCCGGTGAGGAAGCCAAAGGTACGCCCAGCATCCGCAGTTTTTCTTCGGCAGTGGCTCCGGTGGAAACGGCCATGTAGGGCATAATGCGGTCTCTCGCGGAGGCATCGTTGTATTCCAGGAAGATGCGGGGGCAGACCTTCGTTTCTCTGAGCTTGATTTCTGCCAGGAGGGTCAGGGCAATCTCATCAGCGCCATGGGTGAGGAATACCTGCTCTTCCGGAATTTCATGTTCTTTGAGGTACTGGCGCAGGCCTTCCTTCTCGATGTTGGGGATGCTGTAGGCTTCCCCGTCGTCCTGACCAAGAATGAGACGCGTGAGGATGCCCTTTCTCGCAAGCTGTGCCAATTCCTGGTTGAGGGCGGTATTTTTATGGAAATGGGAAAGGTATTTTGCCATGCTTTCCGCCGGGATTTTCGCCTGGAGTTCCGCAAGGGCTGTTTCATCCACAAAGATGCCGCTGGCTTTTTTCCCCATGAGACGGGAGTATTCCATGAGCCAGCGCCTCTCATAGTATCCATCGATGGTGTCCTGGGGCGTAAGGCGTGGCAGGATGCTGAAGGCATAAATCGGAATCTCCGGATGCTCGCTGCGGAGTTCTTCGAGAAACCTCAGAAGGGAGGAAACTTCCTCCGGGGAGGCATCTTTTTCCCGTGCTGCCAGAAGTCCGCCGTAAAGGAGCTGATCAATGGAGAGAATGAGGGCATGGGAGTCCTTTGCATTGTTCCGGATCCATGTTTTCAGGGCAGCGGTATCTCCCGGAAGGGAGTAATAGTCCTGGATATCCGAAGGCGGTGCTGTGATCTCGTAGCCGGCAATCCTTCCCATGTCCATGACGAATTGGCGGCAGGGAGGGCGTCCGTCCAGGGGAACGAGGAGGATTTTTTCCCCGGGGGAATCCTCGCGGGGGATGGGACGGGATGGCCAGTCGGGATGGAGAACGAGATGATAATAGGACAGCAGCGCCAGGATGCAGAGCAGCAGGGCAGTCATTCTCTTTTTCATGGACACCTCCTGTGGGTATCATGCTGAGGGATATTTTTTTCTATACTGGCGAACAGTAAAATTTACTAACGAGTTGCAAATCATTCGCGGTATATGCAGAATCCGTAAATATTTCCCTGCACTTCGCTTGGTAAATATGAACGGATTCTAGTATATTATAACATATAGGTTCACGAAAAGAAAAAAGTGTGGTAGAATGGGAATGCTGAATCTGTTTTTGGGGTGGGGAATGTGAGAATCATTACGGGAACGGCGAAGGGATGCCGTCTGAAAGCCCCGAAGGGGTGGGATACCCGCCCAACGGCAGACCGGGTCAAAGAATCCCTGTTCAATATTTTGGGGCAGCGGGTTTGGGAAAGGAAGGTACTGGATCTTTTTGCCGGTACCGGGAATCTTGGCTTGGAAGCGCTTTCCCGTGGAGCCGCCCATGGGGTTTTTGTGGACAAGGCAACGGTTCCGGTTCTTCGGGAAAACGCCCTGCACACAAAGCTCATGGATCGGGCGGAAATCCTCAAAGGCGATGTTTTTTCCGCACTGGCAGGCTTTGCGGGAGAAAAGCGGAACTTCGATCTCGTGTTCTGCGACCCGCCATATCATCGGGGCCTTTGGGAGAAAGCGCTCCAACGCATGGATGATGCCGGACTGCTTGCGAGGGGTGGTATTCTGGTGGTGGAACATGGAGCGGACGAGAACGATGTTCCTTCTCTGAAAAATCTTGTCCGCGTGAGAAACGAGCGCTATGGGCACACGACGCAGCTTAGTTTTTTTCTGTGTCGGGAGGATGCAGGAGGCGATGGAAGATGAAAAGGGCGGTTTGCTCCGGAAGTTTCGATCCGGTGACATTGGGACATCTTGATGTGTTTGAACGAGCCAGCCACATGTTTGATGAAGTCATCGTCTGCGTGTTTCACAATGTCAAGAAGCAAGCTTTTTTTTCTGTGGAACAGAGAGTCGCCCTGTTGAAAGAGGCTACTGCCCATGTCTCCAACTTGCGGGTGGATTCCTTTTCCGGTCTTTTGACGGACTATATGCGGGAACATGATGCGAGGATTATCGTGCGGGGGATTCGCTCCGTGGCAGATTTGGAGTACGAACAGAACGAGGCGAGGATGATATCCCATATCGATCCGGAAGTGGATACGGTATTTCTGATTACGAATCCCCAGTATTCTTTTGTGAGTTCCTCCGGAATCCGGGAACTGGCTGCCTTTGGCGCAAGTGTCCATGGCCTCGTGCCGGACTGCGTGGAGCGGGCGGTGATGACCCGTATTTCCGAAGGAATGATATGAGTGTATCTATAGAGAAGGTAGTGATGAAATGGCTGTACGCGATATATTGGATCAAATTGAAAATCTGGTGGCAGGAGCTTCCCATGTGCCTCTTTCCGGCAAGTGCATGATTGACGAAAACGATCTGGTGCACCTCGTGGAGGAACTTCGGAACGATCTTCCCAATGAATTGTCCCAGGCGGACGAGATTATGCAGGAGCGGGAAAGAATCCTCGGAGAAGCTCAGAAAGAGGCTGACCGCATTACGAGTGAAGCGAAGAAATATGCGCAGAAGCTCACGAACGAGAATACCATCGTTGTTCAGGCGAAGGAGCAGGAGCGCACCATTCTCCAGCAGACAAGGGATCAGGAGCGGGAGATCATGGAGCGCACCCGCCAGAATTCCCAGCAGCTTCGGGATGATGCGGACCGCTATGCAAATCAGGTCTTTGATCAGCTCATCATGCACGTGACGAATACCTTTCAAGGGGTGCAGCAGGCAGAGCAGGGTCTCCACCAGGCGCGCCAGGTTCTTTTACAGGCCAAGGAGCAGATGAACCGCGCCGCCCAGCAGCAGAATTCTCCTGTGGCGGCAGCGCAGGCTGCATCACAGATGTCCTCGTAGGGTGGCAGTGTGTCCCAAAGAAGCTCTTCCCCGGGGGAAGAGCTTCTTTTTTGGAACATGCAGCCGGCGGAGCATGATGATGCCACTCGTGGCATACCTATGGAAAGAAGTTTGGTGCCGGGATAATGGCCGGCAGGATCCATCGGATGAGGTGAGGAAATGAGAGCAGTTTATCTTGAATGTTTTTCTGGCATCAGTGGCAATATGCTCCTGGGCGCCTTTTTGCAGGCCGGTGTTCCCCAGGCTCATCTGGAAAAGGAACTCAAAAAACTGCCTCTGGAGGATGAATACCTTCTGCATGCAGACACGGCGAACCGGAACGGGATTCATGCAATCCATGTGGAGGTTGAACTTACGGGGCGTCATATGGTTTCGCTGACGGAACATGCAGCCCGTCAGGAGGGGTTGCACTCCCATGGGGGGCATCCTCATAGAACCATGGCTTCCATCCGTGACATGCTGGAAAAATCTTCCTTGGAAACAGCTGTGAAGCAGAAGGCTGTCGCTGTTTTTGAAGCTTTGGCGGAGGCAGAGGGCAAGGTTCACGGAAAACCGAAGGAGGAGGTGGCATTCCATGAGGTGGGAGCCACGGACTCCATCGTGGACATTGTGGGAACAGCCATTTGCATGGAATATCTGGGAATCGAGAAGATTTTTGTTTCCGGTCTCAATACGGGCAGCGGATTTGTGAAGTGCGCCCACGGCCTCATGCCTGTTCCTGCACCGGCGGTGGCAGAGCTTCTGATGGAATTTCCAACGTATCACAGAGGTGCGGAAAAGGAACTTGTGACTCCTACCGGGGCGGCGGTGGTCAAGGCATTGGCTGTTTATGAGGAGAATCTGCCGGCGGATTTTCTTGTGGAGAATATCTCCTACGGTGCGGGCACGATGGAACTGGAGATTCCCAATGTGCTCCGGATGTATCTCGGGGAATACCAGGGAAAACATGAACGCCGGTGCAGTCTTTTGGAGACGAATATTGATGATATGAATCCGCAGATCTACGGCTATCTTCACGAGCGTCTTCTGCAGGCGGGAGCTCTGGATGTGTGGACAACGAATATCTACATGAAGAAGAACCGTCCTGCCCAAATGCTTTCCGTCCTTGTGGACGAGGCGCATCAGGAGGACTGTGCGGAAATTGTCTTTCGGGAGACCACGAGCATAGGGCTCAGGGTGATTCCCATAGGAAGGCGGATCGAGGCTGTCCGGCGCATTGCCAAGGTGGAGACGAAATACGGAAATGTGGACTGCAAGATCAGCGCTTACCGTGGCCACATCGTGACAGTTTCGCCGGAATACGAGGATTGCCGGGGAATTGCAAAGCGGGCGGCTGTGCCGTTGAAAGCTGTACAACAGGAAGCCCTGCGGGTTTTGGGGGAACGTCTTGGCGAATAGTTGCGGGGATTTCTTGACAAAAGAAACAGCGCTCGCTATAATGGATTGAGGTTGATGCTGATGATAGTGAATATTGCTGATTTGAATGCCGGTATGGGGAAGGAGACCCCTTTTGCCTTTGAGACCACTGCGGAAGAGCTGGATGCTGCTCCTGTGGAAGGCGCCTTTGAGGGGAACATCACCGTCAAGGGGAATGCCGTTTACACGGGGACGTGTTATCGTGTAGAGGGTGTCATTGCGTGCAGGAAGGTCTTCACCTGTGACCGGTGTCTTGAGCCATGCGCGGAAGAGCAGGAAAATGCTTTTTCCGAAGAGTTCCGTCGCGTGAGTGATGGAATGGCAGCGGACGATGATGCGAATGTTTTCGACGGAGACGCTATGGATATCACGGGCATGGTTCGTGATACACTTCTGGCGGCGCAGCCGCTCAGCAATATCTGCAAGCCGGACTGCAAGGGGCTCTGTCCTGTTTGCGGTGCGAATCTCAACCATGGCGACTGCGGTTGCGAGAGATTCGTTCCGGATCCAAGACTTGCGGCTTTGCAGCAGTTCAAGAAATTGAAGGATTGATTTAAGGAGGTGTATCCGAAATGGCAGTACCTAAGCGCAAGATGTCAAAGGCTCGCCGCGACAAGCGTCGTGCCAATTGGAAATTGGAGGCTCCCGGCTTCACGGCCTGCCCCCAGTGCCATGAGCCGAGGATGCCTCATCATGTGTGCCCGGAGTGTGGTTACTATGATGGCAAGCAGGTTGTCCAGGAGGCTGAATAAGTCGATACATGAGCAGGATAGTATCCTGCTCATTTTCTTTTCTTGCTTTTTCCTCATGGACTCGTTATAATAATTTAATATTGTTGGTTTCGGGTAATGGCAGTTGAAGTGGCTGCTGTCATATCTATACTGGCGAACAGTAAAATTTACTAACGAGTTACAAATCATTCGCGGTATATGCAGAATCCGTTCATATTTCCCTGCACTTCGCTTGGTAAATATGAACGGCTTCAAGTATAAAATAAAGCAGGAGCAATCGGGAGGTAGGTTCGTGAAGATCGCAGTGGATGCCATGGGCGGGGATTTCGCGCCGAAACAGATTGTGATCGGAGCCGTGCAGGCGGCAAAGAAATATGGATGCGAAATCGTGCTTGTAGGGGATGAAAACGCGATTCATGGCATACTGAAACAGGAAGAAGGCTGGGAGAGGCTGGGGATTACAGTTCACCATGCCAGCGAGGTCATCGGTATGGAGGAACATCCCGCAGATGCCGTGCGGACGAAGAAGGATTCTTCCATCGTCGTGGCGACACGCCTTGTGAAAGATGGCGTATGTGATGCTGTTCTCTCTGCGGGAAGCACGGGGGCTGCAGTGACGGCTGCGCAGCTCATTCTGAAGCGGATTCGCGGCGTTGGCCGCCCTGCCATTGCGACACCTATGCCGACCCCGAAGGGAGTCACACTTCTACTTGATTCCGGCGCAAATGTGGACAGCAAGCCGGAGCATCTTGTTCAAGGCGGCGTGATGGGTTCGCTTTATGTAGAGCATGTATTCGGAAAGAAGAATCCCAGGGTGGGGCTTCTCAACATCGGTGAGGAAGAGACAAAAGGCAATGAGCAGGTCAAGGCGACATATGAGCTGCTCAAGACCATGGACAACATCAATTTCATTGGAAATGCGGAAGGCCGGGATGTTCCCAAGGGAAATTTTGATGTTGTAATTTGTGATGGATTTGTTGGCAATGTTGTGTTAAAATTTGCAGAGGGGCTGGCGAAAACCATACTGAAACTCATCAAGGAAGCCATCAAGGATGGGGGGATTTTTGCCAAGCTCGGCGCGCTTCTCCTGATGCCGACACTCAGGAAACTCGGCAAGAGGCTGGATGTCACGGAATACGGAGGAGCCCCGCTTCTTGGTATCAATGGCTGCTGTATCATCAGCCATGGCTCGTCCGATGCCAAATCCATCTGCAGCGCAATCAGCGTGGCAAATGGATATGTCAAAAGCAATGTCTTGGGGCACATTTGCGATGCGCTGGCAAAGGAAGAGATGGTGGCAAGGGATGGCGGCAGCAAGTGACGTTTCCCGTAATGGATGAGTTTGATGATGTGCCGTTCAGGGGCTAAGGAGGATTTATTTTAATGTTTGAAAACAATGTAATCTGTAAATTACTCAAGATAAAATATCCGATTTTTCAGGGGGGAATGGCCTGGATTGGAACCTCTGAACTGGCTTCGGCAGTATCCAATGCCGGCGGGCTTGGCATCATCGGCGCAGGACACATGCCCCCGGATGCACTGCGTGCGGAGATTCAGAAGGCCAAGGGCTGGACGGAGCAGCCCTTCGGCGTCAACGTTATGCTCATGAGCCCCTTTGTGAAAGAAGTCATGCAGGTGGTGCTGGAGGAGAAAGTTCCCGTGGTGACCACAGGCGCCGGAAACCCGGGAGAGTACGTTCCGGCTCTCAAGGAAATCGGCACGAAAGTGATTCCGGTTGTGGCATCTGTAGCTTTGGCCAAGCGTCTGGTGCGCAGCGGTGCTGATGCAGTCATTGCGGAGGGTACGGAATCCGGCGGACATATCGGTGAAATCACGACCATGGCGCTGGTTCCGCAGGTAGTGGATGCTGTGGATGTTCCGGTGATCGCTGCAGGCGGCATCGCGGATTCCAGGGGCATGGCTGCGGCATTTGCTCTCGGTGCACATGCTGTACAGATGGGCTCTCGTTTTGTGGTGAGCGAGGAATGCATTGCGCATCCCCATTACAAGGAGACGGTTCTCAAGGCGAAGGATCGGTCAACCGTTGTGACAGGGCGTTCCTTGGGCCATCCCGTCCGCTCCATTGCCAACAAGCTCTCGCGGCGGTATGAGGAAATGGAAGCGGCAGGAGCTTCTACGGAGGAACTGGAGAAACTCGGCGCAGGCAGCCTTCATCGTGCGACGCACGAGGGCGATGTGGAGAACGGTACTGTCATGATCGGCGAGATTTCCGGTATGCTGAGCGACATCAAACCGGTCAAGGCCATTATCGAAGACATGGTGAATGGTCTGCCGGCTGTTTTCAAGAATATTGAATCGAAAGCGGATTGAATTTCATAGCAGTTGTGGATATCGTGTCAGTCATCTTATGAACAGAAACGAGGGAAATGAAGTGGACAAGCTTGCGTTTGTGTTTCCGGGGCAAGGTGCCCAGACGGTTGGAATGGGCAAGGATTTTTGCGAAAAATACGATGTGGCCAAGAGGCTTTTCAAAGAGGCAGACGAAGCTCTGGGATTTTCCATCCGGAATATGTGCTTTGAGGGACCTGCAGAGGATTTGAAGCTGACGGCCAATACGCAACCTGCCATTCTCACCATGAGCGTCATCGCCAACGAGATACTCAAGGAGCATGGGATTCAGCCGGACATTGCCGGCGGTCACAGTCTTGGGGAATATTCCGCTCTTGTGGCTGCGGATGTTTTGGATTTTCAGGATGCAGTCCTTCTCGTGCATAAGAGAGGCCAGTACATGCAGGAAGCGGTTCCTGTCGGGGAAGGCGGCATGGCTGCCATCATCGGCCTCGGGGATGCGGCAATCGTGGATGCATGTGAGAAGGCGACGAAGGAAGCAGGGGAGGTACAGGCTGTAAACTTCAATTGCCCGGGGCAGACAGTGATTGCCGGAACGACAAAGGGCGTGGAGAGAGCCGTGGAGCTCCTTCAGGAAGCCGGCGCAAAGAAAGCGGTTGTACTCCCGGTCAGTGCACCCTTCCACAGCAGCCTCATGAAGCCTGCGGCGGAGAAACTGGCAGTGGAATTGGACAAAGTGGAGATTCGGGATGCAAAGTTCCCCGTGGTGGCGAATGTCACAGGAAAGATGGAAACGAAGGCCGACGAGATCAAGAAAAATCTTGTCACCCAGGCCGCCAATCCGGTGCTCTGGATTGACTGCGTGAAAGCCATGAAGGAATTCGGTGCCGATACGTATGTGGAAGCGGGTCCCGGCAAGACTCTCTGCGGGTTCAATAAGCGCATTGATAAAGGGCTTACGAGCTTGAATGTGGAAAATATGGAAAGTTTGAAAAAAACCCTTGACTATTTCCAGGAGGTTCGTTAATATGCTTTTAGATGGAAAGGTTGCGCTTGTCACGGGAGCTTCCCGTGGCATCGGAAGGGCAATCGCTCTGCGTCTTGCAGAGGAAGGTGCCAAGGTAGCCATTAATTATGCCGGCAATGTGAAGGCAGCGGAGGAAGTCAAGGCAGCCATCGAGGAAAAGGGCGGCTCGGCTCTTCTTGTCCAGGCGGATGTTTCTGACAGCGGAGCAGCAGAGGCCATGGTAAAAACCGTGGTGGAGGCCTTCGGTACAGTGGACATTCTTGTGAACAACGCCGGAATTACAAGGGATGCGTTGTTTGCCCGCATGAAGGAAGAAGATTTCGATGCAGTCATCAATACGAATCTCAAAGGCGTATTCCACTGCACGAAGGCTGTGACAAAGCTCATGATGAAGCAGAGGAGCGGCCGCATTGTGAATATGGCATCCGTCGTGGGTCTGACGGGGAATGCCGGACAGGCGAATTACAGCGCGGCAAAGGCCGGTGTCATCGGATTTACGAAGTCTGTGGCAAAGGAACTGGCCAGCCGGGGCATTACTGTGAACAGCGTCGCTCCGGGCTTTATTGCGACGGATATGACTGCGGTTCTCGGCGACAAGGTGAAGGAAGCAATGGAGGCCGGTATTCCACTGAA
>DFES01000219.1:0-10260 GCA_002369175.1 Selenomonadaceae bacterium UBA3796
ACACCGATATGTACGCGCAGGCGTATTTCGCTTATGACTCCAAGAAGTCCGGTGGCATTACCATGAGCCATCTGCGCTTTGGCAAGAAGCCCATCACGAGTCCGTATCTCATCAACAAGGCAGATTTCATTTCCTGCTCCCAGCAGTCCTATGTCTACCAGTATGATCTTTTGGCAGGGCTCAAGAAGGGCGGCAAGTTCCTGTTGAACACCGTATGGTCTGATGAGGAACTTACGAAGCATTTGCCTGCTTCCATGAAGCGTTATATTGCGAAGAACGAGATTGAGTTCTACACGGTCAATGCAGTGACCATTGCCAAGGAACTGGGGCTCGGTGGTCGTTTCAACATGGTGATGCAGTCCGCTTTCTTTAAGCTCGCAGCCATCATTCCCTTGGAGGATGCTGTGAAGTATCTCAAGGATGCAGTTGTTACTTCCTATGGCAAAAAGGGACAGAATATCGTTGACATGAACAACGGTGCCATTGACAAGGGCATTGAGCTTCTCCATAAAGTCGATGTGCCGGCAGATTGGGCAAATGCTCAGGATGCGGCGAAAGAGAAGCGGGATGTTCCTGCCTTCATCAGCGAGATCCAGGAGGTCATGAATCGTCAGGAAGGCGACAAGCTGCCTGTTTCCAAGCTTCGGAATCTGGACGATGGTACCTTCCCCGTGGGTGGATCTGCTTATGAGAAGCGCGGTACGGCCATCAACGTTCCATCCTGGCAGGCGGATAAGTGCATCGGTTGCAATCAGTGCTCGTTTGTCTGCCCCCATGCTGCGATCCGTCCGATTCTCACTACGGCAGAGGAGAAGGCTGCGGCGCCTGAGGGCATGAGCTTCATTGAGTCTAAGGCGGCAAAGGGCATGAATCTTACGATTGCTGTTTCCACGCTTGACTGCCTTGGTTGCGGAAACTGCGCTCAGGTATGCCCGAAGCAGGCTTTGGAAATGACTGCTCTGGATGATGCAATGAAGGCGAAGCAGGCATATTTTGACTACGGCATGGATCCCAAGAAGGTATCCCCGAAGAAGAACCCCATGAAGAAGAGCACGGTGCTCGGCAGCCAGTTTGAGCAGCCCCTCTTTGAGTTCTCCGGTGCTTGCGCAGGTTGCGGCGAGACGCCCTACGCGAAGCTCCTCACCCAGCTTTTCGGTGACCGCATGCTCATTGCCAATGCGACAGGCTGTTCCTCCATCTGGGGCGGCAGTGCTCCTGCTATGCCTTACACAAAGAACTTCCGCGGCCATGGTCCTGCTTGGGCTAATTCCCTCTTCGAGGACAATGCGGAGTTTGGTCTCGGCATGTTCCTGGGAACGAAAGCCGTGCGTGAGCGCCTTGCCGATGATGTGACGGCGGCTCTTGAAGCAGGAAAGGGCAGTGAAGCCCTTCAGGCGGCTATGAAAGAGTGGAAGGAAAATCTCATGGTCGGTGAGGGAACCCGTGAACGTGCGGATAAGCTTGTGGAGGCTCTGGAAGCGGAAAAGGGCAGTGACGAGCTCCTGAACAAGATCTATGAGGATCGTGACTATCTCGTGAAGCGTTCCCAGTGGATTTTCGGCGGTGACGGATGGGCCTATGATATCGGTTATGGCGGTGTGGATCATGTTCTTGCTTCCGGCGAGGATGTCAATGTGTTCGTCTTTGATACGGAGGTTTATTCCAACACCGGCGGACAGGCATCCAAGTCCACGCCTGCTGCGGCCATTGCTCAGTTTGCGGCTACAGGCAAGAAGACAAAGAAGAAGGATCTGGGCATGATGGCAATGACCTATGGGTATGTCTATGTTGCTCAGGTGAACATGGGAGCCGATCACAATCAGCTCATGAAGGCTATCACGGAGGCAGAGGCGTATCCGGGACCGTCCCTCATTATTGCTTATGCGCCCTGCATCAATCATGGTATTCGCAAGGGCATGGGCAAGAGTCAGCTTGAGGGCAAGTTGGCTGTTGAATGCGGTTACTGGGCAAATTATCGCTACAATCCGCAGCTTGTGGGCACGGATAAGAATCCCTTCGTTTTGGATTCCAAGGAGCCGGATTTTGGCAAGTTCCAGGAATTCCTCCAGGGCGAGGTTCGTTATTCTTCCCTGAAGCGCAACTTCCCAGAGGCAGCAGAGGCGCTCTTCGAGAAGACCCAGCACGATGCTGAAAAGCGCTATGAGGGCTATAAGGCTTTAGCTTCGAAATAACAATTACGGTTTTCTTTCAATCCGTAGGGAAAGGCACTGTTTTGTGGTGCCTTTCCTCTTTTTTTACGGTGAGTTATGATTGACGGGCTCTGCCTCGTTGAAACGTAAAAAGCAATCGGAAGGTTTTGCCACAGGCAAAACCTTCCGATTGCTTTTTAAAGACAATATGCAACTGGGATGTTATTTCCCGAAATAGCGGTCATAAAGACCCTTGAAGCCGCAGCCATGGCGAGCCTCGTCTTTCGCCATCTCATGAACCGTGTCATGAACGGCATCGAGATTGAGCTGCTTGGCGAGAGTTGCGAGTTCTTTCTTGCCGGCGCAGGCACCGTGCTCAGCATCAATGCGCATTTCGAGGTTCTTCTTCGTGCTGTCGGTAAGGACTTCGCCCAAGAGCTCGGCGAATTTTGCAGCATGCTCTGCTTCCTCGAAGGCATAGCGCTTGAAGGCCTCAGCGATTTCCGGATAGCCTTCCCTGTCTGCCTGGCGGCTCATGGCGAGGTACATGCCAACTTCGGAGCACTCGCCGGTGAAGTTCTGGCGAAGTCCCTCAATGATCCTTTCATCCACGCCCTTCGCAGTGCCGACATGATGCTCATCGGCAAAGACGAGGTCGCCGGTCTGCTCATTGAACTTGGAAGCGGGAGCCTTACAGATAGGGCATTGCTCAGGCGGCTGCTCTCCTTCGAATACATAGCCGCAAACGGTGCACACGAATTTTTTCATGGTCAAACCCCTCCTAAAATATAACTGGGAAATCTCCATCCATCGGTTCAGGGATGGATGGAGACATACACTTACACAAACTCAATTATACGTGAAACCTTTTAAAATGGAAATGGTCAAAAATACTCATTTTTCGGCAAAATTTCTCATAAGCCAGAACCCATGTACCGAATTCCCATCATGGTAATGTCATCGGACTGATCCGCTCCGTTCACATGTTTCTTGATATCAGCGCGAACAGAGGCGAGGATGTCCTCTATGGGAACGGCGGAAGTCTCCGTATGGTTAAGGCATTGTTTCAGCCGTTCCTCCCCGTAGAGGTTGCCATCCGTGTCCATGGCTTCGGTTACGCCGTCCGTGTAGAGGAACATCATATCTCCCGGCATCAGGGTAAACTTTTTCATGGTGAACGTCACATTCTCGCTTATGCCCAGGGAGTGGCTTTTCTCATTTTCATGCAGGTAGTTCCATTCGGTTTGTTCTCCGGATTTCCGGCTGATCAGGGGGGGATTGTGTCCACCGTTTGCGTAGATGAATTCCCCTGTAACCACATCCAGGACACCAAAGAACACCGTGACGAACATCAATTCATCGTTGTCCTGGCAGAGCTGCTGATTGGCTAGATCCAGCACTGCCGCAGCATCATCCGGACTTGTGGTCATGAGAGCCAGATTTTTGATGATGGTCTTGCTGCGCATCATGAAGAGAGCCGCAGGCACGCCTTTGCCGGATACGTCCGCTACAGTTATGGCCAGGTGGCGGTCATCCAGCAGGTAAAAATCGTAGAAGTCGCCGCCCACTTCTTTTGCTGCATGCATGGTGGCATATATGCCAAAATCATCGCGGTGGAAATCAAAATCGTGGGGCAGGACGCTCAACTGGATGTCTGTTGCCACATTCAGCTCGGTTTCAATGCGTTTTTTCTCTGCTGTGGTTCTGGCAAGATTTTCCATATAATTTTTCAATTCATCCGTCATGGAATTGAAGCAGTCCGCCAGATGCTCCAGCTCATCACCTGTTTTTATATCAAGTTTCCTGTTCAGATCGCCGCTGGCGATTTCCCGGACGCCGGTGGTCATTTTCTGGATGGGGCGCACGAACCTGTTGGAAAGGCGCTTCGAAAGGAGATATATGATGGCGAAGAGGGTCAGCAGGGCAACCAGAGCCACCTTTACAAGAAAGTGATACTCGCTGTACAGATGCTCCTGGAAGAGATCCATTTGCCCCAGGAAGTAGGCCTGACTTTCCTGGGCAGAAGATGAAATATCATCCTGCAGAACCAGAACGCCAAAACTCCATCCCACTGTGGAAATGGGGGCGAAAGCAATGAGATACTCTTCGCCGTAGAGTTCCAGCGGCATCATGCCGCTTTCTCCCTTTGCCATTCTGACGGCAATTTCTGCTACTGTGGGATCGGAGGATGTCCTAAGATCCTGGGGAGCATCCGTTTCGACAAGTACGCCTTCGTCCATGGGGGAAAAGATAATCTCCCCCTGACTTGTCATGATGAAGTTTATGCCTTTTTTGCCGATGCTCGTGTCGGAAACAAATCTCCGTATAAAATCTGTAGCAATGTCCAGACTGGCAACTCCGGCAATTCCGTTGGAATCGTAGTAAGGGGTCGAACAGCTGATGACTTCGATATCGGAGTGCTCTGCGGTCAAAATCGTCAGATAGGGCAGGGAGAAGACGGGACGATCGGCATTGATGGCATTCACATACCAGGGACGAACCCGGGGATCATAATCGTAGTCCGCATCATCGGAGATGGGACTGTATTTGTCGCCGGGGAATATGCTGCTGCAGATCAGGTAGCCGCTTTGACTGCCGAAATAACAGGCGGAATAGGTATTGCCATAGGATTTTTCCATTGGAACCAAGGTTCCTCTTATGTTGGCAACCAAATCCACTTCCCTCTGCACCGTTTCAATGCCGCGTTTGCGCAGATCCGGGCTGTAGATGATATAGGGTTCGGCGGGGGGAACCTTCCCGTCATAGGGATCCAGAACTTTTTCCGGCAGATAGTGTTCCGGATGTTGCTCAATCCAGGTCAATGCCTGGGATAAAATAAGCACATCATGCCGCATAAGTGCCAGCTCACGGTCAACGCGCCATGCTTTTGCCTTTGCAAGCTCTGCCAGGGTTTCCTTGCTGGTTTTGTCGATGTACTGCTTCGTGTACTCGGCTCCGGACTGGGAAAGCCGCGCTCCCATATCGGACATGTCTTTCTTGATGAAGTCCATGCCGTAGAGGGAAATTGCCGCAAACACAAAGAAAGACAGCAAGCTTGTCAGGAGCAATAACCGCAAAACGCGCTGACGGATGCTGAGAAGACCCTTTCCTTGCGCGATTGCCCACGTATTCCTAAAAATTTTTTTCATGTTTCCATCCTCGTAAGAACATCCTTGACTCAAATATACACGAGACAAGTATACCATACCATAAGAATTTTGTCTTACGATTTATCCCATCAACCCATCATCATTTTTTCGCGGAAGGAAACGTACACAGAAGGAAAAGTAGTTGCACGGGTAGAATAGAACAACGAGTAGGAAGGAAAAGATGTTTTGTATTTTGTATACAAAGGAGAAAGAAGCATGTCTGAAATCAAGCGGGCATTCGTCATTGTTTTGGATAGCTGCGGAATCGGGAATGAACCGGATGCGGCAGATTTTGGCGATGGGGTGTGCAACACATTGAAATCCATTTGCGGCTCCAAGGAATACGATACGCCCCATATGAAGAAGCTGGGGCTGTTCAACATCGATGGTGTTGGCTGCGGCGAACCGGAGCTGTCGCCCACCGGTTCTTTTGCACGTCTCCGGGAAATGTCCCGGGGGAAGGACACCATCATTGGCCATTGGGAAATTGCGGGGATCATCTCGGAACATCCCATGCCCACATATCCCCATGGTTTTCCACCTGATTTGATCGCAGGGCTGGAAAAGGCATTTGGAAGAAAGCTCATCTGCAATCTTCCCTATTCCGGTACGAAGGTCATCCATGATTACGGGGAAGAGCATGAAAAGACGGGGGCGCTTATTGTCTATACATCTGCGGATAGTGTATTGCAAATCGCTGCCCACGAGGAGCATGTGCCCATTGAGGAGCTTTATGATGATTGCCGCAAGGCGAGGGAACTTCTTCACGGAGAGCACGGGGTAGGGCGTGTCATTGCCCGCCCTTTCATCGGCAGTTATCCGAACTATGAGCGAACACCCCGCCGTCACGATTTTTCCTTGGCTCCCACGGGAGACACCATGCTGGATGCTTTGAGACGAAAAGGGCTTGACACCATCTGTGTGGGAAAAATCTCTGATATTTTTGCCGGAAGGGGCATCAGCCGCTCCTTGGGCATCAACAAGGACAATGTGGATGGCATGGAAAAGACCTTGAAGGTAATGGAGGAGGATTTCAAGGGGCTGTGCTTTGTCAACCTGGTGGACTTTGATATGCAGTACGGACACCGCAGAGATGTGGACGGCTATGCCAGAGCTGCTACGGTCTTTGATCGGCAGTTGGGGGAATTTATGGAGAAAATGCACGAAGATGATGTGCTGATGATCACGGCAGACCATGGCTGCGATCCCGGTGCTCCGGGTACGGATCATACGAGAGAATACATTCCCCTTTTGATTTATGGAAATCCCATCAAAGCGGGAGTGAATCTGGGAACCTATCCGACGTTTGCCATGATCGGGGCAACCGTTGCGGATATGTTCGGCGCGGATCTGGTTTCCAAGGGGGAGAGTTTCCTGCCGCGCATTTTGCGATAGGAGGGCGATGCCATGCGAATGTATGATCTCATTTCCAAGAAAAAGCATGGGGAAACGCTCACCTGTGAGGAAATCGCCTTTATGGTGGAGGGCTATGTGGGAGGAGAGATTCCCGACTATCAGATGTCGGCCATGCTCATGGCCATTTGGTTCAGGGGGATGGAGGATGCGGAAATCACGGAGCTGACCAAATGCATGGCCAGCTCCGGGGATAGGATCGATCTTTCTGCCATTGAGGGAAGAAAGGTGGACAAGCATTCCACCGGCGGTGTGGGGGACAAGACGACGCTTGTTGCAGTTCCCCTTGTGGCAGCTTGTGGCGGAAAGGTCGCGAAGATGAGCGGCAGGGGGCTTGGACATACCGGCGGCACTGTGGATAAATTGGAGTCCATTCCGGGCTGCCGGACGGTTCTCGACCGCAAGGAATTTTTCGACACGGTGAATCGATACGGTATGAGCATCATTGGCCAATCCGGGGATCTCGCCCCGGCGGACAAGAAACTCTATGCTCTACGGGATGTGACTGCCACGGTGGACAGCATCCCACTCATTGCTTCTTCCATCATGAGCAAGAAGCTGGCAGGGGGGAGCGACTGTATCCTGTTGGACGTAAAGACCGGAAGCGGAGCCTTCATGAAGACTCTGGAGGATTCCATAGAACTTGCCCGAACCATGGTGGCGATTGGCGAGGGCGCAGGGCGGCGCACAGTGGCTCTCATTACCGATATGGATGTTCCTTTGGGAAACGCCATCGGGAACAGTCTGGAGGTCATGGAGTCCATGGATGTGCTCAAGGGGCATGGCCCGGCCGATCTCACAGAAATCTCCCTCCAGCTTGCGTCCAATATGCTCTGTCTGGTGGGAAGAGGCACATTGGAGGAGTGCCGGAAGATGGCGGAAGCTTCCATTGAGGACGGCACTGCGTTTGAGACGTTCTGCAGCATGGTGAGGGCGCAAGGCGGCGATGACAGTGTGCTCAGAGATTATGAGAAGTTTGCCCGGGCGCCTTACAGAAAGGACATTCTGGCAGCTCAGGCCGGGTATATCGTGAAGATGAATGCCGAGAAATGTGGCATTGCATCTGTGGTTCTGGGAGCCGGACGGGAGACAAAGGACTCCTGCATTGATTTTTCTGCCGGCATCCGGATGGAGAAGAAATACGGTGACAAGGTGGAGAAAGGCGATCTTCTGGCAACCCTCTACACGTCAAGGAAAGCGTCTCTGGAAGAGGCCGGACGCATGTACCGGGAGGCTGTTTCCATTGGGGACGGCCCCGTGGAGAAGATGCCTCTGGTCTATGCCAGGGTGGAAATCGGCGGGATAGAGCTGTACTGAAAGGGGCATGGCATCATGAGCGATAAGGAGCTCGTTGAAGAAGCGAAAAAATACAGGGAACATGCCTATGCTCCCTATTCCGGGTTCCGGGTGGGAGCTGCGGTCATGACGGGGAACGGGAAGGTTTACGGTGGCTGCAATATCGAAAATGCTTCCTATTCCGTGACGAACTGCGCCGAGCGCACGGCTATTTTTAAGGCGGTATCCGAGGGGGAGAGGGATTTCACAGCTCTGGCTGTGGTGGCAGATACCGATGCCCCGTGTGCTCCCTGCGGCGCATGCCGCCAGGTGGTGGCAGAATTTCGCATCCCCAAGATTATCATGGCAAATATGCAAGGCGCCATGAGGACAGTGGCAGGGGAGGAACTTTTGCCCTTTGCGTTTTCCGGGGATGATATGAAATGAATGCGTCTATGCAGATGGAGGTTCCTTAGGTGGAGGGAGTGAAAATCATTGAGCGATGACATGGAACGAGATCCGGATGCCGTGCAGTACAGCCGCAAGGTGATGGCAGAAATCTTGATACTGGCCGCTGTTCTTGCACTCATCGGTTTTTTCATGCAGGACAAGGTGGAAAAACTGCTCTCCGCCTCTGTGGAACAGTCGGTAGCCAGACAGACGGCGGATTTCTCTGTGCTGGCGGAAGAACGCTTCCAGAGGGAATTGGCGGAGCTTCGCTATGCTGCCCATTACATGGAAAGCAATGAGGGACAGATCAGCGAGAGCTTTCGGCTTTTTGAGGATATGGGGCGGAAGGGTGTTTCCTGCGGCATATTCAGCAAGGATTACGGCGCTCTTCAGGGAAAGTCCCTTTCCCTGCGGGATTTTCGGCAGTTGGTGCGTGCCTTTTCCGGCAGCTCCATTGTGGATTACGCATCCGGTAAGGGACTCCTCTTCGCCGTGCCGGTTCTGAATGGGGACAACGTGCGTTATGTGCTTTATCGGCTTTACAGCGAAGATGTGCTTTACGATTATTTTGGCTTGGAAGAATACGATGCGGACAGCCGCATCCTCATCCGCGAGAGGAACGGCACGGTGATTGTACCCTACAAGGGCTTCAGTGAAGAGGATAAGGCGTTTTTTCAGGACCGGACCGTACAGATGGATTTTGAACGGATTCGGGAAAAACTTCGCTCCAGTCGAAGCGCCGCTGTATATTCCGAGGGGCCGCGGGGCAGATTTTTTCTCTTTGGCGCAGACCTCCCCCAGACCAACTGCTCTATGATCGGCTTTGTGCCGTGGGATGCGGTGGCAGGCGGTGTTTCGCGCATTTACACATTGGTGTTTACGGTGGTTTCCCTTCTCCTCATGCTTTTTGCGCTGGCAAGCATTTACCTCTTCATGATACAGTCGAAGGTAGCGGAAACAGAGTCCATTCGCAATGCCAAGGAAATCGCGGATCGAGCCAACCGCGCAAAGAGCGACTTCCTCGCCAGTATGAGTCACGAGATCCGAACCCCTATCAACGCTGTTCTGGGGATGAATGAAATGATTCTCCGGGAAAGCAAGGAACCCTTTACCTTGGACTATGCCAAGAATATTGCCGGTGCGGGCACGGCTCTGCTGTCTCTTATCAATGACATTTTGGATTTTTCCAAAATTGAATCGGGTCGCATGGAACTGGTGAAAACCGCATACCAACTGGATTCTTTGCTGATGGATACCATGAATCTGGTGGAGCCGAAAGCCAGGGACAAGGGGCTCTCCTTCCACATGGATGTAGAGGAAACCCTCCCCAATGAGTTGTATGGCGATGCAGTTCGTATACGGCAGATCTTCATCAATCTTTTGACCAATGCAGTGAAATACACCCCAAAAGGCAGTGTTGTCTTTGCCATTTCCGGCCAAAGGTGCGGTGAGGACGAAGTCCTGTTGGAGGTTCGTGTGTCGGATACGGGCATAGGCATAAAGGAGGAGGATAAAGGGCGATTGTTCCGGGATTTTGAACGGTTGGATGCCGCCCGCAACCAAAACATTGAGGGAACGGGACTGGGCCTGGCCATTACGGTGAGCCTCCTTCGGCTCATGGATGGTGAGATCCATGTGGAGAGTGTGTACGGCGAGGGCAGCACCTTTTATGTGAAATTCACACAAAAAATCGTGAACGGCGAGTCTGCCATCGGCAATTTTTCCCGCTGCATGGAGAAAGGACGGAGGGATGAAGCCGTTTACCATGCTTCTTTCCGTGCACCGAAGGCTCGCGTGCTGGCGGTGGATGACAATGAAGTGAA
>DFES01000219.1:10439-15883 GCA_002369175.1 Selenomonadaceae bacterium UBA3796
TTCTGGATCACATGATGCCCGGCATGGACGGCATCGAGACACTGAAGAAAGCGAAAGCCCTTGAAAGCAGCAAATGTCCGAATACGCCGATCATTGCACTTACGGCGAATGCCATATCCGGTGCCAGGGAAATGTTCCTGTCGGCGGGTTTTTCCGATTATCTGACAAAGCCCATCAATCCCGTAAAGCTGGATGAGATGATGCTGAAATTCTTGCCCAAGGAGCTGGCAGAGACTCCCGGACTGCCGGAACAAGCTCCTAAGGAAGAGGCTCAGAAATCCGATGCAGCAGCTGCATCTGGTTATATTGACAGAAAACTGGGGCTTCTCTACAGCGGCGGCATGGAGGATATGTACCAAACCGTGCTGGCCATGTTTGCCGATTCGAAGGCGGACAAACAAAAGAAAATGCAGGCGGCTCTCGAAGGGGAAGACTGGAAGGGCTACACCATTCTCGTGCATGCGTTGAAGTCCACATCCCTTACGGTCGGATGCCAGAAGCTTTCCGATGAGGCCAAGGCTTTGGAGCAGGCAGGAAAGCTACTGCAGTCCTCTGAGGCGGAGGAAGCTCAGAAAGAAGAAAAACGCGCTTATATCAAAGAACATCACGACGAAGTCATGACACTTTACGATGCCGTAGCCGAAGAGGCAGGAGCAGCAGGGAAAGAAAAAGAGGAGTGATCAGCATGGAATACGGGCAGGGAAATGTTGTCCTGGTGATTGATGACGATGAGATCAATTTGATTGTTGCAAAGACGGTACTGGAGAAGACGCTGAAATGCAAGGTGGTGACAGCGGCTTCCGGTATTTTGGGACTGGAGATCATAAAGCAGCAGCATGTGGATGTCGTGCTTCTTGACATTGAGATGCCGTATATGGATGGCTTTGAAGTGCTGGAAGATATCCGGGGGAATGTCCGGGTCAGGGATATCCCCGTCATCATGCTGACGGCATCAGCAGACAAGGACACCATTATGAAGGTGGCGAAGCTTGGGGTGGCAGGCTATATCAAGAAGCCCTTTCTGCCGGAGGAATTGTCCACCCGGGTGAAAAAATTCCTGCAGATGGGACGGCGTATACGCCATGTGCTGGTCGTGGATGAAGACGAGAGGGTGCTGGACTTCGTCAAGAAATCCATCGAAAGCGAATGGTCCTTCCATGTGCTGACGGCATCTTCCGGCTTGGAAGCCCTTGATGTCATGAAGGACGCAGAGATTCATTTGGTACTTCTGGAAAAGGAACTCCCTTTTCTTGACGGGCAGCGGATTTTGGACATCATGCAGAGAAATGAAGAGATGCAGAATGTCCCTGTCATTTTAATGTCGGCGCATATCGAAGCGGGCGATGAGACCATTCCGGGGGTGCAGGGGGTCTTGGACAAGCCCTTTGACAGTTCCACCCTGCATAGGAAGGTCATGGAGGTCGTGGGTCGTGCATCCTGAATTGCACGGGTGAGGTGAAGTGGATGAAAGGGTTGAAAATACGACGGGTCGAAAATCCGTTGGGGGATGTTCTGCTGGCTGTGCTCCTCCTTCTCCTGGCCCTCCTTATGTTTTTCGTTTATCATTTTGACACGGATATTTTGCCTCAGAAATCGCCGGAAAAGATAGGCTTCATCATCCTGGGGGATGTGAATGAGCCCGGCTGGAACGGCTCTCACTACCAAGGTATCCGGAAGGCTTGCGAAGATTTGGGGCTGACCCTTGTCTATCGGGACAATGTGCCTGAAAACAGCGGAAAATGTCCGAAGGCCATCCGAGAACTGGCCGATGAGGGCGTGGGCATGATTTTTTTGTGCAGTTATGCCTATGCGGCGGAGGTGCACGAGCTGGTGAAGGAATATGACCAGATTGCCTTTGCCACGAATTCGGGAGAGGCTCATGCCCGCAATCTCACCGCCTGCTTTGCTCGCATGTACCAGGGGAGATACTTGGCAGGGGTACTGGCCGGAATGAAGACGAAGTCAAATGTGATCGGTTATGTGGCAGCCATACCCAACTGCGAGGTATGCCGCGGACTGAACGCATTCACATTGGGGGTGCGGAGAATCAATCCGCAGGCGAAGGTCGTGGTGGCCTGGACGGGCGGTTGGGAAAATCCTCCGATGGAGCGGGAGTCTGCGTTTCGACTCATCGTGGAAAAAAATGCGGATATCCTCACCTACCATCAGGATGAAAAAGCGGTAGCGGATGCCGCTGCAGAAGTGGGCGTGGATTTCATTGGCTACAATGAAGTTCTTACAGGCTATGACGAACACAATCTGACCTCGGTGATTTGCCACTGGAATATTTTCTATGAGGACATCCTTCGCCGATATCTGAAAGGGGAACTCAATACCATCCAAAACAACTGGATCGGCATGGAACGCGGCGCCGTGGGCCTGTCGGAGTATTCGGTGCAGATTACCCAGGCTGAGAAGAAGGTTTTGGAGAAGATCCGGCAGGAACTGGAAGATGGTACGGAAAAGATTTTTTCCGGTGTGCTCCGTGACAGGGAAGGCAATCTTCGTTCGCGTGAGGGAGAAACCATCAGTGACGATGCTCTCCTGGAACATATGGAATGGCTCGTGGAGGGAGTGGATGTGCTTGACTGAAAAAACAAATGTATTGCTGGTTTTGGCGGTGCTTGTTCTGGCTGCTCTCCTCGGGACGGTGTTCCTTTTCGACGGAACCAGGGATGACGGAGCTCCCGTGGTCGGCTTCGTTATAACAGGCAAAGCGCATGACCCGGGCTGGAACGGCAAGCTTTGTGAGGCAATGGAAAAAGTGGCAAAGAAAATGGAGATGAAGCTCATCATAAAGGAGGATGTGAGAGAGAACGCCGGAGAATGTCCGATTGCCATCCAAGAACTGGCAGAGGCTCAAGCCGGCCTCATCTTCCTTACCAGCTACGCATATCCGGAGGAAGCAAAGGATGTTGTAGCGGATTACCCCCGCATTTCCTTCAGCACCATTGCGGCGCAGCATACCACAAGAAACATGACGGCCAGCTTCGTGAGGCTGTACCAGGGGCGTTATCTTTCCGGCATCATCGCCGGCATGAGCACCAAGTCGAATATCATCGGTTATGTGGCCGCCATGAATAATTCCGAGGTCAATCGAGGGATCAATGCCTTTACCATGGGAGCGCAGAGGGTGAATCCCGGGGTCAAAGTCATCGTCAGCTTCACGGGCAGTTGGCAGGACGATGAAAAAGAGGCGGAGGGCGCCCGCCGTCTGGCAGGAGCAGGGGCGGATGTGATCACCTATCACCAGAACCAGAGAGCCGTGCCGGATACCTGTGATGCCATGGGTGTGGATTTCATCGGCTACCATGAGGCATTTGAGGGATACTCGGAGCATTATCTGACCTCGGTGGTCTGTCGTTGGGAAGCCTACTACGAAGATATCGTGGAACGCTATCTGAAAGGGGAACTGGGGCGCGAGAGCGTCCATTGGATGGGCATGGAAAAGGATGCGGTCTATTTGAGCCCCTATTCCGATCGGGTGACGGAGGAAATGCGGGAGGAAGTGGAGCGCGCCCGCCGGGATATGCTGGACGGTTTTCTGGTGTTCTCCGGGGAGATTTATGACAATCAGGGAAATCTTCGCTGCAAGCGGGGGGAAACCCTCAGCGACAGCATTCTGCTGGAACATGTGAACTGGCAGGTGAAAGGCGTCGAGATTCTCCAGTGACGGGCAAAACACCCTGACTTTGCAAGAGGGAGGGGATGTGGTATACTGATCTATGCATTTGAAATAGATTCTATTTGTATTCGGGAGAGATGAATTTACGACATGTTTACGCGTATCACGGAGTCCCCGGAACAGACGGCAGAATTGGCTGTCATGGTGGGAAAGAAGATCCGGGAAGGAACGGTTCTCTGCATGGAGGGGGATCTGGGAGCGGGCAAGACGCTTTTTGTCCAGAGTCTGGCAGCAACACTGGGAGTGGAATGCGAAGTGACAAGTCCCACATTTAATCTCATGAACATCTATGAGGGGATTTGCCCGATTCTTCATTTCGATCTCTATCGTCTGGAGACAGAGGATCAGTTGGAGGACATCGGTTTTTTCGAGTATACGGAGGAGCCGGAGGGAATTGTTGTCATCGAATGGGCAGACAAGTTTCCGGAGGCAATGCCCGAGGACTATGTTTCCGTGAAATTCGAACGCACGGAAAAGGTGGATGAGAGACGCATCACCTTCTCTGTTGTGGGGGAGAAAAACACGGAGCAGCTGGAGGAGTTGGAAGCGTTTTGTCAATTTTAGCGATCGATACCTCGTCACAGGTTTCCAGTGTTGCGGTGGCATCCGGGGAACGGCTTTTTGCAGAACTTACGATGCAGGCAAAACTGACCCACTCAGAGACTCTCATGCCCCATATCGATCAGGTGCTCCGCATGGCGAACCAGCCGAAGGAAACCTTGGAGGGCATTGCCGTCAGCATTGGGCCGGGCTCTTTTACGGGGCTGCGCATCGGGCTGGCGGCGGCAAAGGCGATGGCGTATGCGTTGGAGCTCCCTCTCATCGGCGTTTCTACCCTGCAAGCGCTTGCCTGCCATTTCCCGGTACCGGGGGTTCGGCTCGTGGCTCTCATTGACGCACAGAAAGGCAACGCCTATCGGGAGAGTTACGCTTGGGAAGGAAGGGAACTGAGAGTCTTGGAGCCTGTCAGCATCCTTTCCCTGAAGGACATTATGGAGGAATGCGGCAGGGAAGAGGGGCTGACACTTCTTCTTGGAGACGTGGCAGAAAAGCGTATGGCAGGCAAGGTGCAGCTGCCGGAGCATGTGCGGGTGGCTCCCTTTCATCTGTGTATGCCAAGAGCGGCGAATGTGGCGATGCTTGGACTTTCAAAGCTCGCTAAGGGGGAACTGGCCAATGTCATGGATCTGGAACCCTCCTATATCCGCCGTTCCGAGGCGGAAGTTCTTTGGGAGAAACGCCATCCGGAGGAGCGCCCATGAAAGAAGTATCCTGTTTGAATTTCCGGGAAATGGTTCCGGAGGATGCAGATGGGGTGGAACAGGTGGAGAAGGCCTGCTTTTCCATCCCTTGGTCCCGTCAGTCCTTTTGGGAGGAAGCGTCAAACGAGAATACCCTGTATCTTTTGGCGCTGGACGGGGAGAACATCATCGGATATGCGGGCACATGGCTCGTGGCGGGTGAGGCTCAGATTACGAACGTGGCGATTTCGCCGGAATACCGGGGGCAGGGTGTGGCGACAAGTCTCATGACGGAGCTTGTCCGCCGCGTCAGAGAGCGCGGTATCACGGCCATGACCTTGGAGGTGCGTCCCTCCAATGCTCCGGCGCTGGCTCTTTATGCGAAATTCGGCATGAAGGAGGTCGGGCGGCGCAAGGGGTATTACGCCGATAACGGTGAGGATGCCATCATTATGTGGAATACGAAGTTGCATACTGACGAACAGTAAAATTTACTAGGGCGTGTTGAAAAACGGAAA
>DFES01000120.1 GCA_002369175.1 Selenomonadaceae bacterium UBA3796
CTGATGGAACTCCGGAAGCAGGAGGGCGTTTCCATAGTCATCGTAACGCACCACATGGGGGTTGCCTGGCATATGGCGGATCGCGTACTCATCCTGCGAAGGGGGCAGGCCGTGGAATATGGCTCCAAGGAGCAGGTCTTTCTCGCTCCGCAGAAAGACTACACCAGGGAACTGATCGAGGCGGTTCCCAAAATCGGGAGGATAAGGACGGCATAGACGATGGAAACCCTTTTGGAAGTGCAGGGCTTAACAAAATATTTTTTCGATGGCGCGGGGAAGAAGAGCGGAGCAGGACATGCGGTTCTGGAGGGTGTGAGCTTTACCCTCCGCGAGGGGGAATGCCTTGGCATCGTGGGACGGAGCGGATGCGGAAAGAGTACGATGGCAAGGATCGTGACCCGGCTGATGCCTGCCGATGAAGGAAAGATCCTTCTCTGCGGCAGGGATATCACCCGAACCGAGGGACGGGAACTGGCCGGAGTTTACGAAACAATGCAGATGATTTTCCAGTTGCCGGAGGATTCCTTTGATCCGCGCAAGACCCTGGGATGGAGCATTGGCGAGGCAATGAGGAATCGCGGCTGGGAGAGGGAGCGCATATTCGCTCGTACGGATTCCCTGCTCCGGGAGGTGGGGCTTCCCACTTCTTATCGGGATCGGTATCCCCATGAAGTATCCGGGGGCGAATGCCAGAGAGCGGCCATAGCACGTGCTCTCGCGCTCTCGCCGAGGATTCTCATCTGTGACGAGGCCACCAGTGCTCTGGATGTCACGTCGCAGGCTCAGATCATCCGGCTCCTTCGGCGGCTCATTGAGGAAACGGGGCTTGCGTGTCTGTTCATCACCCACGACCTCGCCCTGCTTCCGCAGCTAGCCCACAGGGTCATCGTCATGCAGGAGGGGAGAATCGTGGAGTCGGGAACGACCCGCGAGATCCTGGAAGAGGCGAAAGCGCCCGAGACAAGGGCGCTCCTGTCTGCAGATTTTTTCCGGAGGTACGGGGAGGAAGCATAAGGTGTGGCAACCACAGAGAATAGGGAGGTAGTTGACCGTTGAAATCTCAAGCAGCATGGACAAAGGAAGCGGATATCATCCGGCGCGTGGAATCCTATTGGGATACGCGAAGCCCGGATTTTGCGAAAGTGCGCCGGAAAGAGCTGACAGGCGTGGATGCCGGCTGTTGGCAGGAACTTGTGGCTCGCCATCTTCCCCCGGGGGATTCCCTGAAGATACTGGATGTGGGAACCGGAGCCGGTTTTTTCCCCGTTCTCTTCTCCCGCATGGGTCATGAGGTCACGGGAATCGATATGTCCGCGGGGATGCTTTCCGAGGCTCGGCGCAATCTGGAGCTGTTTGGCTGTCAGGCAAAGCTTCTGAAAATGAATGCACAAAAGCTGGAATTTTCGGAGGAAGCCTTTGAGGTTGTGATAAGCCGTCGGCTGACCTGGACGCTTCCGGATGTGATGGAGGCTTACAGGGAGTGGTACCGTGTGCTGAAACCCGGCGGTATGCTCTTGAATTTCGATTCGGATTGCGGGGAGGTTGTCTTCTCGAAGGCAGCGGAGCAGGAAAATGTCCATGCGGGAATCGAGGATGCACTGCTCACGGAATGCAATGAAATAAAGGATTCGCTCCGCATTACGACACACCGCCGTCCGGCCTGGGACAGTTTCTTTTTGAAGGAATTGGGATTTTCCGTGGCGATGGAGGAAGATATTGCTCCCCTGGTGCAGCGCGATCCCAATCTGCATTACGACAACGTGCCTTTGTTTGCCATCTACGGAAAAAAAGATAGGGCGTGACAAGTATTTTTACTTGACAACGTGGAAAGGTCTGCGTATAATATCCACTGTCAAGAGGAAATGCTTGTCATGTTATTTTCTCACGGTTCCGCAGGAGGGATGTCATTGTGGAAGACCTTCTTTATCTGACGGATCTCTACGATCTGTATGGCGCCCTTCTTACCGAGAAACAGCAAAAATGCGTGGAATTGCATCTGTTTGAGGATTTTTCTCTTTCAGAGATCGGGGAGACTCTTGGGATTTCCCGCCAGGCGGCAGGTGATACCATTCATCGTTCCCAACGGGCAATGGAGGACTATGAGGCCAGGCTGGGGTTGGTAAAGCGACGCCGAAGGGATCGCGGGGAGCTTGACAGGATCCATCATCTCGTTGCGGAGCTGCGGCAGCAGGGAAATGAAGAAATCATCGAAGAAATAAATGAGATCTTATGCCGCCTTTCTCCATATTTGGACAAGGATCGGGAGGTATAGCACTTGATTTTTGAGAGTTTATCGGAACGGCTTCAGGAGACCTTCAAGAAGCTCCGGGGCCACGGAAAATTGACGGAGGATGATGTCAATGAGGCCATGCGGGAGGTTCGCATGGCGCTCCTGGAAGCAGATGTGAATTTCAAGGTCGTTAAGGATTTCATCAAGACGATCAAGGAACGAGCCATTGGCCAGGATATTCTTGAGACCCTGACGCCGGCGCAGGTCGTGGTGAGGATTGTCGATGAAGAGCTCACGAACCTCATGGGGGGAACACAGAGCCGCATCAACATGAGTTCCAAACCGCCCACGGTCATCATGATGGTGGGCCTGCAGGGGGCAGGCAAGACCACCTCTGCAGGAAAACTGGGGCTTTCCCTCAAGAAGCAGGGCAAGCGTCCCCTGCTCGTGGCGGCGGATATCTATCGCCCGGCGGCCATCAAGCAGCTGCAGGTGGTGGGAGAGCAGCTGGAACTTCCTGTTTTCACCATGGAGCAGGGGACGGATGCGGTGACCATTGCCAAAGAGTCCATTGCCTACTCTGTATCCCATGCCAATGATGTTGTCATCATTGATACGGCGGGTCGTTTGCAGATCGATGAGAAGCTCATGCAGGAGCTTCGGGATATCAAGGCAAAGGTCAAGCCCCATGAGATCCTGTTGGTGGTGGATGCCATGACAGGTCAGGAATCCGTCCATGTGGCGCAGAGCTTCCATGACAGTCTGGGACTGGACGGCGTTGTCCTCACGAAGATGGATGGCGATGCTCGCGGAGGCGCGGCTCTGTCCGTCAAGGCGGTCACCGGCTGCCCCATCAAATTTGTCGGCATGGGGGAGAAGCTGGAGGCTTTGGAGCCTTTCTATCCCGACCGCATGGCTTCCCGCATCCTGGGCATGGGGGATGTCCTCTCCCTTGTGGAGAAAGCGCAGGCTGCTTTCGATATGGAAGAAGCCAAGAAAATGGAGAAGAAGCTCCGCAAGGATGAATTTACCCTGGATGATTTTCTCTCCCAGATGCAGCAGGTAAAGAAGCTTGGCTCACTGGACAGCATCCTCGGCATGATTCCCGGCATGGGAAACATCAAGAAGCAGCTGGCCGGGCAGGATCTTGATCTCAACGGCAAGGAAATGCGTCAGATCGAGGCAATCATCACATCCATGACCCCGAAGGAACGGGCGGATATCAGCATCATCAACGGCAGTCGGCGCAAGCGCATCGCGATGGGAAGCGGTACGCGGGTACAGGATGTGAACAAGCTCCTGAAGCAGTTCGGCGAGATGAAGAAG
>DFES01000223.1:0-1465 GCA_002369175.1 Selenomonadaceae bacterium UBA3796
GTGCATGCCAAGACACCGGGATATTCCGTGCAGGTGATCGAAAAGGCCATTGAAAAGCATGACAAGACAGCTTTCCACAGATATGTGGATGTTGATGCCCTTTTGGACAATACATACGATGACCTGGTATACGGCATGATGGATTCCGGGCAGCCAATGACAGAGGAGTCAAAGGTTGCAGTCGAGGATATTGTAAGGGTGCTCAAGGCTCCGCTCATAACGAGCCTCAAGACTTCCATCGACCAGTATGTGACAACGGGTGCATGGGATGCATCTTCCGATTCCGAAGCGTCTGCCGATGAATCCCTGGATATCCATCAAGTGCTTGTGAAGTCCGGCATCGGTCAGACAAATTTCCGTGCGGTTGACAGCGTTGCAATAGAGGAGAAAGAAACTGCCATTGCAAAGGTGAGGGTCTACCAGAAGGAGGCCGAAGCCGAATTCACCCTGGAGGTTTTGCTCAGACAGACCGAAAGAGGCGACTGGAGGGTAGAGGATGTCCGGAATTTCCATGATTTCGTGGTATTTGTCGGTCATGCGCGACAGGCGGAGATTGTGAAGTACATGGAGCTTACGGCGGATATCATGGCAAAGCATGATAAGTCCATGCGTGATGCGGATTTCGATTTCCAGAGAATCCTTGGGGAAGGAAGCCTTGGAAAACAGGGAACCCGAGACGAACTCAAGCGTTTTATGGAAGGCAGGGTCGCAAAGGATTGGAAGACACGCCGCGAGGAACTGGAAGCAGTGAATGTGCCGGAGGAGGCACAAAGCCTTCATCGTCTCAGGCTTCGGATCTGTGATCTGCACATTGCCTATGCAGAAGGCTATGGACGGTGGATGGAGGACAAGCAGGCGTCCACCATTCGTGAGGCAGATGCAAAGCTCAAGCAGGCCAGGACACTGGAGCAGGAAGCCAGATTCCTTGCAAAGCGTATGGGAGGCTCTCCCAATGACATATGAAAAAAGAGGTTTATGATATGACATTCAATTCGAGTAATGAGACTGTGGGAATCCTATATGATATTGAGAACGCCCCCTTTGAGATGCTGGACTATACTTTGGGCAAAGCGCGCCGTTACCAGCCCTGCAGAACCATTGTGATCTCTGACTGGGATGCTCGGCCACAGGATCAGAAGCGCTGGGAAAAGCTGCTGCGTCGTCCGGGATTCACCTTCCGGCAGATCGATCGGACGTTTTATGGGAAAAATTCTCTGGACTACGCACTTTTCGATTCGGCGAAGATTCTGTACGCAGAAGGGGTACGGCGATTCTTCATCATTACGACAGATTCGGATTTCGTGAAAATCGCCGAAGCGTTGAATTCGGGCGAAACTCCTTCCTACATCATTGGTGTTGGAACGAAGCAGGCCAGCGAGACCCTTCGGAACGCTTATGACGAGTTCCTCTGCTATCCTCCGGAGGCAAAATCTGCTCCCAAGGAGAAATCCGCAAAGACAACCGC
>DFES01000223.1:1545-17303 GCA_002369175.1 Selenomonadaceae bacterium UBA3796
AAGGCTCTCAAGGCTGAAAAAGCGGCTGCAAAAAAGGATGAAACTGCGGATGTGCCTTCTTCTGCGTCTTTTTCTGAGAAACCTGCCGACAAGGCAGAGAAGAGCTCCCGAACGAAGACAGTGAAGAGTTCGAAAAAGGAAGCGGCAAAGGCCATCCCGGAACCTGCTTCAAAGGGAAGCGGAAACATTTCTCTGCATTTGCCGAAGACCCTCCACGAGGATCTTTTGAAGCGCATGGCGGAGGAGGGCGTATCCATGGATGAACTCATTACCTATCTTTTGATGCGCGGGTTATCGCGTTGAAGAAACGTCGGAAGGGATGCATATGAAACGGGAAGAACAAGTGCTATTGTACCAATTCCGGGATGAGGAAAAACTGTCTGCCATACGGGAGGCGTTGAAGACGCTTCGGATCAAATGCCGGGTTCTGCCGGAAGAAGCCTATGGACAGAAGATCGGATACCTTCTGGGAATGAAGGGATTTCAGCAGACCAAGACAAAGGACGAAAATTTTACCTTTCCCCATGAGGTCATGGTATTTCAGCATATCCGCGGCAAGCGTCTGGACGAGGTTTTGGGAAAATTGAAGGATTCCGGAATTCCCCCCGTAAAATTCAAGGCGGTTGTAACGCCATTCAATACTCTTTGGACGTTGCAGCGTCTCTGTGAAACAATGCAGAGGGAACATGCGGCGGAGAAGCAGGAGAAAGTTGCGCCGGAGAGATAAGGAGAGGATTTTTTGTGAAAAAGATTGTTGCGTTGCTGCTCATGATAGGGCTTGTGCTGTCTGCAGGGTGCGGAACCGGCAAAGACCAAGCGCAGAAGGAAGAAATGCCTTCCCTGGAAATTGGGCTCATGCCGGATACGGATTCCCTGCCTTTTATTGTTGCAAGGGAAAAGGGATATTTTGACGAGGAAGGCGTCAAAGTGAACCTTCAGCAGTTCAAGAGTGCCATGGATCGGGATTCCGCACTGCAGAGCGGCAATCTGGACGGAGCCGTGTCCGATTTGCTTGCTGTGGCCTTCGCAAAGTCCGGAGGCTTTGACGTTAAGGTTACATCCGCAACGGACGGAAGCTATCAGCTGATTGCCGGAAAGGAAGCGTCGGTATCTTCCATCAGGGATTGTGCCGGAAAGGATGTGGCAGTTTCCCGCAATACGATCATCGAATATGTGACGGATCGGATTCTGGAAAAAGAAGGCATGACGGGAGACAGCATCAACAAGGTCATCATTCCTCAGATTCCCACACGGTTGGAAATGCTCCAGAACGGAAAGCTGTTTGCGGCTACCCTGCCGGAACCCATGGCCAGTATTGCCGTATATCACGGCTGCCATTTCCTGACGAGCTCCGATCAAATGGGCATCAATCCGGGTGTCGTCATGTTCACCGCGAAAGCTCTGGACAGCGAGAAAGCAAGCATACAGGCCATGTATCGCGCTTACAACAAAGCGGTGAAGTACCTCAACGAGACTCCCCGGGAGGAATACATCGGGATTGTCATTGACAAGGGAGGCTTTCCGCCGGCAGCTCAAGAAGCACTGAAGCTTCCAAAGTATCATGAGGCTCTGCTCCCCAAGGAGAACGAGGTGACGGAGTGCGTCCGGTGGCTGAATGAAAAGGCGCTGGTTTCTGATTCCTATGGATACCGGGATGTTGTCGTGGACATTTTCGGCAAATGACCATGAGCCATTCCATAGAAATACAGCATCTTTCTGTCGGATACGATGAAGGCAGATTCAAGGCGTTGCTTGACATCAGCCTGACCGTGCCGGACGGAACAGCATGCGCTGTCATCGGTCCTTCCGGCTGTGGGAAATCCACGCTTCTCCGCGTCATTGCCGGACTTCAGAAGCCGACGAAAGGGACGGTGCTCATTGGTGGCGAGAGGGTAAATCCCAAAAAGCAGAAAATCGGTTTCGTTCCACAGAATTACGGTCTTCTTCCCTGGCGTACCGTGGAGGAGAACATCCTTCTCGGATGCAGGATCCGCAGGGAGGTGGAGGAGGACACCATGGAACGCATGCAGCTCATGATGGGGCAGCTTGGCATCCGGGGGCTTGGGGATCGCTATCCGAAAGAGCTCAGCGGCGGGCAACAGCAAAGGGTGAGCCTTGCACGTTCCTTTCTCTTGCGGACGGATGTGCTCCTGATGGATGAGCCATTCTCTGCTTTGGATGCAATTACGAGGGAAGACATGCAGGAAGTGTTCCTGGAACTTTGGCAGAAACATGCGGTGACAACGATGTTGGTGACCCATTATGTGGAGGAGGCTTTGTATCTGGGACAGAAGATTGTTCTCATGTCGTCTTATCCGGGGCGGATATACAAGATTCTGGACAATCCCCTTTTTGGCAGCAGCGAGAAGAGGAGACAGCCGGAATTCTTTGCCATGGGGCAGACCATCCGCGATCTCATCAAGGAAATGGGGAAGAGCGCATGAAGTATTCCATCTTCCTTTCTTATCTGGCAGGTGCGGCAGCGATTTTTGTCCTCTGGTGGATTCTTTCCGCGATGGTCGCTCTTCCCATGATCCCATCTCCTGTTGCCGTTTTTGTAAAACTCGTGGATATTTTCGCGAAATCCATTGCTGTCCATGCGGGCTTCAGCCTCTGGCGCATTGCGGCCGGACTCTTTGCGGCGATTCTCGTCGGATTTCCTCTGGGTATGGTCATGGGATACTTTCCAAAGGCAGACCGCTATCTGGCTCCCCTGGTCTATCTCACATATCCCGTGCCTAAAATCGCACTTCTTCCCATTTTCATGCTTATGGCAGGGGTCGGGGAGACATCGAAGATCATTATGATTTTTCTCATCATCGTGTTTCAGGTTGTGATTGCCGTGCGTGACGGCATCCATGCCATACCGGAAGAAACGTATTTTCCGCTGTACTCTCTGGGGGCATCCTTCCGACAGGTGTTTCAAGAGGTTCTTTGGCCTGCCTCTCTGCCGAAATTCATCACGGCGGTTCGTGTGGCCATGGCAACGGCGATTTCCGTGCTCTTCTTCACGGAGACTTTCGGTACGCAGTACGGTATGGGGTATTTCATCATGGATGCGTGGCTTAGGGTGAATTACCTTGAGATGTATGCGGGCATCGTCTGCCTGAGCTTCATCGGACTGCTGCTCTTCGGAATCATTGATCTTGTGGAGCACTTTGCTTGCAGATGGATGCAGAAGGGATAACATTACGCTCATAGTTTTTTGTGCATAGAAAAGGATGGTAGTTATGACGGATTTATTGTATGTAATTCCCGCAAATTCTCCCAAAGAGGAGATTATCCAATCCCTCAAGGAACATCCGGAGATTAAATTCGTATCCCTTGTGGGCATTGATATGGCCGGCAATGATACGGACGAGAAGATTCCCATGCGCATCTTCCTCAAGGATATCGATGATTTCTACGCAGGGTCTGCCGTACAGACCGATGGCTCCTCTGTCGTGCTTACGGGCATTGCCACTTTGAACAATGCAAAAGTGGACATGCCGGTGGATCCCGAGGTGAACTGGTTTGTGGATTACAATATGGAAAATTATGACGAGGAAACGGGAAAGCCCATCGGCACCCTCCGTATTCCGGCTTTTCTCATTCATGAGGGAAAACGGGTGGATTCCCGCTCCGTTCTTGTGGATACCCTTGCCTATGTAAAGCGGGAGCTTCTGGATACGATCCATGCCCATCCGAATATTTCGGGTCTCGGTTCCATTGACGGCTCCCAGGTGGAAGATATCCGGTTCACCTCTGCCACGGAGTTGGAATTCTGGGTCAAGACTCCGCTGGAAGAGGCAAATATCGAGGAGATGTCAGCCTCCCAGGTCATGCAGGAGCAGTATTGGGAGCGCACCCATGGGGCAGTGCGCACAGCGCTTGAGACCTGCATTCTTGTGCTGGACAGGTACGGTTTTCAGGTGGAGATGGGGCATAAAGAGGTTGGCGGCCTCAAGGCTCAGATGGATGAGAGCGGCCGCATGACCCATGTGTGCGAGCAGATTGAAATCGATTGGCGCTTTGCCGATGCAGTGCAGGCGGCAGACAATGAGATATTCGTTCGGACAGTGGTGCGTGAGGTTTTCCGCAGCATCGGCCTGGAAGTCAGTTTCAAGGCAAAGCCGATGATCGGCCTGGCCGGGAACGGAGAGCACACTCATATTGGCATTGCGGCAGTGACGAAGGATGGGAAGCTTCACAATCTCTTTTCTCCCGATGAACCCAAGAAGGACTTCATGAGCGCAATCGGCTATGGAGCCATCATGGGGCTTTTGAAAAACTATGAGGTCATCAATCCCTTCGTTTCTGCAACGAATGATTCCCTGAACCGCCTGAAGCCGGGATTTGAGGCGCCTGTCTGCATTGTTACCTCCCTTGGGCATTCTCCCGAGATTCCTTCCCGCAACCGCACGATCCTCACGGGGCTTATCCGGGATATCAACAATCCTTTTGCCACTCGCTTTGAACTTCGCTCCTGCAATCCCTACACGAATACATACCTGGTGCTGGCCGCCATCTATTCCGCAGTTCTGGACGGTGTCAAGATGGCAGTTTCCCACACGACGGATGAACTTCTCAAGGAACTTTCCAAGAAAGCCGGGGAGGAGGGCTTCTATCTGGAGAAGGACAGAGCCTACCGCAGCGAGGAGGATGTTTTCGAGGATTATACGGATGATGAGCGGAACCGTCTCTTTGGTGCACCGCCGGCGACGGTTTGGGAGAATATGGAAAACTTTCGGAGCTATCCGGAGAAGAAAGCGGTTATCACGGCAAGCGGCGCAATGCGCGACCAGATCATTGACGCATTCAGGGCTGGGGCTCTCCTTCGCTGGAAGACGGAACTCATCAGCCGCATCATTCCCGAGAACCGCGATATTGTCCGCAGGCTGAAGGAAGTGGAGTCGGATTTCGTCACGGATCAGGATGCCTACAACTGGAATAAGATCAACGCCATCCGCACCTATCTTGCGAAGGACAGTATTGACGAGAAGTCCCTCTTCACCCTTCTCATCCATGCACTGAATGCCGGGGACTATGCGACGGCATCCGGCCTTCAGGTGGAAATGTATGACAAGATGGAGGAGCTCAAAGGGCTCTACGATAGTTACATCAAGAACATGATTTGACCCCCGAGGTGGATTTATGAGCGAACTGCGTTTTATGACGGCAGGGGAATCCCATGGGCCGGCTCTTACGGCTATTTTGGAAGGACTTCCCGCCGGGCTGTCGATTGACATAGAGGCCATCAACTGCGATTTGGCGCGGCGGCAGCAGGGATACGGTCGCGGCGGGCGCATGAAAATAGAGAGGGACAAGGTGGAAATCCTCTCCGGCGTGCGCTTCGGTCAGACGTTGGGCGGACCGATTACCCTCCGCGTTGTGAACAGGGATTGGGAGAATTGGACGGATCGCATGGCAGTCATGGGGGAGCCCATGGGCGAAAAAGTGACTGCCGCCCGCCCCGGCCATGCAGATCTCACCGGCATTAAGAAGTATGCCAGAGAGGATATCCGGGACATCCTTGAGCGTTCCAGCGCCCGGGAAACAACCATGCGGGTTGCCGTGGGAGCAGTATGCAAGCAGTTCCTGCATGCTTTTGGCATGGAAGTGGTGTCTCATGTGACGAACATCGGAGGCGCATCCATTGATGCGGCAAAGGTTGACCGGCGCATGATCGGCCATACGGATTCAGAGCTCAATTGCTATGACAAAGAGGCAGAAGAGGAGATGAAAAGCCGCATTCGTGCGGCAAAAGAGGCCGGGGATACCCTGGGGGGCATCTTTGAGGTCATTGTAAGAGGGACTCCTTTGGGACTGGGGAGCCATATCCAATGGGATCGCCGCCTGGATGCGAAACTCGCAGCAGCCTTGATGTCCATCCAGGCCATCAAGGGCGTAGAGATTGGAGCCGGTTTTGCCTGCGCTGATCTGCCCGGCAGCAGGATTCATGACGAGATGTTCCTCGATGAAACAGGGCTGGTCTACCGGAAGACCAACCGCGCAGGAGGACTGGAAGGCGGCATGAGTAACGGAGAGGATATTGTCCTGCGGGCGGTTATGAAGCCCATTCCCACTTTGATGACGCCCTTGCATTCCGTGGATGTAGGAAGCGGGAAGGAAGTCCTTGCCTGCAAGGAGCGAAGCGATACCTGTGCCGTATCCGCCGCTTCTGTGGTGGGTGAGGCTATGACGGCTTTTGTCATGGCGCAGGCTCTTTGTGAAAAGTTCGGAAACGATGCCATGGTGGATGTTCTCTCGGCATTCGGGAACTACAGGGAACGTGTACGGGGTATGGGAGAAACATGAAAAATATCGTTTTGATCGGCTTCATGGGCACGGGCAAGAGCAGTACGGGACGGGCATTGGCAACAAAACTCGGCTATGCCTTCGTCGATGTTGACCAAAAGATCGAAGAAGAGCAGGGCATGTCGATTCATCAAATGTTTGCGGATAAAGGAGAAGAGTTCTTCCGCGCCTGTGAGAGAGAGATGGTCCAGCGCCTGTCAGACCGCAGGAATACCGTGATTGCAACCGGAGGCGGAACCGTAAAAAATCCGGAGAATATGAAGGTTCTGCGGGAAAGTGGTTTTGTCGTGTGCTTGTCGGCGGATGTGGACACTGTTTTGGAGAGAACCCGACGCAAAGGCGTCCGACCGCTGCTGGACGGAGCAAATGAGGAAGAGCGCCGCAGAAAAATAGAGACTTTGATGGAAGAGCGCAAGGATCTCTACCGCCATGCAGATTATAGGGTGGATACCAGCGATATGTCCCCATTGCAGGTGGTTGAGGATATTGCCCGCCACATACGGGCGAGGAGGATATGATGCGAAAGGTTCCGGTGAAACTGGGAGAAAACAGCTACGATATTCTGATGGGGCATGGCTTGCGTGAAGAGATATGTTCTTTTCTGCGGGAAAGGAAGTATTCGCGGCGTTCCCTTTTGATATCTGATTCCAATGTGGCTCCCCTGTACGGCGAGGCTGTTCTGAAAACATTGAGGGAGGCGGGACTGGAGCCGGAAATCTATGTGGCTCCTGCGGGGGAGCACTCCAAGAGTCTTGCAGAAGCGGAAAAGATCTATACCCGTGCCATTGGTTTCGGACTGGATCGGAAATCCCCGATTCTCGCTCTCGGCGGCGGTGTCGTCGGGGATCTTGCGGGTTTCGTTGCTGCGACTTACATGCGCGGCGTTCCCTTCATCCAGCTGCCCACAAGTCTTCTTGCACAGGTGGACTCCAGCGTGGGGGGCAAAGTGGCTGTGAACCATTCTATGGGCAAGAACCTGATCGGATGCTTTTATCAGCCGGAGGCCGTATTCATGGATCTGGATTTCATGGCGTCCCTGCCCAAGCGCGAAATTCATACGGGATTGGGAGAGATTGTAAAGTACGGCATCATTTCCGATGCGGATTTCTTCTGCTTTTTGGAAGAGAACAGCAAGGCTGTCCTGGCACTGGAGCCGGATGCCCTCATCCGTATGATTGCCCGCTCCTGTGAAATCAAGGCAGGCGTGGTTGCCGAAGACGAAAAAGAATCCGGCCTACGCCGCATCCTGAATTTCGGTCATACCATAGCCCATGCCATAGAACGGGAAACGGGTTATGTGCGCTATAACCACGGAGAGGCGGTTGCCATCGGCATGATGGGGGCAGCTTACATCAGCCGTGCCATGGGCATGGTGGATGAAATGACGGTGGAGAGGCTGCTCCATCTCATGGAACTCCTTCATTTGCCGGTAAAGGCGGAAGGGTGTACCGTGGAAAAGATGTACCATGCAATCTTTCATGACAAGAAAACGGTCAATGGCAAGGTGAACTGGGTTCTGATGGAATCCATCGGAAAGGTTGCCCTGCGAAGCGATGTGCCGGAGGAGATCGTGAAGCGTGCGATGCAGGAATGCATGGACTGAGCACGGACATGCGGTAAATAGAGAAATGGCAGTGCCGGAATAAGGACACTGCCATTCTTCTGTATGCCGAATCTGAAAGAGCTGGTCGGGGAGGATATGGATGGCAACAAGGCCGCAGATGTCCCCCGCTTCCATAAGCGGGGGACATCTCAAATTGCAGCAGGCGGGAGATATCGGCAGGCACGGCATCGGATTCCTGCTGGCACTTGCCGGTGTTTTGTTCCAGAACTGGAGCCTGGACAACGATATCTGGTTTATCCTGAACGGGGGACGCTATGTCGTGGAGCATGGCATCCCCCATACGGAGCCCTTCACCATGCACGAGGGAATGCATTTTGTGCTGGAGCAATGGCTGACGGGAGTTCTTTTTTGGGAGGTGTATGAGAGCAGCGGTCCCGTGGGACTGCTGCACCTGGTCTTTGCTGTCGGCTGCATTCTGCTCTGTGCATACTATCTTCTCTGCATGAGGGTCAGCGGCGGCAATCGTCAGGCATCCATTCTCATGACGATGATGGCAGGCGTCATGACGTATCCTTTTTTTTTGGTATCCCGTCCGCAGATTCTTTCCACGCTGCTTTTTGTGGTGGAGGTATTCCTGTTGGAAAGCTATGTCAGGACAAGGCAGAGAAAATGGCTGCTGCCGCTGCCGCTGCTGTCCGTTCTTCTGGTGAATCTCCATGCTGCGCTCTGGCCAATGCTTCTGATCTTGCTGCTTCCCTTTCTCGCTGCCGGGGCGGCAGAGCGATGGGAACTGCTGACGTCGGCCCTGGCGCACAGCAGATTCCCCTTGCGCCCTCTTCTTCTGGCGGCTGCGGGCATCTTTCTGGCGGGGTTCCTGAATCCCTATGGCTGGGAAGCCATGAGCTTTGTCTTCTATTCCTACGATCCGGAGATTCACGGACGCATCAACGAACTCCATCCCGTTACAATCTATGGGATTTTCGGCAAGTGCTTTTTTCTGTGGCTCCTTCTGCTCATCGTGATCATATCCCGAAAAACCATACCCCTGCAATATGTATTTCTGACAGCCGGAACGGCATTGATGAGTCTTTTTGCCCTGCGCAGCCTGTTCCTGTTTTTTTTCCTGGGAACCCTTCCCATGGTCTATGCGGCGCGAGGCTGGAAATCGGAGCTCATCGCCGGCAGGCAGGGAATGGGAAGCCCCTGGAGGCTTCTGCCCTTTGCGCTTCTGTGTCTTGTTGTGGGATATCGCGCCTTCCGTATGGGGAGCGTGGGGGATATCCCCCTGGGACCCGCATGTCTGTTCGGGATGCTGGCGCTTTTCCTCATTCTCTACCTCTTTTGTCACGTTGAGGAGGGAAAGAGGTTCAGTCTCCGCATTCCGGGATTGCGGCTGAAATTTGCGTCAATCCTCCTTTCCCTGCTGATGTTCTTTATTTTTTCCATATGTCATTTCCTCCTGCGCAGCGAGGATTATGGAGAAACCTACAAGCCAGCGATGGATTGCTTGCTGGAGCAGTGCCCATCGGAGGATATTCTTCTCTGGACAGGGTTTAATTCGGGAGCCTATCCGGAATTTCGGGGCATCCGCTGCTATGTGGATGCCCGCCCCGAAGTATTCCTGCCCTCCAATACCCATCAAGAGCATAATGTCATCAAGGAGTACTATGATCTGGTGGACGGGAACATCTATTACCGGGATTTTTTCCGTCAGCACATGTTTACCCATGTCCTGACAGTGAAGGGAGATGGCATTGTCCATGCCATGCTTCCCCATGATGATGGCTTCCGCCTGCTGTATGAGCAGAAGGATGAAGACGGAGACGTGATCTGTCGGTTATATGAAGCAGAGGAGAGGAAAAGAAATGGGAACGCAGAGCCGGACAGCAATTAAGTACCATGCTCTCAATGCGGTCTGCATCCTTCTCATCATCCTCTCCGGCGTCTTGTCCATGTATGCCGTCAAGGATGTATATCCTTTTGGCAGCCACAGCCTTGCCTGGGGCGATATGACACAGCAGGATATCCCTTATCTGTACAACCTTTACGATGCTTTGACGGGAGAGGCTTCCCTTTTTTTTTTCCTGGCGCTACAGCGGGGGCCTTGGAATGAGCCTCTTCCCTTCCCTCTTTGCTCCCTTCGACACGACGGTTCTCCTGTCGGCCAGGGAAAACCTTTATCAGTTTGTTTCATTGCTGCTTCTGTTCAAGATGATGTGCATGGGCATTTCCATGTACGTGTTCGCATCGGGATTTCGGATTTCGAGAGGGTATAAGATCCTGGCCGGTGTGAGCTATGGACTGTGCTCCTGCACGCTCATCCATTACCAGATTGGCACGGTCATGCTGGATGTGGCCATTTTGTTTCCTCTGCTGATGCTTGGCTTTTATCATCTTTTGGAGCGGGAGAAGGCGCTTCCCTATATTCTGTTGCTAGCACTGTGCATGGGAAGATCCTTTTATGTCAGCTGCATGATCTGCTTGTATTCGTTCTTTGCAGCCGGGGCATATTTTTACTGCAGGGGAGGCATTTCCCGCCATGCCAGGAAATGCAGGCTGTTTCTTGTGTCCATGATGAGCGCCATGCTTTTGTCTTCCATCAGCTGGCTTCCGGCCATGCTCAATCTTGCGGAGTCAGCCAGGACAGCAATGGTCACCCAAAAGAGTTTTTTGGGAATGTATCTGGCGGCGCTTTCCGGCGATTCGGATTTCCGTCCAGTGGTTTTCCTGATGTATGGCGTCTGTATCCTGATGGGGAGCAGCTTTTGGATTGCGATTATCACCAAGGCATGGCACGGGCTGAAAGGGGAGCTGTCCTATTACCGGGCGATCTTCCTGCTGGTCATTCTGGCGATTTTCGTGTCCGGCACGGAGACGCTGTACCATGGCGGAAGCCGGATGATGTGGCCCGTGCGCTTTGCTTTTATTCCGGCCTTTGTTTTCATTGAGATTGGCCTGACATCCATCCGGGAAAAACTTGTTTTCCCGGATGGAGCTGCCTCCCAGAAATGGAGGGAGGTATTGCTTTCCGCCGGGATAATCGGCTGTATTGGCTGCTCTGTACTCGGGCTGGCAATGGAGTTCTCCCAGTATTTGGGCGGGATCATGTTCGTTACGGCCGCTGCTTTCGTCATCTGCTGTCTCCTGCAGCGGTTTTGCCTGCACAGTCCGGCCTGCAAACCGCCTCTCATACTGCTTGTTCTGCTGGTGGAGTATGGGATAGCTCTATATCTGTGGCTGCCTCCTCCGATGGAAAAGATGACAGCAAGTCCCCGGCAGCATACGCCCGACTGGCATCAGGAGGAATACAACCGCTATCTTTTCACGGCGACGGACCTGAAGCGGGAACTGGATGGTCATCTGCCCGATTCCCTTCGTACCCTTCCTGCCCTCCATACCACCCGAAATGCTGACAACAATTTCAACAGCCTTTATGCTGCCCTTGCAGGAACCTGCTCCCTTGAGAATTTCATCCCGAGCTGTCCGTCCAGAGTCCAGAGGCAGTATGCAGCCCTTGGCTACGGATATGATTATACCAGGGTGCTGGACTCGGGAGGGACGCTTTTCAGTGATGCTCTTTTGCACATAACAAATGTTTTCACTGTAGACATGCCTCTGAGTCCGGAATTCTACTCGGAAGATGCATCCATCCGCTCAGTTCATTGGTACCGGCCGCACTATACCTTGCCTTTTGGCTTGGAAATAGCTGACGATGCGCCTCCCTGCGACAATGTATTTGCTTACCAGAATCATATTTTCCATTTGTTGGCAGGGGATGGGGAAAATCTGCTCACGGTCTGTGAGAACCAATCGGGGCCACGGATGGAGATTTCCGTGGCGGGGCGCCAGGAACTTTATTTTTACAGTGATAACAGGGGATATGACACCATCCATAGAATCTATGTCAACGGAAAGATTCATCCTGTCCCGAATCTGACGGATTCGGATAATACGTCATATCCAAAGGAGTTCAACAACCGGCTTCTCGATCTGGGAACCTTTGAGGATGAGATGGTGACCCTGGAACTGGAAACAGTGGAGGATTACGACTTTTCCCAGGTGCATCTGGGGCTTTTGGATGTGAAGAAACTGGCATCCTTCTGTGAGAGTTTTCCGGCAAGCCTTCAGGAACCGCCGGAGATCACCAAGGATTCCCTGTTCCTCCGGCATGATTCCCCCAAGGGTGGCATCCTCTTTCTTCCGATAACCTATTATCAAAATTGGCACTGCATGGTAAATGGGGAAAAGACGGAGCCCCGGCCTGTATTTGGCAGCTTTCTTGGCGTTCCTGTACGGGCAGGGGGAAACGATATCCAATTGAAATATGAACCGCTCCCGATGGCGGTATTTCCTTACTGGGGACTTGCTGCGGCAGTCTGGGCTGCCGCCTGGGCAGGAAGGCGGCAGCTTGCGGCAATAGGGGATAGGGTGGACGATTCCATAGGAAAATGCTATATGCTTCTTTGGTGGTCTGCTTTGGCAGTGGTCTACGCGATTCCCTTCCTATTTGCCGTTCATTGGACTCTGGCAGAATAACATGATTAGGGAGGAACTATTATGTTATCTTTCAATCTTCCGCCCTTTGCAGGAAAGGAATTCAAATACATGGAGGCTGCTGTGCAGAACAGGAAAATCAGCGGTGATGGAGAATATACAAAAAGGTGCAGCGAGTGGCTGGAGAGGCGGACAGGGACGAGCAGGGCGCTGCTTACGACATCCTGCACCCATGCCCTGGAAATGGCTGCCATGCTCTGCGGCATTCAGCCGGGGGATGAGGTCATCATGCCCTCCTTCACATTCTGCTCTGGGGCCAATGCATTTGTGCTCCGTGGTGCGAAGATCGTCTTTGTGGATATCCGGCCCGAAACAATGAACATGGATGAAAGGCTGGTGGAGGAGGCCATCACGGAGAAAACCAGGGTGATTGCACCCGTTCATTACGCCGGAATCTCCTGCCGCATGGAGGAAATGAGTGAAATTGCCAAGAGGCATCATTTGAAAGTCGTCGAGGATGCGGCTCAGGGCATCATGGCTTCCTACAAAGGCAGGAGCCTTGGGACGATTGGGGATTTTGGCTGCCTTTCCTTCCATGAAACAAAAAATCTCAGCATGGGAGAAGGGGGGGCGTTGCTCATCCAGGATGCCGCCATGGCAGAACGTGCTGAAATCATCCGTGAGAAGGGAACGGATCGATCCCGGTTCTTTCGCGGGCAGGTGGACAAATATTGCTGGCAGGAGGCCGGTTCTTCCTACCTTCCCAGTGAGCTGAATGCTGCCTACCTCTGGGCGCAGATGGAGGTGGCGGAGGAAATCACGCAGAATCGGCTGCGCTCCTGGAAACAATACGAAGAAGAACTCAAGGAACTCGCTGCGGAGGGACGGATTGAGCTTCCCTTTATCCCCGCAGACTGCGAAGGGAACGGACATATTTTCTTCATCAAGGCAAAGGATATGGAGGAGAGGGGAAAATTGATCCAATATCTGAAAGAACAGGGCATTCAATCCGTATTCCACTATATCCCCCTGCATTCTGCTCCTGCGGGACTCAGATATGGAAGATTTCACGGAGAGGATCGGCATACGACCCGTGAAAGTAATCGATTGCTTCGCTTGCCCTTGTACTATAAGATAGGGAGAAATGATATTTCATATGTTTGTGACAAAATCAGGGAATTTTATCGAAAGAATCCTGCATAGGCACGGAATGGGGGAAGAGTCGGAAAAATGACATTGCTTAGTTTTGTGATACCCTGTTACCGCAGCGAAAAAACAATCGGCATGGTCATTGATGAGATCATTCAGACGGTTCAGCAACGGGAAGGATATGACTACGAAATCATATGCGTCAATGACGGAAGTCCGGATGGAGTTTATGATGTTCTAAAAAAGATCGCGACGAAGAATCAAAGGATAAAAGTCATTGATCTGACGAAAAATATGGGGAAGCATTCGGCGGTGATGGCAGGATATTCTGTTGTCCAGGGGGACTATATCATTAGCTTGGATGACGATTACCAATGTCCGATGGGAGAACTTTGGAATTTGCTGAAACCTCTGGAACAGGATGGGTATGATATGACAAGTGCCGTGTACAGGAAGAAGATGGAATCTCCCTGGAAGCGCTTCGGCAGTCTAATGAATGTAAAAATGGCAGAATTTATTATAGGACGCCCGAAGGGAATCAGCGTCGAGAATTTTTTTGCGTTAAAGCGCTACGTTGTGGATCAAGTGGTCAAATATCCCTATCCCTATCCCTATCTCAGCGGACTTATTATAAGAGTTACCCATAGAATTCAGATGGTGGAAATGGATGAGAGAGAACGCGCTGATGAGAATCCATCCGGGTTTACGCTAAAAAAGTCCATAGGGCTTTTTTTCAACGGATTTACAGCATTTTCTGTCACGCCTTTACGACTGGCAACATTGAGTGGATTCTTCTTTGCATTTTTAGGGATGCTTTTGATGATTTACTATATTGTACAAAAGCTCATGCACCCGGAAATTATCATGGGATATAGTTCCATCGTCTCCATTCTTTTGTTTTCCACGGGAAGCATTATGATCATGCTGGGAATTATCGGGGAATATATTGGACGGATCTATATCTGCATCAACAAAGCGCCGCAATATGTTATCCGGGATACGATGAATCTCGTGAAAGGGGGAGAAAGGTGAAGGAAATTGTGATTTTCGGAGCGGGAGGAAATCTGGGGAGATCATTTGTGGGATATCTTTCTGAACAGGAATGCAATTTTCATATCACAGCCGCCGTACATCACAAGAATGCCTTGATAGAAGAGGAACTATCTTCATGTGCCGATGTTGTGGAAGTGGATATCGTTTCTGGCAATGGATTTTCCAAACTTCCGTCTCATGCCTATGCAATTGTTGACTTTGCAGGGATGATGCCTGCAAAAATGAAAGGATATAATCCGCAGGCATATATTGATACCAATATTACAGGAACACTGAAAATCCTTGAATATTGCAGGCAATCGGAAGCGGATCGGATTATGTATATGCAGAGTTTTGGAGATATAAAGAACTATGGAGATACTGAAATAGTCCTGACCGTTGATATGCCCAGAAACATGTCCTTTCATGATGACCATACCATCTATGTCCTTTCCAAAAATTTTGGCGTTGATCTGCTTAGAAATTATCATGAAATGTATGGGATAAAACCATTTGTATTTCGTCTGCCCAACATCTATATGTTCTTTTCAGATGATGGTTATTTTCTGGACGGAACATATCGCCGAAAAAATCAGTTTATCATGATTGAAAAGGCAAAAAATGGAGAACCTATAGAAGTATGGGGGAATCCAAAGCGTTTAAGGGATATGGTTTACATCAAGGATTTCTCTCAGATGTTATATCGGGCGTTGAACGCGAAGATTGACGGCGGTCATTATAATGTGGGAACAGGTGTAGGAACGAGCATGCTGGAACAAGTCGAAGGGATTATTAAAGTTTTTGGAAACAATAATCGTATCGTATATCGACCTGATATGCCTGACTCGCCACAGTATATCATGGATATTGCTCCTGCAACAATTGATTTGGGATATAAACCGGAATATTTGTATCTTGATATGCTTAAAGATATGAAAAGAGAAATGATGAAGAAAGAATCGGCTGGCAGATGAAAAAAATCGCAGTTCTCCAATCAAACTATATCCCCTGGAAGGGATATTTTGACATAATTCACGATGTGGATATGTTCATATTCTACGATGAAGTTCAATTTACGAAAAATGACTGGCGAAATCGAAATCTCATTATCATCAATGGGGAGCCGAGATGGATCTCTGTTCCTGTGGGAGACAAAATCCATCAGAAAATATCAGAAGTTGCCATCAAAGACAATCGTTGGCAAAAAAAGCATTTCAACTCT